>JAGQHN010000013.1:0-48347 GCA_020431825.1 Trueperaceae bacterium | reverse complement strand
GCATCAGAAACCAGCAAATTTGCGCTTAGATTGGCCTGCCTCAGGGTCATCTGCGTATCACTGGCAACCTCGGCAACGCCGCCAATTTGTCTGAGCAGGTCACCGGCTCGAGCCTCGAGAGGCACACTAATACCCGTCACCGGGTCACGCTGGTAAACCAGCAAATCCCAGGTCTCACTGCGTTCTTTTAAAGCTTTAAGTGAAACCTGATAGCTGCCAGTTAAGCCAAAAAGCGCACTGACTGTGGCCAGGCTTAGAACCAGAAAAGCAAAAGCCAGAGCATCTTGCTGACGGAAAAGCTGAAAGAAACGCCCCGACAACCAGACACTACCAGGAAGCTCAAAGCCTGTGCGTGAAGGTTTGTGATTGGGGCGAGAGTTCGCTACATTGCTCGGAAAGGTTAAAGCCAGGTACCAGATAACTTGCAGAACCAGAAAAAACTCGGCCGCAACCAGAAGAAAACGAGGTAGAGAAAGCTGAAACTCTGTCACCCTTAAAGAAAAAACATGCGAGCTTGCCAGAATGCTCAGACTGTGCTCGAGCCCTTTTACGAGCGGCAAACTTAGGAGCGCAGCAAGCACACAAAGGAGCAAAAACTCAGCATACAAAAGCTGCCTGGCTCGCTGAGGTGCCAGACCAAGTGCACCTAAAACAGCCAGCTCTTTTCGCCGCTCGAGCTTCATTAGAGAGAGGTTACTAAAGAGTAAATACAGCGCAGCAAGGGTAGTCAGTAAGGCAAGGGCAAGTAAGAAAAGCTCGAGCCCTTGCGCTGTGTAGCTAGGCTGCTGTTTTAAACTATCGGAGCTTAAAACCGTCAGTTCTTGCTCGAACAGCGTGGTCAGTTGCCGCGCAACCTCTGCCACATTGCTTCCCGCATTCAGCTCGAGGTCAAACCAGTTCGCCAGAAGCTGCCCCGAACTAAAAGCCAGCCTCGCCTCATCAAGCGGCATAAAAATCTGGCTCGTTCTTTCATTACTAATGCCAATAACACGGTAAGTCCTGAACCCCTGAGCACTGGTGAGCTGCACCGTGTCAAGAAGCTCGAGCTTCAGACTGCTTGCCAGAGCTTCTGATATAACCAGCGAACGCCCATCATAATCACTCAAAAAACGGCCCGCCAGCAGGTCACTCTGAAAGTTATAAAGCTGCGGTTCAACCCCTATCACTTTAACGCTTTCTTGCTTTTCGTCATTAAGCAAAACACTGTCACGCACCAGTACCGAACTTTGTGCCTTTACATAGGCGGGTAAGCGCGAGCCAATGGGCAAACTGCCTTCTTTTGAGAGAGCAACCAGGCGTATATCGGCATTGATGCTGTCAAAGGCATTACTTCTCAAGCCTAATTGCCAGGCGGCTGTTACCAGAGTAGGTGCAAAAGCCATAATGAGCAAAAGACCAAATAGCATACTGAGTACCAGACTCGGCCGCTTACGCCAGTAGCGCCAGCTTAAAAAGAGCAGGTCAGGCATAAAGAGCTCCTGCCTTGTTATAAACCAGGCGGCCTTCTTTAAGAGTCAAAACTCTGTCGGCATAAGCAGCAGCTCTGGCACTGTGGGTTACCAGCAAGATGGTAAGACCCGTTCCTTCACGGGTTTCTGCTAATAAGTTCAGGGCTTGCTCGGCATCAAAAGTATCAAGACTGCCCGTTGGCTCATCAGCCAGCAGCAAATCAGGTTTATGAATCAGGGCTCTGCCAAGCGATACTCGCTGCATTTCACCACCCGAGAGAGTTTCTGGCATCGCCCTGGCCAGATTCAAAATCGCGAAGCGCTCGAGCATGCCTTCAGCTTCCTTTAGAGCGCTTTTTCTTCCCTGTCCTGCCAGGATAAGTGGCAAGGCAACATTTTCAGCCACCGTCAAATCATCCAGAAGATCAAACAGTTGAAAGGCAAAACCAATATGCCGTTGGCGAAACTGCGCTCGCTGATTATCATCAAGGGCATGTAAAAAGCTTGAACCAATGCGTATAAACCCCGAGCTGGCCTGCTCAATACCACTGATTAAACGCAGCAATGTGGTCTTTCCCGAGCCACTTGGACCTCGAAAAGCCAGAAACTCGCCTTTTTCAGCATAGAAGCTTATCCCATCAAGTACCGGACGCTCTCGTCCAGCCTTCGGATAGTGTTTTTTCAGCTCATCCACTGCTAAAAAAGGGGTCATGCTCTCCAATCTAGCTTATCTTGAGGTACCTTTACTATTAAGTTCGTTCACATTACTGGACAGTGCTCTTAGATTTTCAGATATTCGCGTCAAGTTTTAAAGCATCTTTAAGCTTAAGAGAAAAAGCCTGATTTGCAAAGCGAATACTTCTACTATGTTAAAGATACTACCTTTACTATGTTAAAGATACTACCTCTAATGATCTTAAAGATACTACCTTTAATTAGTTGAAAGATACTACCTTTAATTCTTCGCCTTTGCTGCGAAGGCTTTTAGTTTTGCCTCACAATGCTCGAGCCACCTGATATCGGCCTCAGCGTGAAACAAGCCTACATCAATCAGCAAATCTTCCACCAGCAGTTCTGCTTCGGTTTTTGGTGCTTCTGGCCTGGACTTAAGCTGTTGCTTGGCCCTGGTTAGTTGTGCCATTTTTTTCATGTAGAGATCATAGTGTGCGCCCAATAAATCAAGGATAGGCTCAACATCGTAGGGTGACATAACTGCCAAACGGATAAACAGCTCATCGCGCAGAGGTCTGGGTTTGGGGTCAGGTTGTTCCAGCCAATCGCTTAGCGCTGAACGACCGGACTGGGTAATTTCATAAACTTTTTTGTCAGGTACGTTATCTTCTTGCTCAATACTAAAGGTAACAAAGCCATCTTGCTCGAGCCTGTCCAGAGTCTGGTAAATCTGCCCATAATTCAGTTCCCAAAAACCTCCCGTTATCTGCTCAAAACTTCGTTTTAACTCGTAACCGTGTTGCGGTTTACGCGCCAAAATTCCAAGTAGGCCATACTTTACTGACATATATCTCTCCAAACGTGCACATGAGATAACTTAATATAAGTATATAGATAAAAACATATAGGTTGATGAAATGCAAGAACGCACCCGAACAATTACCCCTAATATCATCAGGTCCTAACTACCGTTTTGATATATAGTTGCAAAGAGGCCATCGAAACTCACGTATTCTTTTTATTGAGCTACTGCACTTTTACCTTGCCTATGAAGCAAACACCTATCCAGGCAAAGCAACCGCTTATCCTGTTAATTTAACCACTCATCATTTTCTACTGGCTTTTTAAACCTATTCTGGCTAGCCTGAAGTCTAAGGTGTCACTGAAAGGAGTCAGATGCGTTTATCTCGCCGTGACTTTTTAAGCTTAGGCAGTTTGGGTTTGCTGGGTCTTGGTTTGGCTCAGGAGACCGAGCCGCCAAGCTGCAATGCTGATCTGCATTTTCTTAACCGCATTAGCTATGGTGCAAAACCAGAGGATGTACAAAGGTTAAGTGAACTAGGTAAAGAAGCCTATCTAGATGAGCAGCTTTTTCCTGCTTCCCTTGCTGATGACGAAGCGGAGCAGCGCCTGAGCCTTCACCCTTTACTGAATATGGACCGCAAAACCATCTACTCGCTCAAAAATCCGCAGGACAGAGCCTATAGAGGCATTATAGAAGGCTTTTTGATCAGAGCTATTTATGGCAAAAAGCAGCTCTTAGAAAGAACCCTCGAGTTCTGGACTGATCATTTTAATGTACCCTTTTCCTTTGATAATAATGCCGAACTGGTTCTTTTGCACCGCAACCTGCGCCAGCACAGTTTTGGCAAATTCCGCGATCTGCTTAAGGTTAGTGCCAAAAGCCATGCCATGCTGGTTTATCTGGATAATGCCTACAGCAGCAAGGAACACCCCAATGAAAACTACGCCAGAGAGCTTTTAGAGCTTCATAGCCTGGGGGTAGATGGGGGTTACACAGAAACAGATGTTAAAGAGATTGCCAGAGCGTTTACAGGCTGGACCATTCACGACCGCAGTGAGGATGGTTTTTACTTTCGGGCTGAAGACCACGATGACGGGGAAAAAACTATTCTGGGTCATACGCTGCCTGCCGGCCGCGGTATCGAAGATGGGCTGCACGTGCTGAGTATCTTAGCGAATCACCCAAGTACTGCTCGCTTTATATGCAGCAAATTATGTCAGAAATTTGTCTCGGACGCTCCTCCAGCAGAGCTTGTAAACCATCTTATTTCGGTTTGGGAAATAAGCCAGGGTGACATCGCAGCTGTTTTAAGAACCCTCTTTTTATCGGAAGCATTTAATGCGTCAAGCGGGCAAAAACTGCGCCGCCCCCTGGATTTTTTTATTGCCGCAAGTCGCGCTACCGGAACTGAGTTTCATGACTGGTGGCAATTGCAGGAAACGCTCGAGCACCTAGGGCAACCCCCTTATGCCTGGGAACCGCCCAATGGCTACCCTGATGTAGCAGGAGCGTGGTTAAGCACGGGTGGCCTCCTGGCCCGCTGGAATCTCGCCACCAAACTCAGCCATGACGCCTACAGTGAACCCTCGGAGGGCTGGGCACTAAAAGTCAGTCTTCACGAAAAAATCCCTGATGCAACTAACGTAGGTGACTTAGTCGCAAAACTAAGTGAGCAGGTCTTTGGCGCTGACTTGGGTCCAGAGAGCCTGGAACCTTTTATCCAATTTGCTTCCGATGGGGCTGGCCCAGATGAACCTGTAACGCTCGCTCTTAGAGGACGCAAGCTCGCCAGTCTTTACAGTCTTATGCTTTCATCGCCCCAGTTTCAGTGGCGCTAAACCAAGGAGTTTGTATGCAACTAGGTCGCAGACAGTTTTTAAAATCAGCCTCGAGCCTTAGTATCTTGGGTGCCAGTCGTGCCCTCTTTCCCAGCTGGATGCCCAATCTTGCCTTTGCGGAAGGGCTTAACAAAGCTCCTGGTGATGTCCTGGTAAATATTTTTTTGCGCGGTGGTATGGACGGTCTTAGTGCAGTTGTGCCCTATTTTGAGGGTGGCCTCTACTATGATAGGCGCCCAAACCTCAGTGTAAGCGAAGCAGCACTGACCGATTTAGATGGCCGTTTTGGCCTGCATCCGGCAATGACTCCCTTAAAAGAACTCTATGACGAGGGCAGCTTTGCCATCATTCATGCGACGGGCTCACCCGATGACAGCCGGTCCCACTTTGACGCCATGCAGTACATGGAGTACGGCACACCCGGCGAAAAAAACATTGGTACGGGCTGGCTGGGCCGCCACTTAAAAAGTGCAGCCTGGCAAAATCAGTCACCTTTTAGAGCCGTTGGTATGGGGACTATGGTGGCACAGTCTCTGCGGGGTCCGGTCACACCTCTGGCTTTAAAATCCATCGCTGATTTTCACTATAAAGGTCGCGAAAGCGAAGTGACACGCTTACAGCAGTCCCTCTCTTCTCTCTATCACACCGAGGCACCGCTCGACCCTTTAGGCGCACAGGCTAAGCTGGTCTTTGAAACCGTAGAGCTTTTGCAAGATTTAAATGCCCTAAATTATGAGCCCTCGGGGGGAGCAAGCTATCCGGACAGCGAATTTGGCCTGGGACTAAAACAAATTGCCCAGCTTATAAAGGCCGATGTGGGGCTCGAGGTTGCCAGTGTTGATCTGGGCGGCTGGGACACCCATGAAGGTCAGGGAACCTTAGACGGCGAATTTAACACGCTACTCACCGAACTTTCGCAAGGGCTTTATGCGTTTTATACCGACCTAAGCGGCTATATGCAAAGGATAAGTGTAGTCACGATGAGCGAGTTTGGTCGCCGAGTCGAGGAAAACGGCAGTAGCGGCACCGATCATGGACATGGAAATGTCATGTTTGCCATGGGCGGCGGTATTGCTGGTGGTCAGGTCTTTTGTGATTGGCCGGGCTTAAGTTCTGATGCGCTGGATGATGGCGATTTGGCTATAACCACCGATTACCGTGATGTTTTGGCCGAAATAGTGCAGGGGCGCTTACTTAACCCAGCCATTGATCAGATTTTTCCAAAACATAGCTTTACGCCTCTTGGCCTGGTCAGGTCTCGAGCTTAAGGGCAGTGGAAAGTGAAAGGAAGGTTATGACGTCAAAATCATTTGGCTTTGGCTTGTTTCTTAGTGGCCTACTCACATGTTTAAGTTTTTCATGGGCTTTTAACGAAGGCTTTTTGAGCAGCAGTGACTTTTTTGAACTCGAGCCCGGCGCTCAGGATGCCATTATTCGAGTCATTTATGATGAAGCTTTGACTGACTTTCTAGAGCAATATCCCAACTGGTCATCTTACGCTTATGCTGATAGCGAAACCCAGTGGCATGTTGACTTTTATGATGGTGAAGACTGGATTGGCAATGCTCATATCGATTTTGCCACAGACCAGCTCTATGACGTCTTTTTAGTGCAGGACTTAAGCCCGGAGGCATATGCGGTCGGCAGAGAAAAAATCGAAAAGCTCATCTTTAGTGACGCCGAAGTGTTGGCACTTTTAGGCGACCCGGAAACCTGGGATTATGACATTAGCTATAACAAATGGGAGACGCACTGGGAAGCCTGGTTTGGTCGCAATATTGAAGCTTTCGCCATGACTTTTGATGAATATGACGATCAATTTTACGTATCGGAGATCTATGACCCCTATGCCTTTAGCGCCGAAGAGCAGGAAGATTTAGAGCGCAATCAGGCTATAGAGTTAGCGTATAGTGCCGAAGGTATTGATGCGGCGCTGAGCGGCGTAGACAACTGGCACACCTACGCTGAACCTTTAAAAGAAGACCTTTGGGGCGTGGAGTTTGGGGGTACAGAACAGCTCTTTTATGCGGTTGTTAATATCGCCACAGGCGAGATTGTTGAAACAAGCTCGAGGTAATCCCTCACTTTAAACGTTACTAAAAAAAGGCTCCTGAACGCAATGATCGCAGGAGCCTTTTTCTGTTATTTTAGCGAATAATTGTAATACTCACCCGTGTTGGATAAGAGCTAAATTCCCCGTTGAAGGCAACATAGCTAAAGCTATCCTCAAGTTCAGAATTTGTACCCGGCGTATAACTAAAACTGCCATCAGGGTTTAGTTGCACCGTGCCGTTAAGGGGAAGGTCTCTTAACTGGGCAATATAATCCACGCTTAGACCGTCATTGGCCAGAACACCCTGTTTGACATCAACGGTCAGAGTTTGACCTGCTGTAGCTGAGTAAGCATCTGGCTCAGTTGGTGGCGGCTCGAGTAAACGTAAAAGAACCGTGACTGTAGGCGAATCTAACTCACCATCACTGGCAACATAGTTAAAAAAGTCAAGGTTTGTGCCCCCGGTGTTGGTATAACGAAAGGAGCCATCTGCTGCCAATTCAAGGGTGCCAAAACGCACATCATCAATCAGTTTGGCGCTAAGCTTGTCACCATTGACATCGCTATCATTGATCAGAATTCCCTTATCAGCAGAAACAACAAGGCTCGAGCCCTTACTCAGCCTGTATTCATCCCCTTCTACAAAAGGCGCTACATTTTGACTGGGTACGCTTACGGCTACCGTAATGACATCACTCTGCCAGCCTTGCTCACCCTGCTTAGCCAGCAGTTGATAGCTTGTTTCACCAAGCGGCATCAGCGTCATAGTCGTTTCACAGGCCACTTCGGTACTGCTTTCTTCACTGACCGTTTTAATGACTAGCTGGCAACTTAATATCTGATCTGCCACGACTCGAGCTGTGGCCTTCCAGGTAAGGCTGATTTCCTGACCTGCCTCTATACTTAGCGGGCTAATTTCAAATTGGCTTATGCCTTCAAACTCATTGACATTGCCGGGATCAGGAACCTGTCTGGAACAGGAACCCAGCACTACCAGCAAAAAGACTATACTCAGGACTCGAGCAAAACGATTGCCTCTCACCTATAACCCATCCTTCCAAGCGGTCAAGTATACAATGACGTAATACACAAAGGGATACTCTAGTGTAAACCACTTGGGCCAGGTTTATGAGAACTCAGACAGCTTTTATGAGCCTTATCTGGTGGTAATCACCAGACTGGCAGCTCCCTTCGGATTTTCATCAAATGACTCAGCGACTCTCAGACCGCCGCGGTAGTTGTCTAGTACGATGGCAATGGCATTACCGCTTTTCCAATCGGCGTGATCCAGGGCAGTTTGCACCAGTTTTGTAACGTCCAGTTGTTGCCTTTCACCGCGCTCGCTAAATTTTGGCCAGGACTTGGGTTCCCAGGTTGACATAAATTTCCACTTGCGTGAACTGAGCCCTCGTTTACTGGTACTAAAGGGCGCCGCGTTCGCCTCATCAATAAGATAGATTGCTACCTTTGGCGAGCCATTTGACCTGTCACTTTCGTCAGCCTGAAACTGAATATAGGCATCTTTAATTTTGGTGCCGGGCTCGAGCCCAATATCGGTAAAGCGTAAACCCACGAGTTTATCACCCGCGCCATCACTCCCTATATCAAGATCAGGACTATCCGGGAACATTTCACCAGGTGAGCGGCTAACCAGATCATACTCTTCAGTATCATCACCACTTGTTCTAATGGGAATGGTTAAAACCTCAGGCGTGGGCTCGGGTTCAGGCTCAGGTTGCGGCTCGGCTTTTATGGTCAGATTAACAGTAGTTGGCTCTGATTGCTGCGAACCCTTGACAGCAATATAACTAAAACTATCGGTAGTGGCAGCACTGCCCGTATGGCTGTAGCTAAAGCTGCCATCTTTATTTAGAGTCAGTTTGCCGTTTGCAGTGTCCTTGCTAAGCTCCGCAGTAACATCGCTGTCTAAACCATCATTGGCTAAGACGCCACTCGCCTTATCAATAAGCAGTGTTGTACCCACAATGAGTTCATAGCTATCTGGCTGGGTCCCTAGCTTGGGTAAAGGTTCAGTAATGGTCAGAATAACGGTTACGGTGCTCGAGTCTTCTTTACCATCGGTTGCGACATAGGTAAAAAAGTCAAGCAAATGGCTGCTATTATCGTGCTGATAGCTAAAGCTACCGTCAGCCGACAGAGTAAGCTCACCGTAAAGCACATCCTCAACCAGCTTGGCACTTAAACTATCGCCATTGACATCAACATCATTGCTTAAGACGCCATCAGCAGCCGAAACACTTAGCCTGGTACCTCTTGCCAGTTCATACTCTTCTCCAGAAACATAAGGCGCCTGATTTTGCCCCGAGCTTTCCACCGTGATACTAAGAATGTCGCTCAGATACTGCTCGGTGCCCTGCACAGCAACAAGCTGATACTGGCTATCAACAATAGGAGAAACCTCCAGACTGGCTTCACAGGCCACCACATCTTCAGAGTTGGCTGTGCTGGTTTTTATGATAAGGCGACAGGTCAAAGACGCGGTTGCTTGTACAGGTCTTGCTACCCAGTTTAAAGTCACGTTTCCGCCAAGTGGCACCGAGTTGCTACTGCTACTAAACAGCGTAATAATATCGCTGGCCTGAGTAACATTGGTTGGAACAGAGTTTCCAGGACCACAACCAAAAAGTAATGTTCCCACACAAAGGGAATAAAGAAGCAAATTTCGTTTCTTTCTCCAAACTTGTTTTTGTCTCATGTTCATCGGTTCCTTCCAAAGTCGAGCATCCATAAAGTCAAAGGTGAAATCTAAACTCCCTATTTCCTATCTACAACACCTATCCTTGTAAGTAGCAATAGGCAATACTCAGCAGCTTACAAAGAATTATAGACAACAGGCAGTGACAATTTCGTACCCGGTCTTTACTTTGCTATACACAGTTCCGGGCAATTTAGATGCATCTGACCCAGGGTCTGGCCCCAAATTAAGCTAAACTAGAGCGATGCGCTTATCTGTCCTGGGCAAGGTTTCTCTTGAAAACAGCAGTTTTTCAAGACCCAAACCTCTCCTGCTGCTTAGTTATCTATGCCTCGAGGGACCACAGACACGTCGCCATTTGGCGAATCTGTTCTGGCAAGATGACGAAAGCGACCCCAAAAAGAGCCTGCAGAAAAAACTTGCCAAACTTTCTGTAGTGCTAGCCCAGTTTAAAAAAGAAGGCGCCGAGGTTTTTCCAGATCAATCTGGGCTTGATCCTTTGCCCAGCATAGTTGATTGTGACGCCCTCGAGTTTCTAGCTTGTCTTGAACGGAAGGATTTTGCCGGAGCCGTAGCGCTCTACCGCGGTGCTTTCTTGCACGATCTGGCCCAGCAGCTAAGCAAACTGGAAGTTAGTCCAGAAATTCATGACTGGGTTCTAAGTAAACAGGACTATTTTGCAGCAAAAGCGCAGCTTGCCTTGCTCGAGCTTGCCGAGCAGCAACAAGATGCTACGCCACTCGAAGCAAGACGACTTGCCGAACAGGCTTATCATCTGGCACATGCCCCCGAACCTGAACCCAGCCTGCTCAACAGGTTAAACAAGCTTCTTAAGGCAACAGGCAGCGAGCTTGAAAATCATCTAGACCGGGTTGTCAAGGCCAACCTCGAAGAGCTTTCTGAGCTTGCCTTAAAGGTATTTCTAGCTTTAGCTTTACAGGATGAGTCCAACTTAACCATTGTTAAAAATGCGCTCAAACTCTCCCTCTCCGAACTTGATGAAGCTCGAGAAGAACTGATTTTAAATGGTCTGATTGACCCAGATACTCAGATTCTGGCAGGGGATTTGGCCAGGGACTGGCTGAGTGAGCGTCCAACCGAGCGCATGCCCTTGTTATTAGCTTTGACCAGGTCTACTCCCGCAGCATCTGCTTATAGCCTCTACAGCCGGATTTTTGAGCGAACTCAGGGCTTTGGTGGTATGGGTGATCTGGCACGGGCCAGAAAAGCCTATGAGGCTGAAGCCAAAAAACAGATTGCCAGCCTTGACTTTTCCAGGGCCGCCGAGATTCTGGCAGAAGTTCGTCAGGTTGAAAGCATCCTCGAGGCCGAACCCGAAACGGAACTTTATTTTTTAGAGGCTTACGCCCTCGAGCGCCAAGGGCTTTTTAAAGAAGCCCTCAAATTGCTGGACATGCTGGAACAAAGCAAGCACACGCCCGGTGTCACAGCCCTGCTATCGGTGCTCTACTGGCGCACAGGTAAAAGTGAAGAAGCCAAGACGGCAGCCACTGAAGCCCTGAAAAGTGGTCTTGACTGGCTCTGGGCCAAAGCCAGCGCTAACAATACGCTGGGCTATCTGGCCCTGTCCAATGAAGAATTAGAACAGGCCAGCTCTCACTTTCGCAAAGCCTCGAGCCTATTTTTTACCGCCGGAGAAAAACACCGCGCCGTCGGCAGCATGAGCAACCTTGCACTGGCACTGGACCAAATGACGGTTAGTACCGAAGTAAGCAAAACCGACTTACCCAAACTTATTGGTGAGGCAGAGCAGGCTTACCGTAAAGCCCTGGAAATGCTTCATACGCTCGGCGGCGATTCCCTTATGGAAGCTCGCCTGCTTAATAATTTTGGTCTCTTTTGGGAACGCCGGGAAAACTGGGAGACTGCCAAAAGCTATTATTTACAGGCGCTAGACCTGTTACAGGACACCGAACCCCTCGAGCTTTCTGCGCGCCTCCTTAAAAATCTGGGCATGGTCTACCTGCACCAGGGTGAAACAGATAGGGCCAAAAAGCATTTTTCCGAATCGGTGGATCATGCAGTTCGGGCTGGAGAATACTTGATTCAAGGCGAATCGCTGGCAAATCTGGCCTTTCTTGACAATGACATCGACAGCATGGAAGTTGCCCTCGAGCTTTTAGAGCAAAGTGGCAACTTAGAAAGCTACACCTTCTATCTGGCTGATTATGAGGCTATTCTTAAAAAAAACTTTGAAACCGCGCTACTCGCCAATGACCAGCGAAAAGCACAACGCTTCTTAAAACAATTAGGTGAGCTCTACGAACAGCAAGACAGAAGGAGCCATCTGCATAAAGTCAAAGACGCGCTATCCTGCCTTTTACAAATGACCGAACTGGAAAAAAGCAAAGATTTACTTATGGCCTTTATTGATTTTCAAGAACCAGGCCGTGATTTTAGAAGTTCTTCTAGTCAGAACTAAAATCAGTAAAGGAGTAAATTAAAACCCAAAACTCTTTTATAAGGTCTTAACAGGACTGTTAAGACCTTGTTAAGACCTCTCTTTTAAGCTTAATCTATGGAAAAAGGAATTTTTAAACTTGGTGACTATTTTTCTTCTGGAACGCAATTGGAACGCCCTTTTGCCATACTAAATAATTAGGGAAAGGATACGATATGCTTAAGCAAATCAGCACCGTCAAGAAACTATTTAGCTACCTTTTGTTTATCCTCCTGGCTGTATTTCTCGCTGCCTGTAGCAGCGCCAGCCCAGAAGAAGTTATCGCGCTCGAGTCCACCGTCATCACCAATGTCGCCTGGGGAGAACAGGTACAGGTAAGCAGCAGTGCCATCCCCGCAAGCCCTGCCGTAAGCCTTAGGTATCAGATAGACGCAGGTCCTGTTCAAACCCTTACCCCTGTCTTTCAAAGAGCAGGTCGTGTGGTTTTCATCTTACCGGAAATGCCCAAACTTCCTGATCTCAGTAATTTCACCAGTCCCTATACCGTTAACCTGGGGCAGTACACGGCTAACTTAACAAACAGTCAGATTAATCAGTACAGCAACCGTGGCACCGTCAAGCTAACGATAAACGCTGGCAGCACCACCCTGCGCCGCAATTACCGACCTTTTGGCGCAGTAGAGCCCGGCGAAATAACTCTTCTGGCGCAAACTTCTAACTGCACTGCTTTTGAAAATGCCGTTACTTCAAGAGGCTATAGCAAAGTTGATGGCGCTTCAGCTGGAGGACTTTGCTACATGACCGCTAGCTCAGTCAATCTTGGCACTGCTCAGGCGATGAACCAGTTAAGCAATTCTCTTGACTATGCCAATTTGTGGCTAGATAAAAACGTGGTTAATGGCCTTGACCCACGGGGCTCAGGTTCGCTTGACCCTAGCTGCGACCAGATAAGCCAGTGGCTTGACCGCGCAGGTGGCAGTGGCTTTACTATGCTCGCCCCGAATAACCTGCTGCTTAGTAGCAATGCCAGTGCTGCCCATAGTTCTGGCGTGACTGGCGCAGGCGTCAATGTCTTTATTGTAGGAAGTGGTGTGGACGCCAATGATGTCTTTGTCTGCTACGACGCTTCAGGTGGCATTTTGTTTGAAGGACATGATACCCATGTGGCAGAAATCATTCGGGTTCTGGCACCAGATGTTCAGATAGAAGACCGGGTCGTTTGCGATGCCAGTGGCAACTGCCCCAGTTCAGAAACTATCAAAGCACTGCTGGATATAAGTGTGGAAGCGCAAAACAACAGCGGTAAAGACGTGATCAATATGAGCCTGGGTGGCCCCCTGTCTAACAGAGTACTCGAGCGTGTCCTCGAGCTGGTTGAACCCGGTATAACCGTTATTACGTCTAGTGGCAATGGCCCTTTTGCCCCTGCCCACTATCCGGCAGCCTATTCATCAGGTACCCAAAACCCAGGTAGCCTTGACAATATTGTGGCTGTGGCAGCCACGGGCTTTGTGAATGGGAGCTGGCAAATTGCAGGCTTTAACACACGAAACGCTGAACTTTTTTCTCCTGGCACTAACCTTTGCGTAGCTACTGCAACTGGTTTTCGCTGTGACCCTAAG
Organism: Trueperaceae bacterium; assembly: GCA_020431825.1. Lineage (GTDB taxonomy): Bacteria > Deinococcota > Deinococci > Deinococcales > Trueperaceae > JAHEBB01. The sequence continues at coordinate 34,771 of JAGQHN010000013.1, read as the reverse complement.
GCAAGCAGCAAGCCTGAAAACCTGGGCATTACTGGCTCATCCTTTGCTGCCCCCGTCGCGACTGCTATGGCGGCCCTCTATCTCAATCACAGCAGTCAGAACCTGCAACCTGCCGAATTACGTGATTGCCTCAAAACCTCATCTCTGCTCAGCCCCAAATTGAGCCACATGGTCTGGTACGACGCCGCGACCTGCCCCTAAACCAAACTCACATTATTTAATCTTAGGGAATGGCCTCGCGCCATTCCCGTTTTTGCACTTATCTTTAAGTAATTATTCTTTATAATACGCTTTCAACATGGCTTAAAAACTGTTCTTATTGGGTAATCCAAAAGTTTCTGAAAATGACACCACCCTTGATTTGCCTATTGATAAGCCCCATCCCCTTTATTTTTGTCACCCTCATTAGCCTGTTGCTCAGCTCCTGTGGCTCGAGCCCCAGCGTCACCACCGACATTTTTGATGACCTGCTAGCATCAGCCGATGCCAGTGGTGAAATTGACACTACGATCAGTGTGCAATTTTCAAACGGTACTGAAACCCTGACCTATACAGCAAAAGCAACCAGCACCTCGATTGGCACAGTCATGCTGGGCACAGCTGCTCTTGGTAATTTTGAAATCCAAATGGCTCTGGGTAATTTTGAAATTCAGGTTGGCACCTCAAAATAGAACAGTCCTGGCACGGAACTCTGAATTATGCCTAATAACCTGTCTAAAAGCTTATCCCAACCTCTCGTAAAATGTATTCGTGAAACAGGGATTGCCTTTACCTAAACGCCTACTTTGCGCTGCAAAATTTATCTAGAACCCGTCCTAATAAGACGGGTTTTGTTTTGCCAGTTTCGTAAAGACCTTGTAAAGACCTTGTTAAGACCCTTAGCCCATACTAACTCATCTCAAACGAGAGAAAAGAGGTAAGTATGTATCAGAAAGCAACTGCTAGCCCTATCAACTTTGCTCAACAAAACCCTAAAAACTCACAAAGGAGAAGAAAATGAAACGCTTTTCGCTAGTATTCGTACTTAGTCTCGCCTTTTTATTGGGCGCCTGCACCCAAACCAAAGCACCCGACCAAACACTCGAGTCCCAGGCCTTTTTACTCAGCCGCACCTACGTCGATAAAGATGCTGTTGGTGCCAACGATGGCACCAACTGGGCCAATGCCTTTACCTACTTACAAGATGCCCTTGATTGTGTACGCTCAGGCATTTGCCCAGCCCCTATCTGGGTCGCTGCGGGCGTATATTTTCCAGATGAAGGCTTAACTGTCAGCAATAACGACGCTACAGAATCCTTTTACCTGATTGAAGGCGTAAATATGTACGGTGGCTTTGATGGTGTAGGTGCGGGTGGTGTCGGTGGGGCTCGAGAGCTGTTATTGTTTGCGCGGGATACTGAGACCTATAAAACGATTTTGAGCGGCGACCTCGAGCAAAATGATGTTGATCCTAATAGTGATGGCATTATCGCCAATCCTGCGGACATTGTAGGTACGAACAGTCAGCATGTGGTTTATGTTGATGCAGCCGGTTCAGCCACGGCCTTTACTGATTCTACCGTATTAGATGGTTTTCGCATCACCGCAGGTAAGAATGGCGCACCTGGAGGCAGTGGTCTCTACTGTAATGGTTCAGCCACCTTTGAATGCAGTCCAAGACTGGCAAATCTGGTCTTTCGTGGCAATGCTGCAGCTTTAGGCGGTGCTGTTTACAATCTGTATAGCAATTCTTCTTATACTCATGTAGCTTTTATTGGTAATGAAGCACAAAGCATCCCCGGTTGGGGTGGTGGGATTTATAACATTCTTAGCAATCTAACCATGATCGATATTCAGTTTACTGATAACTCGGCTGATTATGGTGGCGGAATTTATAACAACGAGAGTGATATCAGCATCACTGGTGGTATTTTTGAACTTAATCAAGCTGACTGGCACGGCGGTGCAATTCAAAACGATGATAGTAATCCAAGCCTAACAGACTTGAGTTTTGTCGCGAATAACGCAGCGGTCTGGGGTGGTGCCATCTTTAACCTGATTAGTGGCCCAACCCTTCTGGATGTTGGATTTTACGGGAACAGTGCTTCGGGTGGTGGAGCCATTGCCAATGAGATTAATGGTGGTTTAGCAGCAGGAACAACGCTAGCAAGCAGTATCACCAATACTGTTTTTTCGGGCAATACAGCGCTCAATGACGGCGGTGCCATTTATAACTTTCCCAATTTCAGCGGTGGTACTCTCGATATCGATATGGTCCATATCAGCTTTAGCAGAAACTCTGCCGCAAGCAAGGGAGGATCTATCTACACCGAACCTCTCAACTTTGCTGGTGTCTTTGATATGAGTATAGTCAACAGCATTATGTGGAACAGCACTGACACTACCGGCTTTAATGAGATATGCCTGGGTAGTGGGCTGGTAGATATAAGTTTTAGCGATGTACGAAATATTTTGGGTGCTGGCGTAGTTGCCAATTGTGATGGCGGCATTAGCACCTTTAGCAATGGTGGAAACAACCGCAATGTTGCCCCGCAATTTGTAGACTTTGATGGCGTAGATGCCCTACTTGGAACGATTGATGATGATCTGGATCTACAGGCAACGTCACCAGTCATCGACAAAGGTCAAAATACAGCCAGCTTAGAACCTTTTGACTTTATGGGCAGAACCCGCATTGTAGACGGAGATGCCAATGGTAATGCTCGAGTCGATATGGGAGCTTACGAAAAACAGTAGTTTCTAATTTTTATAATCCAAAATGTAGAAAGCCAGCCGAGCTGGCTTTCTTTTCTTTTGAAAGTAATAGCGCAAGTTAGGACAAATGGCTCTCAGAATTGTAAGAAAAATCTTTGTTATACTTAGCATTCAAATCTAAACTTCGTTAGATTTTTCGTTTTCAAGTACTCTCATAGCTAATAGTCATTTTCTGAAAGGAGCCTGTATGACCCAGTTAGAATATGTTATTTGGCAATTTGTCGAAGCCAACCCGAGGTGTACTGCCGAAGATATTGTAAGCAGCTTTGCCAAAGCTCCTGAAAATGGACAACTCGAGAACGTTTTAAGCGCCCTCGAGTTCCAGAATCTTATCCGTAAAGTTTGTATTCAGGCCGATACGTTTGACAAGCCGCTTTATACCTATTACTACTCTGCTGCTTTACAGGCCTAACTTTTATTTCTAAAAAGGGCTCCCTGACTTGGGGCCCTTTTATCTTTGTTTAGGGTCTTTCCAACATAAGATTAAGTTCTTTTTCGGCAACAAAGTAGCCTACTTGTTCAGAGAGATGCCACTGCTCGACATCTTTAAGCTGATCTTCTTGCATAATCAGTTGCAAAGCATCTCTCACAATGGCTGTTTCACCGTCCAGTACAGCCCAGGCACCATCAAACCCGTCCATACCTGTATGGGTGACTACGGCAAATGCAGGAGCAGCAGCAAAACTGGTTCTAAAGCGATTTGTACCGCCAGGAAATTCATTGCCTTTACCATAAATGGCGTCAGGGCCCAGTTGCACTTCGTAGGCAATACCGTCTAACTTTGAAGCGTTTGAGGCTTCAAACACCATATAGCCCAGGGTCTCATCGGCCCTACTCGTATTACTATCTTCACCCACGTGCTTACCAATATAAAGTGCGGTCGCAGAAGCAGGAGGCCGGGCACCATCCTTGGTATCTTTTGGCTCTCCCTGACTCCAGAAAACCGACCATTTAGGGTCATTAAAAGTCATGACCTGTCCTAAAATGACCGGACTCGTATAGGTTTGCCCATAGTTAACTCTGGTACCGTTACCTGACCAGGCTCCAGCACCGTCTGCATCCTGGGTAAAATAATTGGTTACTTTACTGGTAAAGCGTCTGGCCTCAAATTTAAGCCCATCTGGCAGTTTCCAGACACCCTCTTCGGCAACAAGGCAGTAGACCCTTTCAGCTTTAAGCGTTGAACCTGAGGGGTTTTGCAGGCGTACCTCAAAGCTCGAGCCTGCGGCATTGCGCACCCGCACAAGTTCTGGCAAATCATTATTAAGGCGGTGAACGGTGCAGACAACCACCATATTGTCATAGCGATTGCTTAAGGATGCTTTGGTCCAGGCTTGCCCTGAAACAGCGTCCAGACTGATACTTTCAAAATAACTGACAGTGCTTACTTGGGGGGGCGCTTTGACGGTTTGCTGACAAGCGCTAAGCAAGACCAGCAATGTCAAAAGAGCGAAAAGCATTAAACGGGATGAATTCATGAACTGCTCTCCAAGCTAGATTTTCCCTTTCAGTATAGGTTTCGGGGTCATTTGCCAAAGCGCAGCGGTCACAAGTGGGGTTTTGCCCTTGTAGAAGTGGGCGCTATCCTATAGTTTGAGATATGGATACCAAAGAACCCATTGATCCGTTTCACAAACCTATTCCCGAAGACGATTTTGAGTCCAGTAACCCTAACTTGATTTATGCCAATCCTGAAAAATGGAAAATTGCTGCCGATATTTTGGAACGCTACACGGGTACAGCACCTGAGGCCTATCAAAAACAAATCATTCTGACCAATTTTGCTCACTATATGGACCGCTTTGCCAACCTTTGTGATGACGCCGAACTAAGCGAAGGTAGTGCCATGACCGCTGCCCACAGTAAGAAAAAAGGGGTCTCCATCATTAACTTTTCGATTGGTTCACCTGTTGCTGCGCTTATTATTGAGATACTGGCAACCGCTGACCCAAAGGCTGTCCTTTTTCTGGGCATTTGCGGCGGTCTGCACCGCTCCCTTAAAGTAGGCGACTTTATTTTGCCTACCGCAGCAATTCGCGATGAAGGGGCCTCGAGACACTTTATGCCACCCCAGGTTCCTGCCCTACCCACCTTTAAAATTCAAAAATTCGTATCTCAAATTGTGGTCGAGAATGGTCATGATTACCGTACAGGCGTCATTCACACCACAGATTATCGCTTTTGGGAATTTGACGAAAAATTTAAGAAACAACTTTACGAAGAGCGCGCCCTCGCCATAGAAATGGAAACCGCTACGCTTTTTTCAGTTGGCTTTGCCAGCAAAGTACCGATTGGCGCCCTGCTGCTTGTCTCGGACCTCCCGTTAAGGCGTGACGGCATAAAAACCAAAGAATCTGCCAAGGCTGTCTTTCGTGAATTTACCGATATTCATATCGAAGTCGGGATAAAATCAATGAGTGAAATTGCCGAGCGCGGTGAGCATATTCGGCACTACCGCTGGTAAAAAAAGAAGATGGCCAAAGCCACCTTCTTAGCGTGAGCCTCGAGCCTAAGCTATAGCAACAAGCTCGAGTTCAAAGGTCAAATCTTGACCCGCAAGTTCATGGTTGGCATCTAGCGTTACCACATCTTCTTGAATGTCCGTAACTTTTACTGGAATGGGCTGACCATTTTGCCCTTGCATCATTAGCTGCATACCCAGTTCGAGATTAATATCAGCGGGAATTTGCTCCCGCTGTATTTGTACCATCATGTCAGCGCGGTGCTGACCATAGGCGTCATCCGCGGGAATATGAACGGTCTTTTTATCTCCTGGGTTCATGCCTGTTACGGCATCATCAAACCCTTTTATAACCTGCCCGGTGCCTAAGCGAAACTCGAGGGGTTCACGGCCTGCAGAAGAATCAAATTGGCTACCATCATCGAGGGTGCCGCGGTAATGAACTTTAACTGTATCACCTGTTTTTGCACTCATGCTGTACTCCTAACTTGGCCAAATAGGCCTGCAACACTGATTTTCTAGGGTTTCAGCATTGATGGGTCACTCTACCGAAAACTTCTTGAGAAGAATGTTGGATAGTTCGAATACGGCTTTTCAGACTATTTTGAGGCAAGACAGAGCGATAGTTAAGTTACCAAAATGTGAGAACTTGCACAAATGACTTAGTTAATATACACTTTGTAAACCCAACCCTCTCAGTCCCACAGCTTATGTTATGTGGGACCTTTTTCTTTGTACACGTTAGGTTGTCAGCTCAGCAACAACCCGCCTGGCATCTCTAACAGCGTCATTGACCCCAACCCCGTAAAAAGCATTGCCAACTAGGTGCAAACCTGATAGCGACTTTATCTCATGCATTATTTGGGCAACCTTTTTGCCGTGTCCTAAAGTGTACTGGGGAATTCCCCTTGGCCAGCGAACGATTTGCTGAAACTCAGGCTTTGCCGTAATGCCCATGGCTATGCTCAGGTCATGCCTGACCACCTCGAGCATTTCGATATCACTCAGGCCAATAAACTCAGGATCCAGACTACCGCCGCATATTACCCGCAGCATAACTTTGTCACTTTCAGCCTGATCAGGAAAAATCGAGGAGCTATAAAGCACGCCTAAACTCCGCACCGCTTCGCCTCGAGCCACCAGAAAACCAAAAGCATCCAGGGGTTGAGGTACATCTATGCGGTCATAGCCCAAACCTATAACCACCACATCTGCATAGGGAATGCTGCCCAGTTCTGCCGCTGCTACAGGCGCCAGGTCGGTGAGCAATCGAGCCATCACAAAGGTGGGCGTCGCAAGAATAAGCTTGTCAGCAGTGTAAACACTGCCATCTGCAAACTCGAGCCAGTATTCACCCTGTTCTAAAGAAACAAGTTTTAACTCTTGCGCAGTTCTAATGCAGGGTAACAAGGCATCTCGCAGCGCCGTGCTAAGGGCTTGCACGCCCGTTGCGTTAAAACTCGTCAGGCGTGAAGAACGTGACGAAGCTTTTGCCTGTTGCTGAGCTGCCATCATCGCCCTAATTAGGCTACCGTGCTCATGCTCGAGCTTTCTAAACCGTGGAAAAAGCGCGTCCAGGCTCAGCTCTTTAGCATCGCCTGCCGTAATGCCTAAAACCGCTGGCCCCGCAAAGGTTTCTGCCACCCCTTTACCAAAATGACGCGCCATAAAATCATACACGGACTCTTCCGTGTAACTGGCCTTACCCAGACTCAACTCTGCCAAAGCACGAAACTTGGCATAAGGATTTAAAAGCCCGGTTTTTAGCAGCTTGGGAGGCGATGCAGGTAAGTCAAAAAGCCTGCCCTGTTTGTATAAAAGCCGGTGCCTGGCATGGTCTGAGGCCACTTGAAGCTGATCCGCTAGGCCTAAGTTTTTGGCTAAATCAAGCGTGTCATCTACATTGGTCAAAAAGCCATTTGGCCCCCAGTCAAAGACAAACCCCTTCTCTTGACTCGAGCGAACTTTGCCACCGACCTGATCATCTTTTTCAAACAGACGAATTTCCCAGTCTGGTTTCGCCTGTCTTAAATAATATGCAGTGGCTAATCCAGAAATCCCAGCACCAATGATTGCCACACGCATAGACAGCCATCATATAAAGCCAAGCCTTGCTATTTGTCACAAAAGCGTCGGTGAAACCAAAAACTGACACTGCATTAAGTTGCGGTGTCAGTCTAAATGCTAATAAAGCTTTCTTAGCTCAGTTGCTAAGCTCGAGCCTCCATGCCTGATTGCGACCTCCGTGACAGGCCCACTGAATAACATTGGCGCCGTCTTTGGTACTACCCTGGGCCACATCTATACATTTATTACTGTGCTTGGCAATGATTTCAAACCCTGTACCTGCGCCGCGCAAAGCCCACTGCTGATTAGCGCCACTGACATCTGTCCACTGATCAATATTGGCGCCACTATTTTTAGAAGCACCTGATACACTGACTAGCTTATCGCTACTAAGACTTCTTAATTCAAAGTAATCACCAGAAACCTCGAGTTTCCACTGCTGATTTTTACTGCCACTGCAAGCCCACTGAATGATACTGGCACCATCACTTTGACTTCCCTCACTGACATCAAGACATTTATTGCTTTTTACATTTTTAATGGTGTAAACAGGCTCTTTAAAGTTTGGCATTTCGCGAATCAGCTTTTCTACATCTAATACACCCGGATTATTGGTCGTGTACTGCCACAGGTCAAACCCTCGAGTCGCCAAGGTTCTATCTCTGACCCCACTGTCTCGCGTTTGATAAACTCTGGCAATCAAGCTTTCTGAATAGCTGGGGTCTTCGCCTATTGCTAAAGCCAGCGCTCCAGAAACCATAGGTGCAGCAAAACTTGTACCTCTAAAAGCCCCTCTTTGCTTGCCTGGAAAAGCGCTGGCAATGGCCTCACCTGGCGCAAGAGCATACAAATGTCCCTGATAAGAAGAAAAGTCAGACACAACTCCATTTGCATCTACACTGCCGACACTGGCAACATAGGGGTGGGTATCAGCGTACCAGGACATATTGCCAGGGTAAGTTAAGCCCTGACCAGAATTTCCAGCCGACGCTACCACATAAACTTTGCTCTGCTTGGCCAGATAAAGCATATGGTAAAGCGAGTTTGACCACTGATTGGTACCCAGCGACAAATTGATAACTCGAGCCCCCTGACTTATGGCGTAGTCTATTGCGGCAATGACATCATCGAGATCTCCAGTACCGTCTGACTCGAGGACACGAATGGGTAAAATCGTAGCCTTGGGCGCAACCTGAAGCACAATGCCTGCAACTGCAGTACCGTGGCCATGGCCCCGTCCTGAATTTGGCTCTGCCGGATAATCATCATTATCAATAAAATCTTTCCATTCGCTTCGGGGTGCCAGGTGATTTGCCAGTACCGGATGGTCTAAATCAAAGCCGGTATCAATAACGGCAACTTTCACACCGTCACCAAAGTTTCGACTCACAGCATGCGCTTCTTTTAGTTTGATCTGCTGCCAGGCATTATTGTTTTCGTTAGGGCCACTGGTTCCAGACCCCCCCGCCCAGGCACTCCAACCGCCCGCCCAAGCTGACCAGCCCCCCGCCCAGGCACTAAACCCTCCGGCCCAGGCACTGTAGCCAGAAGCACTTACTTCAGGACTGGAAAAAGCATCTTCACTGGTTTCGGTAGCAAGGGTACTGAGTTCCCCTTCTTCTTGATCCAGGCCCAAAATAGCAAACCCTGCTTCTGGTCGAAAAACCAGCACCGAGCCCCCATATCTGGCCTCGACATCTGCTCGAGTATCTGCGGCACTTATCTGAACGGTCGTAAGATGAGAGGGGCTAGGTTCGTTTGCCTGTGTCGGCAATTCGCTTGTACTACAGGCTGACAATACGCCGATAAGCAGCACCAATAGTACAAATCTGAGGTTTACAACAACGCTATGCAAGATGACCTCCAACGTCGGTTGCGCTACTGGCTCACTGCTTCTAAAGCGCCCAAATAAATTGAAGCAGATCATAGCCTCGAGGAGATATAAAGCGTTTTTACCCTAGATTTTACCCTTAACTCCAGAGTAGGTTGCTTACTATCACAGAATTCTTACAGCTTCAGACTTTCTCAGAAAGATTTTCTAAGCCACTTCAAGAATTTTTATGAATGGACCTTAAAGGAAAAGTTCCATGTCAAGGTTTTGAAATATTCGCTTGGCCGCCTTCTTATATCCTCCTAGACTAATCTCCTATGCAAAAAAGTTCTTCGCTGATGCCGAAAGGCATTGCTTTAGTAAAGCTGCTGCTACTTAGCCTATGCCTCAGCGCCACTGCAGTTTCATTTGCCTGCAGTTCTCTAAGCCTTAATCAACTAAGCGACTTAGATAAGGAACGAATCAGCTACTTTAAAGACATTGCCCTGGGCTTTGAGTTTAGTGATTCAGAAACCATTACTCGCAAATGGGCCTCCGATATGACTATTTATGTCAGTGGCAAAGCCAAGAAAGAAGTCAGGAAAGAATTAGACAGTATCATTACTGAGCTAAACACCTTAATCAGCGATGATCTAACAGTCAAACTGGTTAAGAATCAAGGCAAAGCCAATTTTCACATCTTTTTTGGTTCTGGCTCAGCGTATGCCAAGCTATATCCAGAAGCAAGCAATCTTTTCCAGGATAACTGGGGTTTATTCTTTGTCTACTGGGATGCTAAGCAGTATTTTTATAGGGGTCACATGTATGTAGACACTGAAAGGGCAAGCATTACGGAGCAGCGGCACCTCTTGCGGGAAGAACTGACACAATCTCTTGGTTTGGCCAAAGATTCTTTTACCTACCCAGATAGCATTTTTCAACAAGACTGGACACGCACGACTCGCTACGCTGCTATAGACCGCGATATTATTCGTCTTTTGTACCATCCAAGTTTAGACGTGGGCTTAATGCCAGCGAATTGGACTGTGTTTTAGCAGATATCTTAATCACCTGGCCTGACTAAAAGACAAAGTCAATCTTTCTAAATCTTTGCGGCTAATCTTACATTGAGTTTATTTCATAATCTGAAATCAATAGGGGTATTTCAGGCTCGAGCCAAAAAATTGCCCTGCCAGTGAGATTGAGGATTGGAACCAGCAGGGCCGATGAGAAGAATAATGGCCGTGCCATTATTGGGCTAAATAGTAGAGGATAAATGCTGACTTTTTCCTGTATTGGTCACACTTGAAAACCAGAGGAGTATTTGAAGCTTGGTACAAACCAAGCTTTGCTTTTCAAAATCTCTTTTTGATAACCATTAAAGTACTTCCCAAAATATAAGCTGGCAGACTATTTTTACAACCTGTTATATGCTCGTTTTACTGTTATTGTACTGGCTAATAGCTAAGAGGCAGAATTGCTTGCCAACGAATCCGTCTCCTTATAGACTATACCCCCTATGGGTATTTCCACGTTTTTAACAAGTCCCTGGCCCTGGTACATTGCCGGGCCACTCATCGGTTTAACCGTTCCAGTTTTACTTCTAGTCGGCAATAAGAGTTTTGGTGTTTCAGCCAATTTGCGTCATGTCTGCGCCATGATTCCAAACAAGCATCCCTTTTTTAACTACGATTGGCGCAAAACCGGTGGCTGGAATCTTATCTTTGCGTTAGGCATATTGCTTGGTGGCATCCTTGGCGGTGTGCTTCTGAAAAACCCTGAACCCTTGCAACTTGCGGCAAGCACCCAGGCTGATTTACAGGAGCTAGGTATTGCGCATGATGGTTCTTTAGCACCTCAAAGTCTGTTTAGCCTCGAGTCTCTTTTTAGCTTCAAAGGCTTTTTAGTCCTGCTTGGAGGTGGCTTTTTGGTGGGCTTTGGCGCCCGCTATGCAGGGGGTTGCACCTCAGGTCATGCCATTTCAGGGCTTGCTAATTTGCAGCTTCCCTCCCTGGTAGCAGTCATTGGCTTTTTTGCAGGTGGTCTGGCGATGACCCATCTTTTATTCCCTCTTATTTTTAGGTGATGTGATGGCAAGTCAAGTAAACGCACCTGATTGCATGGAAAACCCCACGCTCGGTTTCCAAAATCGATCTTTAACTTTGCTACGCTACTTTGCCTACCTTGCATCAGGTATTGTCTTTGGCTTTGTAGCCATTCGTTCGGAAGTTATTTCCTGGTACCGTATTCAGGAAATGTTCCGCTTTCAAAGCTTTCATATGTACGGTGTTATAGGTTCAGCCGTACTGGTAGCAGCTTTATCTGTCTGGCTCATAAAGAAATTTAAGCTCTCGAGCCTGTCCGGAGAAACGATTAGCTTTGAAACAAAGGCACCAACCTATATTCGCTATATCGTAGGCGGAAGTCTGTTTGGCTTAGGCTGGGCGCTTACAGGTGCCTGTCCTGGACCGATTCTGGCTCTTATCGGCGCAGGACTTCCTGCTTTCATTCTGGTTTTTCTCGGGGCAGTTTTAGGCACTTACTTTTACGGACTAATCAGGAACAAACTGCCTCACTAAAAGTCTTGCCAGGTAGTTTTCCTACCTGGCGTGCTTTTCTAAAAAAGGAGTAACTGCTTTTAGGTAATCGTCAAGTTGTTCCCGGCGAATGCTGTGACCCGCCTCAGACATGTTAGCAACTGATACTAAGGAATTAAGGGCAGCTGCCTTTTTGGCAGTGGCCTCATCAACAATGGCCTCCTTACCGCCGGTCAGCAGTAAAGTCGGACAGCTTAAATCACGAACAATCTGTTGCCAGTTGGCAAAGGTCTGCCCCTTATCTGCCCAGTCCAGGACATTTGGGTCAACCTGCCGTTTCGCCTCTGCCCAGGTAGGAAAAACATAGTCCTTCCACTTTGGATTATCGCGCTCACCTTCTGCCATGATGTCTTCCAGGGTGCGAGTACGCCTTAAAATAATATCTTTACGCCACTGGTCATTATCCCTTACGATGCTTTGGGGCTCGAGATGCCAGGGTGGGTCTTCTAGCAGTAAGCAGCTTAGTTTTTCAGGATGGGTCACCGCAAAATAACTGGCATTCACTGCACCCATTGAGTGACCCAGTACAGCAGCCTTAGCTATACCGAGATTTTCCATAACTGCATCTACATCAGCCACATGATCTTTCGGTAAATACGAAGCGGCATGGTCTGATAACCCGTGCCCTCTGGCATCAAGCATAATGATGTCATACTTTTCTCCCAAAGCCTCGGTTACCTCTGGCCAGCAAAGTCCATTATCTGTAATGCCATGCAGAAGAATGAGCTTTGGCCCTTCACCACCCGTACGGTAATAGTGAATCTTGACGCCACTCGAGTCCACATCGCCTTCTTGCCATGTTTTTATCATAGGCTTAGCTTAACGCAAATGAGTGAAAAGTGGAAAGCGAAAAGAGGAAAGTAGTTATGTATCAGTTCCTCAGCTTTTCTTTACTGCTACACTTTCAGCTATGGCACGCATTAAACTCGCATATATTGGCGGTGGCAGCACCAGAGCAGCAGGCACCATGGCGTCTTTTATCCATCAGGGAGAAAACTTTCAGGGTTCTGAAGTGGTCCTTATTGATTTAAATGAAGACCGCTTGAATCTGGTTAAAGCAATTTCGGAAAAGCTGGCAAAAATTCATCAGATTGATCTAAAGATCTCTGCAACCACCAACCGGCTCGAGGGCCTGCGAGATTGCGATGCGGTCCTCACCAGCTTTAGACCAGGGGGCTTTGAAGCACGCCATCTTGATGAAAGCATCCCGCTAAAACACGGGGTTATTGGTAATGAAACACAGGGTCCTGGTGGCTTTTTTATGGCCCTAAGGGTCATAGAAGTTATGAAAGGCATCATTAAAGATATTGAAGCCGTAGCGCCAAACGCCCGTATTTTTAACTACACCAATCCCATCAATATTATTTCTCAGGCACTTACGCGCAATACCTCTATTCCGACGCTTTCGCTCTGTGAGGGACCTATTTATTTTGCCAGAGATATCGCTCTGGCAGCTGACCTCGAGCCCAGCAAACTCGACGCGGTGATGATTGGCTTAAACCATGCCTGCTGGAGTGTGCGCCACCTCTATGAAGGTCAGGACGCTATGCCACTGATTAAAGCAGCCTATGAGCGCAAAAAAGATGATCCTGGTGTGCCCCTGCTCGAGCGCCGCATGTTAAAACTCGCCAGCATGATGGACGCTATCCCTGCTGACTATTTTCAATACTACTATTTCAAAGATGAAATTCTGGCTGAGCTTCAGGCCAAACCCACCACGCGCGCGCAGGACATTATGCACTGGTCAGTGGATTACTGGAAACACTATGCAGAAGAAGCCGCAAAAGAGGTGCCTGAGCTTGATCCCAAGCGCTCGAGGGGCGGGATCTTTGAGCTCGAGCTGGCCTTTGACCTTATGGACGCTATCTTTAATGACAAAAAAGAAGTCTGGACCTCAAACTTACCTAACCACGGCGCTATTCTCGACTTTCCCGATGATCTGGTGGTTGAAGCCCCTGGCTTTGCTGACAAACATGGCGTCAAGCTGCTTGCACAGGGTCATATGCCCAAACATGTGGTCGGTCTGGTCAAAATGCTAGGTGAATATCAGTCGCTGGCTGCCGACGCTGCCTGGCACGGCAACCGCAAAAATGCCATACGTGCCCTCGCCAGCCACCCACTCTTATTCTCTTTAGAAAAAGCTGAAGCCATCTATGATGAGCTGGCTGCCGCCCATAAAGCCTATTTACCTGAGCGGCTCTTTTCCTGAAACAAGATGCCCTATGTTTTAGCACTTGATGCTGGAAACTCTAAAACACTTGCTCTTATCGCTAGGCTAAATGGGGAAATTATTGCTTTTGGACGCAGCAAATGTGGCGATATTTCTAACCGAGAAATTGGTTCAGCCCAAGCCCTTGGCAATGTCTTAGACGCTATAGCGGAGGCCCTGGCAATGGCTAAGCTTCAGCCAGACGATATTATAGCCAGTGCCTTTAGTATGGCAGGAGCTGACTGGCCAGAAGACTTTAGTTATTTAAAGCATGCATTCAGTAAGTACCCCTGGGCAAACAATAGTCTTGTCATCAATGACGCTATGGGTGCCCTGCGAGCCAGTTTAAAAACAGGTTTTGGAGTTGCAGTCGTTTGTGGTACCTACGCCGTCACCGCAGCCAGAGCGCCCTCAGGAAAAAGCTGGCATGCCAGTTTCTGGCAGGAAACTGGCGGGGCCTTTAAGCTCGGGCAAGAGGGCCTAAAAGCCATCTACCGCGCTGCACTGGGCATTGATCCTGAAACGTCTTTGATAAAAGCAATAGGCAGACATCTGCAAAAAAACAGCGTTGAAGAGATCTTACATTTGATGACAGCAAGAGACTCCGTGGTTTTAGAATCCGACATTGCTAGACTTGCGCCTATTGTCTTAAGTGAAGCTGCCAAAGGGGATGCAAGCGCTCTGACGATTGTGCAGACGCAAGCCAGGGTTCTGGCAGACTATGTTGGGGTTGCCGCCAGAAAGGTAGGACTCGAGCACTTTGAACTCTCGCTTAATGGCGGTGTGTTTCGTCATCCTTCGGACCTGTTAGTTACTGCTTTGTCGCATTTTGTGAAGCAAACGTATCCTGATGTGCAAATAAGCAAAAGTGACAATGAACCTGTCATCGGCGCTCTGCTGTATGGGCTCGAGCACGCCCAGATCAACCTTACGCCAGGCATCTATCAAAACATCAAAGCAACGCTGCCGCATCCGAGCTTTTTTCATACATAAGGTGTATTCATTAAAGGATTGTACGTTCTCCACTGGTCTAGAAGTGGTGTATAGTTATCTACTAAGTCCTACAGACCACTTCGTAGGTATCTAAATCTTCTCCTGGAGGTGATACGGAAAACTACTCGCGCTGGTACTTCATCAACTTTTTGGGAGGTTCTCAAATGAAACGTTGGTTATTCGTCGCTACACTGGTTTTCTCGTTCGTTTTTAGTCTTTCTCTTGCCCAAACAACCGTCACCTGGGCCATGTGGGGCAGCCCCGAAGAAATCGCTACCCACCAGGCAGTCGCTGACGCCTTTATGGCGTCCCACCCCGACATAAACATAGAAATCTGGTCACAACCCTGGGGGGACTACTTCACCAAAATTCAAACGCTCTGGGCCTCAGGAGATTCATCGGTCATTCCTGATGTCATGTTCTTATCTCCCGTGGTCAACTACGCCGCTGATGGGGTTCTGGAAAATCTAGACCCTTATATCGAAGCGTCTAATTATCCTATTGATGATTACTGGCCAGGACTGCTCGAGTTCGGTATGTATGACGGTCATGTCTACGGCTTCCCCCGCGACATCGGCCTCGAAGTTCTATACTACAACAAAGATATCTTTGACGAAGCTGGCGTTGACTACCCTGACGAAACCTGGACCTGGGATGATCTCACCGCCGCCGCCGAAAAACTCACCGATGTCAGCAGCAGTGGTCGGGTTAACCGCTACGCTCTAGGCATGGAAGGCGGCAAATATCAGCTCTGGATTGGTCAAAACAAAGGCAGCATCTTAGATGATATGCGTAACCCTAGCCGCTGCACGCTGGCTGACCCTGAAGCCATGGACGCCATAAAATTCTTTGCTGACATGATGAATAATAACTACGCTATGCGTGACGCTAACTTGGGTCAGGCTGGTGGTGACGCTGCCGTTTTCCAGAGTGGTCAGGTCGCCATGATTATTCAAAATGCCAGCCGCATCTCTGCCTTTAATGCTGCTGGTATGAATTACGATGTTGCCGTTGTGCCTATTCCAGAAGGTGGTCAGCGCTCTGCCAGTGCTGCAGGTGCAGCCTGGACCATGAGCAGCTTTAGTGATGACAAAGAAGCTGCCTGGACCTTCTTGAGCTGGTTACAAAGCACCGATGGCGGACAGGCCATTTACACATCCTCTGGCGAAATCTTGCCGGCGCTGCAATCCACTGCCAAATCTGACGCTTTTATGGGCGCTTCAGATACGCCAAGCAACCGCATGGCCTTTATCACCGAAGGTGAAAACGCCAAAGTGGGTCGGGCCGGCTTCTTCCCCGAGTGGAACGAGTTGAGTGGTTCCATCATCAGTCCAGCGCTGCAAGCGATCTGGTCTGGTGAAGCTACCCCCGAAGACGCTTTACCTGCCCTATGTGAATCGGTAGACGCCTTCTTAGCCCAAAACGGTTACCCCAAGTAAACTTTTAATTTAACTATGAGCCAGTTAACTGGCTCATAGTTTTTTCCTATGTCATTACCCTCTCAAACTTCTTCACGCAAACGTTCATCTGGCTGGCGCCCCAGTCAGCAAAACGAAGCTTATTTATTTTTATTGCCAAGCCTTATTGGCTTTGCCCTATTTGTGCTCGTCCCGATTGTCGGCGCTTTTGTCCTTAGCTTTTTTAAATGGAACTTGATCAGCCCTGCTCAATTTATTGGCCTGGATAACTACCAGCAGCTTCTGTTTCAGGATGCAGTATTTCGCAAAGTTTTAGCAAATACCTTTGTCTACGCTGTTTCTATCGTTCCTCTGCAGCTTATTTCAGGGCTCATTATGGCGGTAGCCCTTAACCAAGGGATTAGAGGGCTCGAGCTTTACCGCCTTATCTATTTCATGCCCGTTATTACTAACATCGTGGCCGTTGCCATTGTTTTTCAGTGGCTCCTAAACCGGGACTTTGGCGTTGCCAATGCCTGGGTCTGGCAACTGGCTGAAGCCACCGGCTGGCCCATAGCACCCCCTGACTGGTTAAACAGTTCCTTCTGGGCAAAACCTGCCGTTATCATTTTGACCCTCTGGAAAAATATTGGCTTTACCATGGTGATTTATCTGGCAGCCCTTCAGGGTGTGCCCGAATCTCTCTATGACGCCTCAAAAGTAGATGGTGCCAGCGGTTTGCAGCGCTTTCGCTTTGTCACCATACCGATGGTAAGTGCCACAACTTTTTTCTTAGTCGTCATTCAAATGATTGGCGCTTTTCAGCTTTTCGCCGAACCCTTTGTTATGACCAGAGGCGGCCCAGCCCAGGCAAGCCTAACCATCGTTATGTACATCTATCAAAACGCCTTTGAGTTTGGTCGCATGGGCAAAGCTACGGCTCTGGCCTGGATTCTCTTTGCTATTATCTTTGTCTTTACCCTGATTCAAACCCGCTTACAGCGCCGCTGGGTTCACTACGAAACCGGAGATTAGCCATGACCAGACGCAAACGCATCGGGCACATCTTCTTACATCTCTTTTTGATTATTGGCAGCCTATTTATGCTGCTGCCTTTTTTCTGGATGCTAAGTACATCGCTGAAAGAAGCCAGAGAAGTCTTTACCTTTCCACCCCAGTGGATACCGAGTAAGCTCAACTGGTCAAATTACACTAAGGCGCTTACTGCCATGCCTTTTGGGCGCTTTTACCTGAACAGTTTTCTGGTCGCTATAAGTACGACAGCCCTCACCATTACAACGTCCTCGTTAGCAGCTTTTGCCTTTGCCAGATTAAGATTTAAAGGGCGAGAAACACTTTTTCTGGTTTACCTCGCCACCCTTATGATTCCTTTTACCGTTTTGCTCATTCCTAATTTCATAATGGTGCGCTATCTGGGCTGGTATGACAGCTACTGGGCACTGATTTTTCCACCTGCCTTTTCGGCTTTCGCCACGTTTTTGCTCAGGCAAAACTTTCGCGGCATCCCGGTGGAACTTGATGACGCTGCACGAATGGACGGCGCCTCATCGTTTCGCATCTGGTGGCAAATCATTATGCCAAACAGTGGGCCAGCTCTGGCGGCGCTTGCCATTTTTCTTTTTTTAGGTAACTGGAATGAATTTTTGTGGCCGCTGGTGGTCACCAATTCGGCTGAAATGCGCACCATCCCGGTGGGGCTTAATTCGTTTCAAGGCCAGTACAGCGTCAAGTGGGAACTGCTCATGGCAGCAGCGGTAGTGGCGATGTTACCGATTATCATTGTCTATATGTTTGCGCAAAAGTGGTTTATTAAAGGCATTACCGTAACGGGAATGGGCGGCCGCTAAGCACTCAAGTCATAATAAAATCAGTCATTGAGATTGTTATACATTTTTATTCTGGAGGGCAACATGTCTAAGTATGAAACCTTGACCAAGAGAATCGATAGTAACTTTAAAGACTTGAGCAAAATAGCCAGAGACATTTGGGAACATCCTGAAATTGCGCTAAAAGAAAGTTTTGCCTCAAACTTACTGGCTAATGAATTAGAGAAAGCAGGCTTTAAGCTCGAGCATGGCGTAGGTGACTTAGCGACGGCCTTTATTGCTAGCTGGGGTGAAGGTAAACCTATCATCGGCTTACTGGGTGAATACGACGCGCTGCCTGGACTTTCGCAGAGCGTCTCCGCTACCCGTGAGCCCATTGTCAATGCTGGACCCGGACATGGCTGTGGACATAACCTCTTTGGCACGGCTGCGTTTGGGGCCGCGGTAGCTGTTAAAGAACTCATGGAAAATGAGGGCATCACAGGCACGATTCGCTTTTATGGCTGCCCCGCCGAAGAAACCCTGGTGGGCAAAACCTTTATGGCAAGGGCTGGCGTTTTTGATGATCTGGACGCGGCGATTACCTGGCACCCGGGCTCAAACAATATGGTCATTAACAGTTCATCTACAGCAATGAATTCCTTCAAGGTTAACTTTCATGGCGCAGCCTCACACGCGGCGGCTGCACCCCACCTTGGCAGAAGCGCCTTAGACGGCGCTCAGCTTATGGACATTGGCGTAAATTATCTGCGTGAGCATGTCATTCAAGAAGCCAGAATGCACAGTGTGATTAGCAGTGGCGGTCAAGCCCCCAATGTCGTGCCAGCTTATGCGCAAATCTGGTACTACGTGCGCGCTCCCAAGCGCCATCAGGTAGATGAGATTTATGCTCGAGTCCTGGACATTGCCAAGGGTGCAGCCCTCATGAGCGGCACCAGCTATGACATTGACTTTGTTACAGGTTGTTATGACTACATGCCCAACAAAGCCTTGACCGCACTTATGTTTGAACATTTAAAAACCTTAGAAGGCAGCATGAGCTTCAGCGATGAGGAAAAACAATTTGCCAAGGAATTACAGGCAAGTTTCCCGCAGGGGTCGCTCGAGTCTGATATTGGCTGGTTAAAAACGGGAACCAAAGACTACGTACCGGAAGACGGCAAAACCGCGCTCAATGAACGCGTCCTGGAACATAGCGACAACCCACCCGGCATGGCAGGCTCAACGGAAGTTGGCGATGTCAGTCACATATGCCCTACCGTGCAAATGACCAGTACCTGCTGGCCCCTGGGCACCCCAGCACACAGCTGGCAAACGGTCGCCTCGAGTGGCTCGAGCATTGGCATGAAAGGCATGCTTTTCGCTGCAAAAGCGCTGGGCTTAACGGCACTTGATCTTTTCTTAAAACCCGACGTGCTTAAAGCAGCGAGGGCTGAATTTGATAAAGAAAAACAGGGCGAACCTTACGTCACCCCAATTCCAGAAGGCGTTATGCCCCACTAGGTAAACTGAGCGAATGGGATACAAATCCCATTCGCTCAGTTAGCCTTACTCTAAACCACTTTTAAAAGGTCTTCCCCCGTACTGCTCGAGCATTTCGGCATGTTTTTCTCTTCCCGTTGCCCTCAACCTCGCCAGATAATCCTGCCAGACCTGAGTTTTTTCATTGGCATGGAGGGGGCCACCCTCGGCAATCACGCCCCAGAAAGGATCGCCGCGCAGCGCTTTGGGCATTTGCTCGGCAAGCCAGGCGTCCATTTTTTGTAAGCCTTCATTGAGCAACTCACGCTGACTCGAGGCTAGATTCTTCGTTTCATGCGGGTCCTCTTTTAAATTAAAGAGCATGTACTCCGGGAAATCCTTGAGACCTGTGTGGTAGGTACGAATCATCAAGTAGTCATCCCAGCGCACCGAGCGCTGACAGCTCCAGGCACCCTGACTTAGAACCAGATAATCCCGCCCAGCATCTTCGTCGGTTTTTAAGGTAGAAGCAAAGCTCGAGCCGTCCCAACTCGCAGGTTGCTCCCCGCCAACCAGTTCGGTGATGGTCGCAGTTAAGTCCAGATGATAGTGCAGGGCTTCTTTGACCGTGCCAGCTTGCGCATCGGTAACGCCGGGCCAGCGGATAATCAGCGGCAAACGATTGGTACCCTGATCAGCGGTCTGGTGATCACCCCAGACATTCAGCTCACCCTGATTCTCCCCGTGGTCAGCGCAGAGGATAATGGCAGTCTCATCATAAATGCCCATATCCTTTAAGTCCTGAATCAGTTTGCCCACATAGTAATCAGCGTAGTGGATGCCTGTGTCATACCCGTCAAGATGGGCTTTGGCATCTTTTAAGTCTTTGATGTGACCGACACCCATTGTCCAGACCGGGGGTAAAACATCGTCGTAGCCCGGGATGTCATGGGCGCCGTGAGGGCCAAAGCTGGCATTTTGGGCGTCAAGCATTTCCTGGGTGTACCAGTCTTCTATAGGCTCATCTTCAAAAGGATTTCCGTAGCTTTCAGGGTGGTCATAAGGGGTATGCGGGTCCCAGAAATTGATGTGGAGGAACCAGTTGTCCTTTTTGCCATTTTGCTCGAGCCAAGCTTTGGCAGGCGGGTACATCTCATCGGCGTTTTCTAAGCCGCCTTTACCCGTGTCATAAGTTTCAGTAAAACCATACCAGACCTGATAGGCCGTATGGCGGTTAGGAAAGGGACTGACACTGGCAGTGTGATAGCCAGCGCGGCGCAAAACGCTGGCAAGCGCATTCTGGGCAAACTCAGTGCGGAAACCCCGACTCTCACCCTGCAAAGGCAAGTCTGCATAAATGCCCCCGTGATTAACCAAGCCCGTATTCACACCAAAACGTCCGCCAAAAAACGCGGTACGGCTGGGCAAGCAGGGGGTATCAGTAGCATAAAGATTTTCAAAACGAATGCCTTCAGCTGCCAGCTTGTCAATGTTGGGCGAGGTCTTACGGGGATAACCGTAACAGGACAGATGATCAGGCCTTAGCGAATCAATATCAATATATAAAATGCGCATACTTCCTCCGTGGTTTAACCCTCAGGCACCCGCAATGCGCGGCATGCGAGTAGGTTCGGTTTTGAGACTGGCTTGCATAAATTTGTGAAGGAGCTCGAGCTTAATGCCTTGCGCCTCAGGCTCGTCCCAGAGATTATTTAGTTCGTTGGGGTCAGCCCGCAAGTCAAAGAGTTCGCCGTAATCTGCCTCGCGGTACACCGTAATTTTGTAACGCTCATTAACATAGGTTCTGAGGTGCGGCATGACCGGATTATGCCGATTTTCGCAAAGGATGTAATCTCTAGCTTGTTCTTCACTTCCCTGCCAGACACCTAACTGATTAACGCCTTGCATTTCTCCCGGCACCTTTTGTCCACTCGCACTTAAAAACGTTGGCGCTAAATCCACCAGACTTTGCAGCGCATCACTGCTCGTATTAGCTGGAACCTGACCGGGCCAGCGCACAATAAAAGGAAGTTTGAGCATATCTTCATAGTGAAACGGGCCTTTGGCAATCAGGCCATGCTGCCCAATAAAATGCCCGTGGTCGGTACTGAAAACCACAATGGTATTATCGGCAATTCCCAACTCATCCAGCTTATCCAGGATGCGCCCAATTTCTTTATCCATAAAACTAATCATGCCGTAGTAGACAGCCATGTCCTTTTTAAGCTCCTCTTCGGGGTAAAGATGTGAGGAGCAGCCATGTGCCTGAAATGGCTTGTGCCAGTCACCAAAACTGGCCTTTTCTTTTTGTGTCTCCCTAAAGTGCCAGGGGTTTTTGTCGTGCTCGCCCTCAATAACTCGGCCAATGGGCATATCCTCGGGGTCGTACATACTGGCCCAGGGTTCTGGCACGGTGTAGGGCGGGTGTGGGTCATGAAAACTTGACCAGAGGAAAAAAGGCTCATCTTCTTTGACCGCTTCTTCAATAAATGCCAGACTACGCTCGCCCGTCCAGGTGGTGTAGTGCAAGTCTTCGGGCAGTTCCCAGGCCCGGTCTTTCCTGACCCAGTAGCCAATTTTTTCGTTAATTTTAGGGGCTTTCGCCGACGTTTCTCCGGGCACAGGTTGAAAATAGTCACGCCAGTCTTTGAGCCCTTTTTCTTCTAACCAGATAGCATAGTGCTGCCCGGCATGACTTTCATCAGCGTGGTTACGCGCCAGTTCTATATGGTCAAACCCATACCAGGGACCCGTAAACTCTCGCCAGAACTCGAGGTCACGCAAAGTTGGCTGACACTCAATCGACTCTGACCCCTCAACTGAGGCCAGTGGTTGAAAATGCGCCTTGCCAATCAGCCCAGTTTTATAGCCACCTGATTTTAAATGCTCGCCAACGGTTGGCACATCTTCAGGCAGTTTCACGCCAATGGTCCAGGCACCATGCTGTGACGGGTACATACCTGTAATGATGCTCGAGCGACTCGGCGTACAAACCGGGTTTGGGCAATAAGCCCGGGTAAAACGTGTTCCCTCCTGACAGAGCCGGTCAAGCGCAGGGGTTTTGATTTTCGGGTTGGTGACACCCAGCGTATCAAAGTGCTGCTGGTCAGAGGTGATGAGAAGAATATTGGGTTTCTTAGTCATTATATTTATCTCAAAACTTTTTCCTACGCATGGAAAGGGGCAGGTAAATGAGCCTCATTTACAGCAAACAGTTCATCAACCATGTCTTTGATTTCTGCCAGCGACAACACGGCTGCCGACAGCGGCGAATAGGCTACAGCCTGATAAATGAGTTTGCGGTTACCCGTCTGAATGGCCTCTACGGTCATCTCTTCAATTTGTGAGTAAAGATTGGTCAGGGGTAAAACCGATTGCGGTAAGGCACCTACGGCGACAGGCTCGAGCCCTTTCTTTGAAACCCAAACCGGCACTTCCACACAGGCATCATAGGGCAGGTTACTGATTAAGTTTTTGTTGGGCACATTGCCATTAAACTGAAAGGCCGCGCCGCCTGACATGGCATTCATGATATAAGCGGCATATTCATGGCTTGGTTCTAAATCAACCTCTTCTTCAAACCATTTCAAGATGTCATCGCGCCAGTCATGGGCGCGCCGCTGATATTCTTTCAAGATATAAGCATGATGCCCGGGGTTCCAGTTAGTGCCGTGAGTGCAATATTTTTCAATCAGGTCAGGGCGCTTGCGGAACCACCAGTTGTACTCAGAGTTGTGCCCGCTTGACTCGGTAACATAGTAATCAAGCGCCAGATACATTTCGTTACGCACCTGCTCGGCATTGTAAACATCCTGTTGTTCCGTGATGGCTTTATGAATCAGCGGGTAGGCATCTTCCCCTTTCCACTGATAGTCAATGTACCAGGCAGTGTGGTTAATGCCCGCGCAGGTATAGGTGATCTCATCCATGGGAGCACCAATCCAGCCTGCCAGCATTTCAGCAGTCCCCTGCACACTGTGGCATAAACCTGTTACCTGAATGCTGGTTTCCTTGCTAATGGCGCGGCACAGCATAGCCATAGGGTTAGTGTAATTAAGCATAAGGGCTTTGGGGCAGTAGCGCTCCATGTCTTTAGCGATATCAACCAGAACAGGGACGGTTCTTATGGCTCTAAAAATACCGGCAACACCTCTGGTATCCCCTACATTGATGTCAACACCATACTTTTTGGGAATTTCAATGTCGTGTCGCCAAACATCGGTTGAGCCAACCAAGATGGTGACCACCACAAAATCAGCACCCTCCAGTGCCTCTGCTCTACTGCTGGTAGCCGTAACTTTGGCAGGGTAGCCCCCGGCTTCTACAATACGCTCACAGGCACGCTTGGCAAAATCCAGTCGTTCCTCATTTATATCCATAAGGGCGATCTCTGAAGCCTCGAGAGTTTTAAAACTCAGCAAATCTCTGACCAGCTTTCGCGTAAAGCCAAAACTACCTGCACCAATAAACGTTATCTTTGGCATACTGCCTCCAAACTATTGCTTAACTGCGCCCGCTATACCTTCAACAAAATAGCGCTGCATAAAGAGAAAAAGAATGATGATGGGTAAGATGGTGATGGTCGCTGCTGCCGCCATCCCGGACCAATCAACAAAAAACTCTCCGCGAAAAGCATAAATGCCCACTGCGAGAGTCCGCAAATCAGGCCGTGCCAGCGTGAGTACCAGTGGCAGCAAAAAGTCATTCCAGGCTTGCAGCGTTTGCATAATGGCAACGGTAGCGATAATAGGTCGTGACAATGGCAGCATGACCTGCCAGAAAACCCTGAAAAACCCTGCTCCATCAATGATGGCCGCTTCCTCGAGTTCATGCGGTAAACGGCTAAAGTAGCCGGTAAACAGCAAAATGAAAATAATTGGCGTACCGCCACTGGTTCCAAGTATGACGCCAAGCAGCGAACCGCTTAAGCCCAGCCCATTAATTAGTTCAAATACCGGAATGATGGTATAGCCCTGTGGTAAAAAGACGGTTGCCACCAAAATACCTATCACAATTCGCTTGCCAGGGAAACGGTAGCGCCCCAGCACATAACCCATCATAGAAGTCGTTATCACGACAATGGCTACCGAGGACGCCGTTATAACTACCGTGTTTAAAAAGTATCTGCCAATATGCGCCTGTGTCCAGGCGCGAGCAAAGTTTGACCACTCGAGCTTTTGTGGTACTAACCCCAGACCCGCAAAAATCTCGCCATTGCTTTTTAAGGCAGCCGAAACCGTCCAGAGAAAGGGGTAAATCCAGAAAAAACAAATGGGCAAAAGAATCAGAGAGGTAATCACCAGTCGGGGCCGACTACCCGTGAACCACCAGCGCGCCTTCATCCAGTTGGGTCTTTTTGATGTCACGCTTGTAGTCGCCATTAGCTAGCCCGCCTTGCGCGCATACCCCGTACAGCTAAACCTTGCAAAAGGGTTATAACCATCACGGCTAAACCAAAAAACACGCCGGCCGCCGAAGCGTAACCCAGTCTGGGGACGCTGCCTCCACCGCCTGTGCCAAAGGCGGTACGGTAAATATAAACTTCCATGACTTCACTGCTATAAAAAGGCCCGCCCCCCGTCATGGTTTGTACCAGCGCAAAGACGTTTAGTGAACCTACTGCCGTTATCAGCAAAATGACAATAGCAAAAGGCACTAAAAGCGGAAAAATAATATATCTGAATAATGCCCAGCGCCCGGCACCGTCTAACCGCGCAGCCTCGTACAGGTCAGCAGGAACCGTTTGCAGCGAAGCCAGCCAGTAAATCATGGTAATGCCAAACCATTTCCAGACAAAGACGCCAATCACCGTCCAGAGTGCGGTATCGGCACTACCCAAAAAATCTATAGGTCGTGACAGGATACCCGCATTTACCAGAATGCGGTTGATCGGGCCATTAAACGGACTAAAGATAAAACTCATAACGATGCCAACTATGGCCGTTGTAGTAACCACCGGAATAAAAAACATCGTGCGAAAAAAGGGGGCAAGTTTAAGCGCCTTATCATTCAAAATAATCGCAACAATTAAGGATAAAAGCATCTGCAAGGGCACACTGACAAGCATAAAGATAAAGGAGCGGCGAAAGGCGCCCCAGAAAAGGCCATCGCCCATTACTTCCTGAAAGTTAGCCAGCCCAACAAAGGTTTTGCTGGCAGTAAAGCCCGACCAGTCAAGAAAGGCAAAATACCAGGAAGCAAAGATTGGGTAAAAGGTAAACATCCCTGTGAGAATGAGCGAGGGCAGCATAAATACATAGCACCACCTCGCCTTCCAGATTTCCTGCCAGAGGCTTTTAGCAGCAGGTTTTGGGGTGGCTCGAGTATTTAGATTGGGTATCGCCACAAGATTCCTCGCAAAAAATAAAGAGAAGGCAAATTGCCTTCTCCTCGAGTCATAAACTTAAAGCTCGTCGTACTTTTCAGCACCGTAATCTGAACGTGGGTCCCAGTTTGAGAACACCCAGTCATCACGCGAAACATCGGCACCTTTTTCGTTGGCAGCGGCAATCGCACGCTCGAGCTCTGCAGTGTAGCGGTCTTGCACGTCCTGCATCTGCGCTTTAACGTCGCTGAGTTGCCCTGTGTATAGCCCTTGAATGACCTGAGCAAAACTAGGTTCAGGAGTGCGCATTTCCAGGGTCACCTGCACGATGTCAGGGTTTCTTACTACCGGGTTAGGACCGACTTTGACCTGCTCATTAAACATGTTGAGCGCTTGCGCTGCACGTGGGCTCAAAGTAGCATTGGCAATTGACTCAGGCATAACAGGTGGGTCAGCCGCCCCTACAATATTGGCCCACTGGGTTTGACCCTCGAGGGTTCCCAGATAATGAAAGATATCGCCAGCGACTGCCGCATTGGGGCTATCCTTAAATATCCAGAGACCATTAGCACCACCTTCACTGATGGCAAGAGGCCAGACATCACCGTCATCGGGCAAGGGCTGGGTTGAAATACCAAAATCAAACTCCGGGTTATCTCTTTCCCACTGCGGTATATTCCAGGGGCCTTGCAAAATCATGCCAGCAGCACCCTGCGGCATAAAGGCCCTGGCTTGCGGTGCATTTATGCTTAACATGCCAGGGAAAACACTGCCATCATCACGAAGTTGTAAGAGAAGTTCAACCGCAGCAATGTACTCTTCGGTGTTGTAGCTATATTCACCAGTTAAGAAGTTCATATCAGCGGTGATTTGAGCACCCGTACCGCCAACCGCTCCGGCCATTTGTCCAAATCCCCGCACGACATCGGCCCAGCGGTTAATCTGATTACCACCCATGATAAAGCCGTAGTAAGCACCATTGCCTTGCTCAGTTATTTTCTTGGCGGCTTCTCTAAAGCTAGACCAGGTTAAGGGTTCATTCTCGGGGTCATAACCTGCTTGCTCCATGATGGCTTTGTTGTAAAGCAGGTGAGTACCATAGCGTTTGTTTGATGTAAATGGGAAGCTATAGGTCTTACCCTCAAAGTCGGTAATGCCCGGCAGGAAAATACCCGGCGGGAACTTGGCTTTCCACTCGGCAAAGTTCGGAATAAAGTCATCTAGAGGTTGTACCCAGCCTTCACTCACAGCTTGGGCGCCACTCACACTTAAAGGAAGCTGAAAGACATCGTGGGCTGTACCGTTACGGATTCCTAAAGGCACCACCTGGGCAATCTCATTCCAGGGCAAAGGGTCATAGGCAACTTTAATGTTTGGGTGGGCTGCCTGATAAGCGGCAAAAAACTCATTAAAGAAAACGGCTTTTTGATCACCGCTATCGACCCAGCGCAGGGTGACATTGTCGCTAGGAAGCGTAGCACCTGAATCAGGAATGCTTATACCTTGAGCATAGGCTTGCTCAACCAGGGGAAGCAGATAGGCACTTGCACCCGCCGCACCCACTAGCTTAAGCAGCTGACGTCTGGACAGTTTTTCCTTTTTATCAAACCAGTTCATAGTTTCCTTTCCTTAGAGCTAAGTAATTTGAGCCTTAAGCAAACTGAAAATAGTCTCTGTCAGATATCACCAACCTTTGCTGCTAGAGCAACGAACTCCCCTGGAGGGATAAAACTATTAATTTGAAACCGCTTTCAGAAAAAATTATCACAGCCTTTTGGAACTGTCAAGCTTTAAGCTCGAGCAATTTCCCAGTCGCCACCCGAGAGGATGCTAGATTTAAGTCGTCTCAAAAGGGTTTTCCTGGGCTTAAAAGATGCTTGACAAACCTTCATAAGAAATAATTCCAGGAACTCAATGTGAGTTTCCCAACATAAGGCTTGAAAACTTTTCATGAATTTGACTATGATGGCAAAATAACTTTGTAAACCTTTAAACCTCAGCTCGAGCCCTTTCGTCAAAGAGGCAAGTCGAGCCTCAGGATAGAGTTGAATTAGATGAAAAAAGTTACCATTCACGATGTTGCCAAACAAGCTGGCGTATCGCCAGCTACCGTTTCGCGCGTACTCAACGGCACTGCCAAAGTCAAACCCGACAAAGCCGAGCAGGTTCAAAAGGTCATTGCCGAACTTGGCTACAGGCCAAACGCGCTGGCGCATAGCCTGGCGCAGGGCAAAGGCTCAGGTACCGTAGGCGTGATTGTCCGGCACCTCTACGGCGAGTTTTTCAGTCTGGTTCTGTCTGCCTTTGAAAATGAGTTAAGAGCCAAAGGCCTGCACATGATTTGCAGCTCGAGCAATGGCAGTGCCCAGGAAGAGCGGCAAAGTCTCAAAATCATGACCCAGCGCGGGGTTGAAGCCCTGTTTCTCATGGCACCTTGCCTGCCCGACGCCGAATTACTCGAGCTTATCGGCACGACCCCTACGGTGCTTATGAACCGTTACATCCCAGAACTTGCGCGTAGCTGCGTTACCATTGACAACCGCCTGGGGGGTTATCTGGCAACCAAACACCTGCTTGATCTTGGGCACGAGCGCATTGCCTGCATCACTGCCTATCTCACCCGGCAATTTGCCAGACAGCGGCTCGAGGGGTATCTCGAGGCCCTGAGGGAAAAAGGCATCGCCAGAGATGATCTCCTGATCATTGAAGCCGATGATCTTTATAGTGAATCCGGTACGCAGGCAACCGAAAGACTTCTCAAACTAGGTAGCTTCAGCGCCCTATTTGCCACCAATGATTTAATGGCGGCGGGTGCCCTAAAAGCCCTGCAAGCCCATGCTTATTCGGTACCCGAAGATGTCTCGATTATAGGCTTTGATGACTTATCGCTCTGCCAGTTAACCACACCAACCCTGAGTACCATGCATTACCCAACTGAGGAAATGGGCAAATGCGCGGCTCAGCATCTGTTACAACAGATGGAAGGAAAAGCCCCGGACACCCTAAGTCCCTTTAAAAGTTATCTCAAAATAAGAGAATCATCTGCCGCGCCAAAAGGCCAGACGAGTCCGGTGAAACCCCTGGTAGAAAGCTAGAGAGATGCCTAAAAAACCACCTCACATCCTTATCTTTAACCCTGACCAGTGGCGCGCCGATGTCCTTGGGCATCTAGGAAATGAAGCGGCGGTCACGCCGACGCTGGACAACTGGGTTCAAAGCGACGCTGTTTCCTTTGCCAATGCCTTTTGCCAGAACCCTGTCTGTACGCCCAGCCGCTGCTCCTTTATGACTGGCTGGTACCCACATGTGCGCGGTCACCGCACCATGTTTCATATGCTCCGTCCTGACGAACCTATGCTCTTAAAAACCCTCAAAGACGCAGGTTACTTTGTCTGGTGGGGTGGCAAAAATGATGTGGTCCCAGCCCAGAATGGTTTTGACAGCTACTGCGATGTTAACTATACGGCACCCAATACCCCAGAACGCCCCCTTCAACCCAATCTTCATAGTTTTGACACCTGGCGTGGTAGCCCAGACGGAGATAATTATTATTCTTTTTATGGCGGCAGGCTCGAGCCCCACCCAAACGACACCGTTTACTTTGATTCTGACTGGGCGATGGTCGAAGGCGCCATTGAACAAATCAATAATGCGCCAGCAGATAAGCCCCTTTGCATTTATTTGCCACTCAGCTATCCGCACCCACCTTACGCAGTAGAAGACCCCTGGTACAGCCAGATTAGTAAAGATAAATTACCTGAGCGCATCCCAAACCTAAAAGACTGGACAGGCAAACCAAGTCTGCTTAAGGGCATTGCCGAACACCAGAATTTGCAAGGCTGGAGCGAAGAGCGCTGGACCGAACTGCGGGCAACTTACTACGGCATGTGCGCCCGGGTTGATCATCAATTTGGCCTGGTTTTAGACGCGCTCAAAGAAAAAGGTATCTATGACGACTCTGCCATCTTTTTCTTTTCTGATCATGGTGACTTTACAGGGGATTATGGCCTGGTAGAAAAAACGCAAAATACGTTTGAAGATGTTTTAACTAGGGTACCTTTTCTGGTAAAACCGCCTGCCGATGTAGCTTGTAAGCCTCGAGTCAGTAACGCGCTGGTAGAACTGATTGATTTTCCGGCTACGGTTGAAGCCCTAACAGATATAGCTCCCAGGCATGATCACTTTGGGCGCTCGCTTTTACCCCTTCTTGCAGGTGAGACCGATGAGCACAGGGACGCAGTGTTTTGCGAAGGAGGTCGCAGGCACGGCGAACGGCAGGCCATGGAGCTCGAGTCCAAACAAACAAGAGACGGTCTTTACTGGCCCAGAGTCCACCTGCAAACTCAGGAAGGGCCAGAGCATAGTAAGGCTGTCATGTGCCGCACGCAAAACTATAAGTATGTGATGCGGCTTTACGAAGACGACGAACTTTATGACCTAAAGGCTGACCCTGCGGAACTCGATAACCGTATTAACGACCCAACTTTCGCCAATATAAAACAGCAGCTCAGGGATAGACTCTTACGTTTTTACCTTGAGACCGCTGACGTTGTTCCACATAAAGCGGATAAGCGAAGCTAGGATGCTGCCTAACTACCCAAAAGCTATATCCCTTGGTATCTTAAAAACTTAAAATCCTCAGGAGGTGCACGAATGGCGGAAAGCCCGTCGCGAAAGCCCAACATAATTTTCTTTTTTACCGATCAGCAACGTCATGACAGCACAGGTGTGCACGGTAACCCCTTAGAATTGACGCCCAACTTTGACCGCTTTGCTCAGCAGGGTACGCACCTGTACAACTGCTTTACCTCACAGCCCGTTTGTGGCCCCTCAAGAGCCTGCTTGCAGTCTGGTCAATATGCCACTACCACCGGTTGTTACCGCAACGGCATCCCCTTACCGCAAAGCACCAAAGCTCTGGCACATTATTTTAATGACGCGGGTTACCACACGGGCTACATTGGCAAGTGGCACCTAGCCGCAAAAGAGCACATAGGCGCAGTGCCCGAAGAGGAGCGTGGGGGGTATCAGTACTGGTTGGGGGCAAATTTGCTCGAGTTCACCTCAGGTGCCTATGACCTTAATCTCTTCAACAATGAAAACGAAGAAGTCGAGCTACCGGGCTACCGCGTCGATGCCATGACCGACGCTGCTATTCGCTATATTGACGCCCAGAAAGACAATCCCTTTTTCCTATTTATGTCGTTTCTGGAACCTCATCATCAGAACCACCTGGATGATTACCCGCCACCGACAGGCTACCGCGAGCGCTATGCGAGTCGCTGGACACCGCCAGATTTAGCAGCGCTGGGCGGCTCAACCCAGCAGCACCTTGCAGGCTACTGGGGCATGGTTAAGCGTCTGGATGAAGCTTTTGGACGGTTGCTCGACGCTTTAAAAAGTCTGGGCTTGCTGAACAATACCATTGTTGTTTTTACCTCTGACCATGGCAATCACTTTAAAACGCGCAACGGTGAGTACAAGCGCTCCTGTCATGAAAGTTCCGTTCGGGTACCATGTGCTATTTCTGGGCCAGGCTTTGACTCAGGCGGGCAAATTCGTAAACTTATTAGCCTGCTTGATTTGCCACCCACCCTTTTAGATGCTGCTGGCATAGCAGTACCAGAGCAGATGCAGGGCAGATCGATTTTGCCTCTGGTTCAACGAGAAAAACTTGACTGGCCCGAAGAAGTATTTATCCAGATAAGTGAATCCCAGGTTGGTCGTGCTGTCAGAACGGGGCGCTGGAAATATGGCGTGGATGCCCCTGACAAAGATGGCTGGGAGGACATGAACTCTGATACCTACGTCGAGCAGTACCTCTATGACCTTGAGAGTGACCCTTATGAACTGTTTAACCTGATTGACCTCGAGTCTCATCAGGGGGTTACAGCTGTAATGCGTGAACGGTTAAAACGCCGTATGCTCGAGGCAGGAGAAAAAGAGCCTATCATCTTGCCCTGTCCCATGTTAAAAACAGCAGATCAACGTAAGGTAAGCGAACAAGAAGCCCATCTCTAAGGAGCTAAACTCCTTACAATTCTCTAGCCAAACCCTGTTACTTAGGAGATAAAAATGAAAGCCATCATGGTGATGTTCGATTCTCTCAACAAGCATATGCTCCCCTCTTACGGCTGTGACTGGACGCACGCCCCCAATTTTGCACGGCTGGCAGAAAAAACCATCCAATTTAATAAAAGCTATATTGGCTCGATGCCCTGCATGCCTGCGCGCCGCGAACTGCATACCGGACGCTACAACTTTTTACACCGCAGCTGGGGCCCAATCGAACCCTTTGATGACTCTATGCCTCAGATATTGGCAGAAAATGGCGTCTACTCGCATCTGATTACCGACCATCAGCACTATTTTGAAGATGGGGCAGGCGGTACATACCATAACCGTTACAGCAGTTGGGAATTTGTGCGCGGTCAGGAAGGTGACTTCTGGAAAGCCCATGTTGAACCCCAGGACATTCCTGAAGCAACCGTCAAAGAAAAGAATCACCACCCTCGTACCTGGACACAGGACTGGATTAATCGCTCCTATTTCGACACACCCGAAAAGCAGTCTCAGTATCAGGTTTTTAGCCTGGGCTTAGAGTTTTTAGAAACCAACAAGGCTGCTGATAACTGGTTTTTGCAACTGGAAACCTTTGACCCCCATGAACCGTTTTTTAGCCATCAGAAATATAAGAACCTTTACCCACATGATTACAGTGGCCCCCACTTTGACTGGCCGCCTTATGCCAAAGTAAACGAGCCACCCGAGCAAGTTGAGCACGCCAGGCTCGAGTATGCCGCCCTCTTAAGTTTTTGTGATGAGCAGCTAGGCCGCCTCCTGGACAAAATGGACGCTGAGAATATGTGGGATGACACCCTGCTGATTGTCTGTACCGATCATGGTTATTTGCTGGGGGAGCATGACTGGTGGGCCAAAAACAAAATGCCCTGGTATGACTATCTGGCAAACACGCCTCTCTTTATCTGGGACCCGCGCTGCGGTAAAAAGGGTGAGACGAGGGAGAGTCTAGTGCAACTGATTGATATGCCTGCAACCTTGCTCGAGTACTTCAATCTGCCCATCCCCAAAGACATGCAGGGCAAGCCCTTAAAAGACACCATCGCCACTGACAGCCCTGTTCATGAGGCCATTCTCTTTGGCGCTTTTGGCGCATATGTAAACTGCACCGATGGCAACTACGTCTATATGCGTGCCCCCGACGAGAGTGCAGAACTCTACGAGTACACCCTTATGCCCACCCACCTGCGCTCGCGCTTTAGTGTAGACGAATTGCAGGATACCGTCATGGCAGCTCCCTTTAGCTTTACCAAAGGCTGCCCGGTTATGAAAATTGCCGGGGAGATCTGGGGAGGTGCAAAAGACTTTAAGCATCTTCTCTTTGATGTGGAAAATGACCCCGGTCAGGAAAACCCACTCGAGGATGACGCTGCCGAAAGACAGATGCTTCGCCATATCAACCATCTGATGAAGCTTAATGACGCCCCTGAAGAACTCTACAAACGACTGGGTTTAGATGAATAAAGCGCTTAAATAAGGCTATGGCCGGCACACCCCCTACCCCAAAACGTCCTTTTGAACTAGGTCTTTACTCTTTTGCCGAACTTACGCCTGATCCCTTAACAGGGCAAAAAATCAGCCCAACAGAGCGTATTAAAAACTTGCTGGAAACCGCTGAACTTGCTGATGATCTAGGGCTAGATGTCTTTGGCCTTGGTGAACACCACCGGCCCGATTTTGTTGCCTCGGCTCCAGCAGTGATACTGGCAGCCATTGCCGCCCGCACCAAAAGAATACGGCTAAGCAGTGCAGTTACTGTGCTTAGTTCAGACGACCCTGTCCGGGTATTTCAGAACTTCGCCAGTTTAGATTTAGTCTCACAGGGTAGAGCAGAAATCATGGCGGGACGCGGCTCATTCATCGAGTCTTTTCCGCTGTTTGGCTACGACCTGAATGATTATGATGAGCTTTTTGCTGAAAAGCTCGAGCTACTTTTAGAGCTCCGTGAACACGAGCGCGTCAGTTGGTCTGGCAAACACCGACCCAGCTTACATAATGCAGGTATCTACCCCAGACCTCATCAGGAAAGATTGCCCGTATGGATTGCGGTGGGTGGTACCCCTCAATCAGTGGTCAGAGCCGCTCAACTAAGTTTGCCTCTAGCTATTGCCATTATTGGCGGCATGCCAGAACACTTCGTGCCCTTTGCCGATCTCTACCGCACAACTTTTACTAAAGCTGGGCACAGGGAAGCCATTCAACTCAGTATAAATTCTCATGGTCACATAGCCGACCAGTCTAAAGTGGCTGCCGACGAATTCTTCCCTTCATATGCACTGGTTATGTCAAAGATTGGGCGTGAGCGGGGCTGGCCACCCATCACACGGCAACAGTTCGAAGGCTCACGTAGTTTGCGCGGCGCCAATATGGTCGGTAGCCCCGAGGAAGTAATTGAAAAAATCCTGTTCCAGCATGAACTTTTTGGCCATACCCGGTTGCTTTTACAACTGAGCATTGGCACTATGCCCCACCATCAGGTTATGCATGCCATAGAACTGCTCGGCACCAAGGTTGCGCCCGTGGTCAGAAAAGAAATTGCTAGCCGCGTTGGGGCGGTACTCTGATTTATAAGTTTTAGCCTTTCCTGACAGGGCATAATACGAATTCCGATAATTTCCCTAATGATATAAACTTCTCTTCATTCGATTCTTCTCAAACAGTCTTGAACCGGTGGTATCATCAACGATTTTGCCAATACTCAGCAATCATAGTCATTACCTGTGGTTCAGGACTGTTTTCCACTCGCATTTAAATCCTTGCATTAAGCAA
>JAGQHN010000139.1 GCA_020431825.1 Trueperaceae bacterium | reverse complement strand
TTTTCTTGTTATTTAATTGACCGGCTTTGCTAATCAGCTTTTGCATTTCCAGATCTTTTAGAGTACTGAATAACAGCTCAACCTGCGGTGCCCGGGCAAAACTTGCCAGAATATCATCGGTGGTACATTGCGGATTTTTCTTAATAAATTGCCAGACGACATATTCAAATTGGGTCACAGGTCTCTCCTTTGATTGTCAAGTTTTGCTAACTTTCCCGAAGGATGGGTGAAGGAAAACTGGCAGTATTTTGCCAACAGAATGGTAATTTACCTTATTTTTTTAGGAAAAGATGTGACTGGTGAAACATTTCACCATAAGTACAAGGCCTGATATTAAGGGTTGTAGTGTCCTATGTTGCGGAGGATTCAACAAACTCATGACACAGGTATGCTAAAATCCCAGTCATTAATGGAAGACGTTCCTGACCGATCTAGGTTGTTAGCGAAAATAACCACCCTTTTTTTCCTCCTGAGTTTAAGCAGCTTAAGTTTTGCCCAAACTGATGCCGTAGCTTTTTCGGCACCGTGGGTGCAAATTTTGATCTTGCTTGTGTTACTGGTGCTCTCAGGCCTTTTCTCGGGTTCCGAGACCGCACTGACTGCCATAGGGGAATGGAAAATTAGACAACTCCGCGAAGAGGGGCAAGACCCAACAGGTGCTTTTGCGCTTTTGCAAAAAGACCGTACGCGCTTTATTACGACCTTACTTATTGGTAATAATCTTGTAAATATTGCGGCAACAGCGCTGGTTACGCAAATTGCTATTAACCTATCTCGTAGTCTGGGCTTTGGTGAATCTTTAGCAGTTGGTTATGCCACAGGGGTTATGACCTTGCTGGTGCTGGTTTTTGGTGAAATTACACCGAAATCGATAGCGGTTCATCATGCTGTCGGTTTTTCTCGCTTTATTATTCGTCCGGTTTATGCCCTGTCGATTATTTTGTACCCTATAGGTCTCTTCTTTACCTGGGTTACCACACGCATTTTGCGACTTTTTCGCCTCGAGCCCAGCGATAATCCCCTGTTAACTGAAAATGAACTCAGGCTTATGCTGCGCAATGCTGAAGAGTCTGGGGTTATTGAGGCGCAAGAAGAAGAAATGATTAACGGCATTATCGACCTTGAAGAAACTGTCGTGCGCGAAGTGATGACACCCCGAGTGGATATAATTGCCATTGATCAGAATGCCAACTTGCTCGAGCTTTTAGAACTGAACAAAGAGCAGCACTACAGCCGTTTACCCGTCTTTGAAGAGAAAATGGACAATATCAAAGGCATTGTCTATACTCGTGATCTTCTTGACTACCTGCATCATCCTGATGATCTGGCCAACACCAGAGTGAGCGAACTCATGACGCAGCCACAGTATGTGCCTGAAACGGTGAGTATACTTGCCCTTTTAAAAGACATGCGTACCAATAAAAATCATCTGGCAATTGTGGTTGATGAATTTGGCGGTACCAGTGGTCTTGTTACCTTAGAAGATATTATTGAAGAGATTACCGGCGAAATCTACGATGAAACTGACCTCGAGGAAGAAGCCGAACTGGTGCAGCTAGGTGACAATGAATTCCGCGTACAGGCGTCCATCCATCTGGACGAACTCGCCGACATCATCGGTGTGATTTTTGATGATGAAGGTGACTACGATACGCTTGGTGGCTTTATCACCAGTCAGTTTGGCTACATTCCGGACTCCGGCGAAAGTCACGACTATCAGGGCAAGCGTTTTACCGTGGAACAGGCCGATGAACGCCGCGTTATTTCGGTGCTTGTGACCCAAACGCCCGAAGAAATTCCTGCCGAAGAACCTCAGGTTGCTCTGGAAAGTGCCCTCGAGCCCAGCTAAGTTTTAAAACCTGTCCATTCATGTTAGGTGTTGATACCGCAAAGCTTGAAGTGGCTCGAGTCCAGCTGGCTAAGGCCAAAAGGGTTGCCGTATTGACGGGTGCAGGTATAAGTCAGGAATCAGGCATTCCCACCTTCCGTGGTCAGGATGGTCTGTGGCGCAGCTACCGCGCTGAAGACTTAGCGACGCCTGAAGCCTATGCCAGAGACCCGCTGCTGGTCTAGGAGTGGTACCAGATGCGCTTTCATACGGTTATAAGGGCTCAGCCCAACAGCGCACACTATGCTCTTGCTGAACTCGAGACCCAAAAAGATCTGACCCTTGTAACGCAAAATGTTGATGGCTTACACCGCAGGGCCGGCTCTATTCAGGTGCTGGAACTTCATGGAAATATTACCCGGTCACGCTGTGAACGCTGCCAGCATCTGGATAAGTTGCCAGAGGGGTTTTCTGTGCCACCGCAATGCTCGAGCTGTGGTCACAGAGCCAGACCCAATGTTGTCTGGTTTGGTGAGGCCTTACCACGGCAGGTTTTTAAGGAGGCAGTAACAGCCTTTTATCAAGCAGAGCTAGCCCTTATTATGGGTACTTCTGCTGTGGTTGAACCCGCTGCCAGCCTAGCGCGCTTAGCAAAAGAGCAGGGAGCCTATCTCCTTGAAATTAATCCTCAACTCACACCGTTAAGCCAGCTTGCTGACTGCAGCCTGGCGGTGCCAGCTGTTCAGGGCATGAAGCTCCTTAGGGGTGAGGCTTGACTTTCCGCATTAAAGCGTTAAAGTAGTGGCATTATGACAATGACTCTTTAAGTTGTTTCAAGACTAAAAATTCAGCTATGCCAACCACCATAAATCTTCCTAGTAGGATTGATGGATGACTTTCTGAGGGTTCTCAGAGGGGCATTTTAAGCTATCTGACTTTTACCTAACCAAACAATTCAACTTTAGGAGTCATCATTGTTTACTCGCAACTTACCCGCAGCCAGGGTTTACCTTATTTTTGTGGCTGTTACAACGGTTTCTTTTAGCACCTTTGCCACCCTTTCCGCGATTTACCGTTTTCAGACTGCCCAGCTCAATCCCTTTCAACTTATGCTCATTGGCACTGTTTTAGAGCTGACCGTCTTTCTCTTTGAAGTACCAACCGGGATTGTCGCTGATCTATACAGTCGGCGCAGGTCAGTGATTATTGGCATGCTGCTGATTGGCCTGGGTTTTTTGCTCGAGGGCGCGGTACCCGTATTCGCTTTTATGCTGCTTGCTCAGGTCATCTGGGGTCTGGGTGCTACTTTTGAAAGTGGTGCTATAGATGCCTGGATTACTGATGAAACCAGTGAAAAGGAAGCTGCCGATCTCTTTTTGCAGGGTGCCCAGATAAGTAGTCTGGTTTCTTTTTTGGGCATAGGCTTGAGTGTTGCCTTAGCCAGTCTGTACCTTGGTCTTCCGCTTATGGTGGGTGGCCTGGGTTATCTGCTTCTTGCTCTTTTTCTACTTGTTAAAATGCCTGAAAACCATTTCCACCCTGACCGGGATGCCAACCATAACCTCTGGCAGAATATGAAAACCAGTTTTGGTGCGGGTCTCAATCTGGCTAAGCGAAAGCCTCAGCTTTACACGCTGTTTATTATTACAGCTATTTTAGGGGCTTCCTCTGAGACCTTTGATCGTTTGAATGAAGCGCACTTTATTGCTGATATTGGTATGCCCGGTATTTTTAGTCCGGCTGTCTGGTTTGGCCTTATAAGTGGAGGCTCGAGCCTGATTATTCTTGTTCTTATTCAGCGTCTTAGGAACCGGGTCGATACCCAAAGCCACCTTGCTGTGACCAGGGTTTTGCTCATTATCAATGTGCTACTAACCGTGGCGATCATTGGTTTTGGACTGGCTGGCAATTTTGTCTTGGCCCTGGTTTGTTTTATGGCTAGCACAATGCTACGTAGTCTTAATGGACCTCTGTACCGAGCCTGGCTTAATCAGGCACTCGAGCCTCAAACGAGGGCTACCGTTATGAGTATGAATGCCCAGATGGACGCTTTAGGCCAGATCATAGGAGGGCCACTCCTGGGGCTTATAGCTCGAGCCTACGGCATGCCCTTAAGCTTTGTTTTAGCCGGACTCATTCTTATGCCCGCCTCATGGCTTTATCTGAGAATCAGACGTTCATAAAAGATTTAGCCTTCTGTGATATTGCTCAAAATGAATGATATATAACCAACTTTTATGAAATCTGCCCTTAGACTAATCCCATGACGCCTCCTTTAAACACACTTGGTCTGTCAAATTCACAAACGAATCCGCCGCCAGTACTGGCGCTTGAGTTTCCTCGCCGGTCACTCAAGAAAGGTGACACCTTGTACTATGCAGGTGATCTGGCCGATACGGTGTACCGAATTGAAGAAGGTCTATTAAAACTTAGTATTGATTTATTGACGGGTAAAGAGCGTATTACCAGTATTGTTGGTCCTGGTGACTATATTGGTGGCATTACGCCAGCACATACTTATTTTCAGGAAACCGCTGAAGCTTTAAGTCCACAAGTGAGTTTGACGATTATTCCTACCGAGGCTCTAGATGGAGAACTAAAAGAGCAGGTTTTTGTCGCTGCAGGCAATCAACTTGGGCGCTTGCGTGATGCACTTGAAGATTCTGAACTCCCGGTAACCTCACGCTTAGCGCGTACCTTTGTACGCCTGGGTGAGCGTTTTGGACACATTGCCGATGATAAAACCGTTCGCCTTACTTTGCCGCTAACACACGATAATTTGGCCGCTATGGTAGGTGCCGCCCGGGAAACTACAACAGCCCTCATGGGAGAAATGCGCGATCAGGGTATTTTAGATGGTACGCGTGGACGCTACAGCTTTAACCTGAATGACCTGAGTGAATTTGCCTCGGAATCAGCTTTTATTTATTAGATCTCTTGCAAAAGTCCATTTGGATAGCGATGTCTACTGGTCTTAAGGTTGCTCATTGAACATGATGTATCTGAAATCAGTTGATACTTTCGCAAGAAGTCTATTAGGCTCTTGAAGTCAGACCAGAGTAAGCCACAGTATAAGCAGCCACCAGACAGTAATTTTTGGTTGCTTTTGATGTCAGAAAAGGATAATTTTCCACACCTAGATATCAATCAAGATTAGGTATTAAATATCTTGCGAATAAGTTAGCTTTTAGCTCTTATACTTTACTCTTATGAGGCCACTGCTTCAGTTTGCGGGATTTTGCTTTATAGTTTTCTTTATCGTTGGAGAGCTGCAGGGTTGGTATGTTGGTATGCCGCCCAGTTCGCCTATGTATCTGTACAAGATGGATAAAACGGTGAATGTCGTCAGAGATGTGAAATATGTTGACGAACTCGAGTTTGGAATGCACGGTAAGGCCAGCCGGGGTACGGTCATCGTTGAAGTTTTCTTTGAAATACCGCCCAGTTTTCAATCAGGTACCACTGGAACAACCCCCAAACGTATTTTTTCGCAGGAGTTTTTTGCGGGCGAGCGGATTGATATTTCAGAGTTTCTTAAAAAAGGGAAAGGGCGCTATACGGTACGCCTGACCTATACTGACGTTACAGGGACATTTCGTATGGAATTGCCTAAAGAGAGAGACCTTTAAATTTCGATTCTAGCTAGAGTAGGGCAGGGCCAAGATCTGATTTTAGTCAAGTCGTCAGTGTGTTTTTTAAGGCATTTAGCAAAAATTCAAATACGGCTTTATCCTAAAAAAGCAAAGATTAACTTGACTCATTGGTTGGGGTAGATTTACAAACGGGTCTAATTTAATAAACGGGTTTAATTTAACATTAGTTCTTGCATTTCGGTTTTGTCAGCCTTTTGCTGTTTCCGGTAAGCCCAAACAGTGTTTTGAGCTTTGTGAGTTAAAACAAGTAAAAAGCAAAGATCGATAGTGCAAAGGAGCGCGATACACGAAGACACGCTCCCAGCATAGCAGGCTTTCCATCACAAAAAAATGACGTTACCAGGCGTAGGCTTCGGGTGCAGCGCCTCCTGGACCGGGGAAGATTTCATCTAGCCTTTTGAGTGTTTCATCCGAGAGGCTGATCTCGAGTGCGCGTAAGGAGCCGTCAAGTTGCTCGAGTGTTCTTGGACCAATAATCGGTGCCGTCACCACAGGGTTATGAAGTAGCCAGGCCAGTGCGACATCGGCAGGAGTTTCATCCAGGTCTTTGCAAAGGGCTTCGTACCTCTCAAGCTTGGGTCTTAGTTTTTCGACTCTTGCCTGTAAACCCTCAGAGGCCCGGCGACCTTCGCTTATTTTTTGCAGTACGCCGCCGAGTATGCCGCCACCTAAAGGACTCCAGGGAATAAGCCCCAGACCATGCGCCTCACAGGAAGGAATGACCTCGAGTTCAATGGTTCTGGCGCTAAGGTTATAAAGGCTTTGTTCGGACACAAGGCCCATAAACTTTCGGGCTTTGGCTTCAGCATTGGCGCTAGCAATATGCCATCCAGCAAAATTGCTGCTGCCAACATAAAGCACTGAACCTTCACGCACCAGTCGTTCCATCGCCTGCCAGATTTCTTCCCAGGGTGTTTCGCGGTCAATGTGGTGCATCTGATAAAGGTCAATGTGGTCAGTCTTTAAACGCCTTAAACTGTCTTCACAAGCCTTACGAATGTGATAGGCAGATAAGCCTCGGTCATTGGGGCCATCGCCCATTGCACCATAGAGCTTGGTCGCCAGGACAATTTGCTCACGTCTGCCGCCCTGAGCCAGCCAGCGACCAATGATTTCTTCGGTAAATCCCAGGCTGATATCTCGACCGTAGCGGTCAGCGGTGTCAAAAAAGTTGATGCCATGGTCTAACGCCCGGTCCATAATGCGAAAACTGTCGGCTTCGCTGGTCTGGGGTCCAAAGTTCATGGTGCCTAAACAAAGAGGACTTACCTTAAGTCCAGAGCGACCTAAACGTTTATAGTTCATGATTGACCTCCTAGGGCTTGCAGTCTAGTTTATGACAGGATGCTGTGACGCTATGTTGACTGAATCGTTACAAAGGCTGGGGTATGTTATGTATAGAAATAAAGCAAATCTAGGGAGTAACTATGTCTTCACTAAAAGATAAAGTTGTCATAATTACAGGAGCAAGTTCTGGCATTGGGGCTGCAACAGCGCGCTTACTGGCAAAAGAGGGTGCGCGACTAACTCTGGCAGCGCGCTCTACAGATAAGCTCGAGGCTCTGGCAGAAGAACTCGAGTGTGAGACACTGGTCGTACCTACCGATATAAGTCAGGCAGAAGATGTTACTCGCATGGTAGACAAAACCATTCAGACTTTTGGGCAGGTTGATGTACTGTTTGCCAACGCAGGCATCTATATACCTGGAGATGTTTCTGAGGGTAACCCTGACGAATGGGCAAACCTTATGGATATAAATGTTGATGGTGTTTTACGCAGCGTCCATGCGGTACTTCCTCACATGGTGAAACAGCAAAGCGGAGACATACTGGTTACCAGTTCAATTTCTGGTTTTGTAGACATTCACTGGGAGCCTGTTTACAGTGCATCAAAACATGCCATTTCTGGCTTTGTACATACTTTGCGCCGTCAGGTTGCCAAACACAAGATTCGTGTGGGAGCAGTGGCCCCCGGTAAAGTTGCTAACGAACTCTGGGGCTTTCATGATGAAGCGGCCATTGCTGATGAAATTAGCAGACATGACAGCTTACGCTCAGAAGATGTGGCTGAGGCCGTTTTGTTTATGCTCAGCCGTCCTGCTCATGTGACTATTCGCGATCTGATACTGCTGCCACAAAATCAGGATATTTAGTGGAGCGTAGATGAAAGCTAAGGAAGCTAATGGAGTCCATAGAACTCATCCGCGATAACCTTAAAAAGAGTGAGGCGATTGTTCTGGCACGTATCGAAGAGATGAAAGACCATTGCCTGGTGTTTCCTAGCCCAAAGGGAGGCGCACACACTCTTTGGGTTCTTGGGCATCTGGCTTATATTGAGGGGCTGGTTATTCGGCAGTTTATGCTTGGAGAAGCAAATCCACTCAGCGATTGGGAATCTTTATTTGATGGTGCCGAGGTGCAGGGCGAGGCCAGTCTGTATCCTTCTTTTGAGCAGCTGCTTTTAACGTGCCGTGAAATGCGCCGCTGGACAGTGAGACTCATTGATTCTTTTCGCGAAGCTGATCTTGACCAGGTGAGTAAAAACGTCCCACAGGGTTTTGAGGATATGTTTGGACGCTACCGGCATTGTCTACAATTTGTAGCTGACCACTGGTATATGCACCGGGGTCAGCTAGCAGATGCTCGTCGTGCGGCAGGCTTAAGGCGTATGTGGTTTTAGGATTTGCTCGAGCGTTACCCAGGCAAGCGTGGCACACTTGACTCTGGCATGCAGTTTTGAAATCCCCTGAAGCATTTTTAGGTCGCCAAGTTCTTCGGCAGGGGCTTCGCCGTGAATCATGTCTTTAAATTTCTGAGAGAGCTCGAGCACCTCATCTACGGTTTTGCCCCTTATAGCTTCGGTCATCATGCTGGCACTGGACTGCGAGATGGCACAGCCTTCCCCAGTAAATTTCACATCGGCAATAGTTTGGTCCTTGAGGTCTATAAACAGCTCGAGTTCGTCACCGCATGAGGGGTTGATGCCTTCGGCCTTGAGGGCGGGTGGTGGCAATTCCCCTTTGTTTTTGGGATGCTTGTAATGTTCTAAAATCAGCTCTTTATAGAGATTATCCAAAAAAGACATAGTTCATTCTAAAGGGCAAGCTTGAGGAGCTTGGTAGTAAACCCTATCCTGTAGACTAGAAACTATGAAACTAGATATGACAGATA
Source organism: Trueperaceae bacterium (assembly GCA_020431825.1). Lineage (GTDB taxonomy): Bacteria > Deinococcota > Deinococci > Deinococcales > Trueperaceae > JAHEBB01. The sequence goes on along the minus strand of JAGQHN010000139.1, from coordinate 5,161 downwards.
AAGTGGCGCTCGTTACCGGTGCTGCCAGAGGGATTGGCCGAGCATGTGCGCTGGCGTTAGCCCAACAAGGTGCTGATATTGCCCTGGGGCTTAGAGATAAAAAGTCTGCGGAAGACCTTGTTTCAGAGATACAGGCACTGGGCCGCAAGGTGCTGAGCTTACAGATGGACGTCGCCAAGCTGGAAGAAATCAGCATTTCGGTTGCTGAAGTTAAAGCACATTTTGGTAAGTTAGATATTCTGGTGAATAATGCCGGTATTGGCGCACCTAATAGGGCAGAACTGGTTAGCGAAAAAGACTTTGATGAAACGGTAAATGTCAATTTAAAAGGTACGTTTTTTACCTCTCAGGAAGTCGGCAAGGTCATGATTGAGCAGAGGTCTGGCGTGATTATTAATTTAAGTTCGCAAGCAGGCTTTATTGCTCTACCTACCGAGAGTATTTATTGCATGACTAAGGCAGGGATTAGCCATTTGACCAGGTGTCTGGCACTCGAGTGGGCGCAACACGGTATACGGGTCAATGCAGTTGCGCCGACCTTTATAAAGACCCCTGGTACCCGCAAATGGCTAAATGATGATGCTTTTATAGCAAGTGTCAAAGCTCGTATTCCTTTAGGGGATGTCGGTGAACCCCAGGATGTTGCTTCGGCAGTGGTTTTTCTTGCTTCGGAGGGGGCGCGTATGATTACGGGTGAAACCCTGATGATTGATGGTGGCTGGACCATCCAATGATTGCCAAACGTTTAAAACAGGTTGAGTCTGGCCCGTACTGGCAACTTCTGGGTATGAAGATTGTTGAGGCCCAAGAAGGTAAGGTTAAGCTCGAGCTCGAGCTTAAAGAAGAGCATATGCAGATTTATGGTGTGGTACACGGTGGCGTTTTAGCCAGTCTGGTTGATAGTGCCGTTGGGGTCGCCGTTCAGTCTACGCTTAGTGACCTCGAGGGGTCAACGACGACCAATCTGCAAATTATGTATGCCAGACCAGCCAAGGCCGGTCGTCTCATTGCAGAGGCAGAGCTTATTCGCCGGGGTAAAACCATAGTCTTTGGCGATTGCCGTGTTAGCGACGCATCAGGCGAACTGATTGTTCATGGCAACGCTACCTACATGATTCTTGATTTACAGCGCTGGTCAAAAGACAAAGCGGTGAGGCTCGAGCTAGATAAGTCCTGAGTTAGCGCCTGGCTTGAGCCTTGGCAAGTTGTTCCTGAATGCCTGCATTATTTGGGTCAAGAGCCAGGGCTTTTTTAAATGCTTGAATGGCTAGAGGAATGCTGTCTTGCTCGAGCCTTGTTCGACCTACCCAAACCCAGGCTTCTTTAAATTCAGGGGCAAGTTCAACCGCCTGGATAAATTTCAGCCTTGCTTCATAGGCTTTTCCCTCATCGTAAAGCGTTAAGGCAGCCCGGTAGGAGGCTACCGCCTCGGCTGAGTAGAGAGCCTCCAGATCTGCTGGTGATGATAGGGTTTCTGCGTTTTGGTAGAGAGTTTTTTCGGGTTGAGCCAAAGAGTCTTGTAAAATGCTCAGGGCAGAAAGAGCTTCCTGATTGTCTGGCTCGAGGCTTAAGAGTACCTGCCAGTAATGTTTGGCTTCGGCTAGCTTGTTTTGCTGGCTGGCGATTTTCGCCAGACCATAATAAATGCGCCCATCTTTGGCATCTAAGTCCAGAAGGGCCAGGTAGTATTTTTCTGCTGCTTCTAAAAGACCCGCTCCCAGGCTGGCCTCAGCAAGCTGATAACCTAAACTTTTGGCTTTCGTGAGAGCAACCGGGTCATTGCTTTCTAGCCAGGCATACTGCCAGTACTTCCAGGCTTGACTTTGCAAGCCCAGGGTTTCATAAGCTTCTGCCAGAAGAGGAAACACTTTAGACATGCTATTGTCTTTACTAAGCGCCATTTCTGAACTGTTTATGACTGAGCGCCACAAACCTTCGCTGGCTACGCCTTGTGCCTGATCAGCTCTGGCCTTATTTAAGGTTTTTAACGCCATCTGGTAGTAATTATCAGCAGTTTGAGCAAAGCTCAAACTTAAACCCATCAAAACGGTTACGAGGCAGCCAAACCCAAATTTTCTCACCATGCTTATAAGCCTAACGTTAGAGGCTCGAGTTTGGCAAGTTGCCATAAAAATAGAGGAAGTGTAAAGAAAGTGTAATAGCTTTTTGCTTATCATACCTTTACCATGTCTGCTCGAGTCGCGACCCAATTTAAAAAACTAGGTGCTGTCTGTCTGACTCTTGTAGTTTTGACAGGTGCTTTTGGTCAGGCCCTGGGCCAAAGCTATACCCTTTCGGTCGTACCGCAATTTCCGCAGCTTGTGCTTTATGAATCATGGCAGCCGCTGCTCAGCTATCTTTCAGAGCGTACAGGGGTCACGTTTGAACTGGTGCTCGAGCCTAATATTCCAGCTTTTGAGGCGTCTTTTTTGGCAGGAGAGCCTGATTTTGCCTTTATGAATCCGTACCATGAAGTCATGGCCAAACAGGCTCAGGGGTATATTCCGCTGGTCAGTGACGGCTCGAGGCAACTAAGAGGAATACTGGTGGTCAGGCAGGACAGCCCTTATAGGAGCGTGCAGGATTTGCAGGGACAAACCCTGGCCTTTCCGGCTCCTAATGCTTTTGGGGCTTCGCTGTATATGCGTGCGCTGCTTACCGAAGAAGAAAAGCTGACTTTTGACAGCCTTTATGTTGAGACACATAGCAATGCCTACCGTTTTGTCATGCTTGGTCAGGCAGCTGCCAGTGGCGGGGTCAAAAGTACGCTCAGCAAAGAACCTGAAGAGCTGCAAGCAGGTTTGCGCATTCTTTATGAAACGCCTGGGGTGACTCCCCATCCTATAAGTGTTCACCCCCGAGTTCCTGAGGCTTTGCGAGAAGCCTTTGTGGCAGCCCTCTTAGAACTGGCAACAAGTGCAGAAGGGCAGGCCATGCTCGAGGCTGTGCAGCTAAGCGAACCCATACCTGTTACTTACGCAGAGCATTATCAGCAACTCGAGCAGTTGCATTTGGAAGATTTTGTGATCTTAGGTGAAAACTAAACGCTCATGAGCTGGGTCTGGCGCATTTTGCCCAAGAAGTTCCGCTTTCAGGTGAGCCTGCTTGTTGTCCTTATGGCAAGTCTGGGTATTGCGCTATTCGCCTGGTACATGGCAAGGCAGCAGGGAAAGCTTGTTACCGACACCCTGGAAAAAACCGCTCTGGTCTTAAGCCAAAATCTGGCATTTGATGCGGCCAATTTCCTGATTAAGCAAGACTACGCCTCGCTTGAGATGGTATTAAAACAATATGCCAGTTTGCCTGATGTGACCAGAGTAAGTATTAGTAATGAGGGAAAACCCTTACTTACCGTTACCCATGAGGACAACGAAATCAAGACGGTCTACGCTGCGCCAGCACCTACGCTTGAGTTTCTCAGTCAGGGTCAAAGCCAAAAAATTGAATATGTAAGTCAAGAGCATGAACTACGTATAGTGCAGGCTGTTGTTGCTGGCCCCAGCAGGCTGGGTGTGGTTAGTCTCCACTACAGTTTGCGCTCGAGTTTACTTGTTCAAGAAGAAGTCTATAAAAATACCTTTAGTTTTGGAACGTTAGCGGTATTGTTAGCTCTACTCCTATTACTGATCTATTTGCGTAAGCCTATCGAAGCCGTGCAAAGGGCCAGTGCATTTGTGGCACAGCTTGATTTAAAACAAGGGCAGCAGCTCGAGCCGGAGTATTTCGCTCAGGAGTTTGAAACGCTCAGCAAATCGCTCAATCTGGTTTCTCAGCGATTATTTGAAAAAGAGCAGGATCTTCAGACCAGTAAGCTGCGTTTAGAAGCGATGCTTAGTCATACGGTAGATGGCATTCTAAATCTTGATGAAGAGCTGCGCATAAGCTCTGCCAATCCTGCGGTTGAGCGGCTTTTTGGCTACCCTGCCAGAATGCTTCTGGGTAAATCGTGGACGGTTCTTTTTCCTGAAGCCGGTATTGCCTGGCTGGACCTTGAAATAAATAAAGAATATGACAAGCCCATCATGGCCAAGCACCGCGCAGGCTTTAGATTTCCTGTGAGTTTTGCCAGCAGTCAGATTAAAGTGGCAGGTACGCGTTTTTATAGTTTGCGCATTCATGATATGACCGAGCGCTACGCATACGAAAAAGCCCTGCGAGAACGTGAGGCCGAGGCCAGGAAATTGTCGTTGGTGGCAAGTCGTACCAGCAATGCTGTGGTTCTCACGGATGCCGAAGGCCGTATAGAGTGGGTGAATGCGGGCTTTACCCGAATTACTGAGTATGCCCTCGAGGAAGTAAAAGCTAAGAAACCAGGAGACATTTTACAGGGTCCAGAAACCTGCCAGGAAACAATAAAAACGATCAGTGAATCCTTACGGCAGGTAAAAAGTGCCAGGGCCGAACTTTTAAACTACAGCAAATCAGGACGCAAATACTGGGTTAATCTGGAAATCAAACCGATTTTTGATGAGCAGGGAAAGCTCAGCAATTTTATGGCGATTGAAAGTGATGTTACCGAACGCAGGCAAGCTGCTCTAGAGCTAGAGAGAGCGCTTAAGGCAGCCGAAGCTGCCAATAAGGCCAAGAGTGAGTTTTTGTCACGAATGAGTCATGAACTGCGCACACCGCTCAATGCCATATTGGGCTTTGGTCAACTCCTGGAACTCGAGCCCCTGCCTGAGTCGCAACGAGAATCTGTTGATCATATTGTGCTTGCAGGCCATCATTTGCTTGAACTTATCGATGAAATTCTGGATATTTCGCGCATTGAAACAGGTAAAATGCACTTGACTCAGGAACCGATTGCCCTGGACCTGTTGCTTGAAGAAGTGATGTCTCTGCTAAAACCTATGGCCCAGAAAAAGGCTGTGCGCTTTGTCGTTGGGTCAATAACTGGTATGACAGTTACCGCCGATGCCAAACGGCTTAAACAGGTACTGCTCAACTTGCTTAATAATGCCATCAAATACAACCGGCAAGGGGGAAAGGTCTTTATTGAACTGACTGAACTCGAGCCTTCTCGTCTTTGTCTCACCATAAAAGACACGGGTATGGGTATTTCTGAGGCCAATTTAAGCCGTTTATTTACGCCCTTTGACCGTCTTGGTGCAGATGTTTTAGGGATTGAAGGTACCGGAATAGGTCTGGTGCTTAGCAAGAG
>JAGQHN010000138.1:3432-13856 GCA_020431825.1 Trueperaceae bacterium | reverse complement strand
AAGCGGTTATGGACCGGGGAATCCCATTTTCATTAAACGACTTTGTTAGCCTGGTTGTACTTAGTCAAATTACAGGATGACTGCAGGCATGGCTTGTATGCCAAGGAGGTTGACAATTTACAAGCGTCCAGTCAACTACCTAATTTAACCGATCTCCAGCTTGTGCAACTCTCTTGAATTCGCTAGGTGAGTTCGAAAACCCCCAAGAGGCTTCAACATGTCAAAATAAGTCCTAATGTCTATTTTTGTTGTCAACAAGCCCCTTGGTTTTAGTTCACATGATGTTGTTGCCAAAGCCCGAAAAATCCTGAATACCAAGAAAGTAGGGCATGCGGGTACGCTCGACCCCCTTGCTACGGGCGTACTGGTGCTTCTGACCGAAGAGGCAACCAAACTCTCAAGCTTTTTGACCGAGTCTGAGAAACACTATCTCGCCTGGATATCTTTTGGTGGGGCAACCGAAACGCTTGATGGTGAAGGGCCACTAACCGAAACAGCAGATGCCAGCCAGCTTAAGAAAGAAGACTTCGCAGCTGCCCTTTTGCCCTTTTTGAAACTGACAGAGCAACTGCCCCCCAGCTATTCTGCTATAAAACTAGATGGGGTTAAGGGCTACGAAGCAGCAAGAAAAGGTGAAGCCCTTGACCTCCCCTCGAGGCCAGCTAAATATCACCAGATAGAGCTTTTGGGCTTTGCCCCTAGCAGAGACGATTTACCTGATACCTTTAGCCTGTCACCGCAGGACTTTGGCTGGTATCCCAATGCATCGGGCATGAAAATCACTTTGCCTGAACCTCTGGGCACCTTTCCGACAGCTCTTATTTATCTGCGAGTACAGGCTGGCACCTATATTCGCGCCTTTGCCAGAGACCTGGGCGAAGCTCTTGGAATACCAGCACATTTGAGTGCTCTGGTCAGGACTCGAGCCGGAAATAACGGACTCGAGCAAGCTGTTAACCTCGAGGACCTGGCTACCTCTCCTGGCGCTTCGGCCGCAGATGCCCTCCCCTTTCCCAAGATCAGGCTTGGCGATGACGAGGTAAAGCGTATTCGGCAAGGTCAGCGGCTTAATCTGCGTTATAAAGACCGGGCCACGCTGGTCAGTAAAGAAGGAGAGCTGGTCGCAGTGGTCGAAAAGGCGGACGGCAAAATGAAGTTCTTAAGAGTCTGGCAGTAGTTTCCCATTAGCGCAACTTTGCCAGCGCCTTTCTGATCAGGTTTTCGGCAGAGTCCTCTGGATTGGCAAGCGCCAATTCTGCGACGGCAGACTTTACCTGCGTCTCCCGGTATCCCAGAGCCAGCAGCGCTTCTACCGCATCATTGCCTGCCACATTGAGAACAGATTTGGGTCGCACACTACCCGAGGCAGCCATGAGGTGTTCCGGAAGCTTATTTTTTAGCTCGAGGATCATACGTTCTGCCATTTTTTTACCCACCCCAGGCGCACTCGAGAGCAGACCCGCATCTCCTGTAATAATGGCTGAAGCCACCATGGTCGTAGGCAGGGCAGACAAAACGCCCAGAGCTAACTTTGGCCCAATCCCTGATACACTTATCAGATAACGGAATAAGCTTAAAAGGTCTTCGGTGTGAAATCCATACAGCGATAGATCATCTTCTTTAACAACAAGATGGGTATACAACCTGATAGCAGCCCCCGACTTTGCATTGAGCAGAGTTGACTTGGGCGCAAAGACTTCAAAACCAAAAGCACCTGCCTGCATCACCAGGCTCGAGGAACGAATCTCAGCCACCAAACCATCGAGAAAAGCAATCATTTAAAGCTTTCAGAACATCTCAAAAAGTAATATTGCCAGTACAGCCCGAACTTTTGTATCATTCTATCTTTCCTAAAATGTGCAAATCGCAAACGAGTTTCATTAAACTGCAGCAGCTTCATCCAATCAGTACAAGCCACATACACTCCTTGTAATCTCTGCCTCTTCATAGTAGTCTCTGCCTCTTCATATTTCTTCAAACATAGGGGCGAAAATGGCTTCATAGCTGATGTCGGCCAGGGTCTCGCAGGCCGTTAGGCGCATGGCATACTCGAGTTCAGCCTGTAAATTCAGGAGGGGTCTGTCAGTGTCTACCACTACCGCCTCGGCGCCCACCGCCAAATAGCGAAAAATATCAACGCCATTTCGTACTGGCCCTCCGGCATAAACTTCAATCATCCCGGCGACCGTATCAAAGACTTCAGGAAATATTTCAATAGTGGCTGGCCCTTCAAGATAATAGCCAGCGCCCGAGTGCACCACAATCGCTTCTAAGCCTGCTTCCATGGCAACGACCGCATCCGAGGGACTCGTTATGCCGTAAAGCCAGAGCGGGCAGCCAGCAGCGGCGCGAAGTTCTGCCAAATCCTCACGCGTTTTTGGTTTCCACACTGCCGTACCAAAAGGCGGCGTTTCGGCAAGCTGGGTAAAATCTAAGGCAAGAGCGGGTATGCCCCTGGCAGATAACTTACGAACTTTAGGCATCAAATTGCCCATCTTGTCAGATTTCAGCAGAGGAATGACTCGCTCCAGGCTGTCACTCCCCTCTAAAGCGTCAGCATCAATGAGGCTTAGCGCATTGGGCTCGAGCCTGCTGCCTTTGGTCTCAACCAGCGGCATAATAGGAGCAGAGAGCGCTAGGCCCAGAATCTGCGTTTGGGTACTTACCTCATGCACATCATGTAGGACTCGAGCGATGAGCTGGTAGCTCTCGAGGGCAGCGATATCTCGGTCAAGCATTAGCCTAGTTTACCCAGCATTTAACAAAAATGAGGTTATGGACAGGTCGTTTTGCACTTCCCTTTTTACTCGCGAGAGACAAGTCGGGCAAGCATCATTCCTAAAACCTCTGCAACATTGCAAGCCTCAACCTTGTTAATTTTCGGGTGATATTTTTTACTGGGGATATGACAAGACCCTTTATTGTGATTGCTGGCGCTTCGGGCGTGGTCGGTAACCATCTGGTAAAAGCGGCCCGGGCCAGCTACCACATCAAAGTATTGACCCGTTCTATCAATGGCTCAGAACCAGAAGGAACCGAGCCGATTAGCTGGAAGCCTGAGGCTGCCTTTAAGCAAGACCAGCAGGAACTCGAGCGTCTGGCTGAAGTTCTTTCAGGAGCAAGAGCCGTTGTAAATCTGGCGGGAGCAAGCATTTCCAAAGGTCGCTTTGATGAGGCCCATAAATCACGTGTCCTTAACAGCCGTATAAACAGTACCAAGACCCTCGTTACCGCAGCACTAAAATCGCAGGAGAGTCCGGCCATGTGGCTTCAGGCATCTGCTGTTGGTTACTACGGTGACCGTGGTGAAGAGGAACTCACTGAAGACGCCAGGCCGCAAAACGATTTTTTCCTCTCAGAAACGGCGCTAGCCTGGGAAAACGCTGCTCAACCTGTAGGTGAGAAATGTCGGCTGGTTACCGCTCGGCTTGGGCTGGTACTGGCAAAAGATGCGCCAGCATGGCAGCAGATGCTCTTACCAATCAAACTTTTTGTCGGTGGTCCCCTTGGTTCAGGTAAGCAGTGGTACCCCTGGATTGACGCCGATGATCTGGCCAATGCCCTGCTTTACCTTATGGCTAACAGCTCGAGCCAGGGCGTTTACAACCTGACTGCACCTGAACCAGTCAGGCAGCTAGACTTAGCCAGGAAAGCAGCCAGTAAACTTGGTCGCCCAGCTTTCGTACCTGCCCCCAGGTTTGCCCTGCGCCTACTCTTAGGCGGCCTGGCAGATATGCTCCTACTCCCCAGCACCAGAGCTGTGCCAGAAAAATTACTTAAAGAAGATTTTCATTTTGACTATCCAAATATTGAAGCAGAACTCGAGCATCTCCTCGGCAAGTAAACAAAAAAGGCGCATGAAGGTCATGCGCCTGAAAACACATGGCTTACTTAAGCTTCATCAGTACCCGTCTGACTGGCATCTGCCAGATCATTTTCATCAGCAGCAACCGCTGTTGGATTCCCTGCTTTAAATTCAGCGTAGCGCTGAATTTCAGGCTTAGCGTAGTTGAGTGCCCAAAGTAAAACAGCAACATCATCAGCCAGACCCAAAGGCCCAAGAACTCTTTCGGGTAACAGGTCTATAGGCGAAATAAGGTAAGCAAGAGCACCAATGGAGACATACTTAACTTCCTTTTTGACTTGAAACTCTTTATCCATAGTCATGTCATAGATGGCGCGAACATCTTCCCAGGCATCACCCAGCTTATCTTTAACCATGGCAAAAGACTTCTCAAATTCTGCTTTAATGCGCTCGAGGGTTGAGGGATTATCTACGGTTGCTTGCATGGCGTCACTGTTTAACACTTTTTCAATTTGTTGATCACTGATGGCCATAATGACCTCCCTTTCGCTACCAGTATACTCCTTGCTATCTTAGTTCCGTCAGCTTTGGTAGGTGCTTCCTTCATCAAAAATAACGCTTTCAGATAAACTGTGACAGGTACTGGAGTATTCCTGCTTAGAGATGATTTTGTGCTTGCTCGAGTCAAGAACCTTCAGGTTTGTTTTTGCCATAAAATTCCCCACCAAAAGCGACATAAGTATTCATCACAATAGTATTCATCACAATTTCGCAGATTTTATTTAAATCTCAATTGCATGAAAACTCTTAACCTTTGAGGTAAGCCACGGTAATATTGACCTAAAGCCCTCCAAAGATAGATTATTTCCAAAAAGATCAGCCGGGTTCATGGGAAACCAAACTGAAGTAAACTCATTTAAGGCTTAGCAGTACCTAGTCAGTTGCCCCAACGACTTTTTGTCTGGTTCGTAAGCGACCTACCCAATCGCCAATCATGAGAAGCAAGCCGATAAAGGTAAAAATCTGTATGCTAAGAAAAAGATCATGTAATCCCAGAATTTGAAGATCAAAAGGAGCCTCAGTCGCCTCTATAGGAGTACTGGCTCGAGCACTTACACGAACGGCCCATAGCGTACCCAAAACAGCAATGCCAGCAGTGCTGCCTAAAGATCTTGTTAGAGCAAGTAGTCCTCCTGCAACGCCTGAAAAAGCCTTATCTACTGCTCCCATGATGGCACTATTATTGGGCGTTTGAAAAACACCCATTCCGATACCTACCGGCAAGAAGCGCAGCAAATACTCCCACACGGTGGTTGTTTCTGAGATGCCCCCAAGCATAAGGTAGCCAATGAACAAGGAAAGCATACCAATAACGGTTACCGGGCGCTCACCAAAACGGTCAGCAAAAAATCCGGCAAGGGGCGCACAAATAACCAGGGCAATAGGCCCAATCGACATAAGCAGACCAACATTTCTGGCACTCAAACCAAGAATATTGGTCAGATAAAAAGGCATCAGAAAGATAGTCCCTGAGATAGAAATAAAGGTGATAAACCCAGTAATCAGGCCCAGACTGAGTTGTCTGTTTTGGAATAGTGTCATATTTAAGATTGGCTCAGCTGTTCGGCGCTCGAGCCGCACAAAAATAAAACCTGCCACCAGACTAAGAGCAAACAAAATGAGGATGGGGCCATCCAAAAAGCCGCGGTCCTGTCCAAAGGTAAGTGCCAGTAAGAGACTGAGCAACGTTACAAAAAGTAAACCTGCTCCCAGAAAATCAAAGCTTTGATTGTATTTGCGCTTGTAGGCAGGTATAAATCTCAAACCAAGAATCATGCCAAGTAAGCCAGGCACAAAAGCGATTAAAAATACCCAGCGCCAGGAAAGGGCATCTGCCAGCAAACCTCCCAGGGTTGGCCCCATAACCACACCAACCGACAAAATCGAACCACTTATACCAATCGCCTTGCCTCGCTCCTTGGCAGGAAAGACATCTGTGATAATCGCCAAACCCAGAGCAGTGATGAACGCGGAACCAAAACCCTGAACAGCCCTAAGGGCAATAAGACTGGGTACATTTGGCGCTATACCACAAAGCAGGGAACCCAGCGTAAAAATGGCATAGCCAGCGATATAGAGCGACTTTTTGCCAAGCATATCAGCAAGGCGCCCAACAATTGGCAAAAAGGTGCAGGTTGCCAGCAAATAGGAAAGAACAACCCACTGGATGACGTTAAACTCAGCACCAAACGCCTTCATCATAGAGGGAATAGCAACATTGACACTGGTAAACATAATGGAGCCAATAAAGCCTCCTATGGAAGTTGCCAAAAGAATTATCCAGCGGCTATTTGTACCGTTTTCATTCATAAGTTTGTCGCTCCGAAATGTCTAATCTTGCCCAATGATTGCCAGGACTCGAGTTTCACTAGAGCATAGTTTGACTTTCAAGAATGTTAGCTATGCAGCCATAGTTCTGTTTTAAACCGACTCGCTTTTAGAAAAATAAGCCCCTCAAAAGATTTCCCTTAAGCCAGAAGTCCAAAAGTGCTGAAAAAACCTGAATGTGGTTTTGCAGTGACCTTTTGCGCTTTGTACAGAGGATCCTAGACCCGGAAAATAGACCAGAAAAACCCTTTCGGCAGGGCAATTCGTGCAAGTCAAAAACATCCTTTTTGTGTGAGAGTTTTGTAAGAGGTCATCTGCTACTTTAGAGACTGTAACGGTAGCTTAAGGAGTTTACATGATGCATTCGATGGACGTTGGAGATAAGGTTCAACGCCTCTCTACCGAGGAACTAAGCAAAATAATCAGCAAATGCGAAAGTGCTATTGCTGATGGCTCAGCCGAGATAGAAGACTATGAAGCCTTTGTCCTTTGCCAACAGGAGTTAGCCAGACGAACCTGGTCCCAAGCCTAGTTTTTCACATTTACTCATCTGCCAGTTATAAACTAGTTTATGCGCTGGCTTTTTTTATGCCTTTTGGTCTTACTTACGAGTTGTACGCCGGGTTTAACCACCAATGTTATTCAGAGCTTTGTAGCTCAGGCAAATGCTCCTACAGATAACCACAGCATAGAAGGGCGCGCCTCCTGGTACGGCCCGAAATTTGCCGGTAGAAAAACCGCCAATGGGGAAATTTTCGACCCCAGTCAGCTAACCGCAGCGCATAAAACCTTGCCCTTTGGGACTCTAGTGAGAGTCTACAATCTGGACAACGGCACTAGCGTCGTTGTGCGCATCAATGACCGAGGACCTTTTAAGCCCGGTCGTATTATTGATCTGTCAAAGGCCGCCGCAGAATCTCTGGGAATGATTGGTTCTGGAACAGCTCAGGTTAAACTCGAGCTTTTATCGAGTACTGCGCCAAGTACCCTTTCGGCTGCCCGAGCCTCTGCCAACCGCGCAAGTCCGGTAGCAGATCAGTACAAACTGGCCTCTGACCCGCAGCTCTCAGGCTTTAATATTGCTTCTGAACATTTCCCAGTGGGTCAGCTTTTGCTGTTTTCAAGTACCCAAGAAACGCTCATGGTAAGGGTAAGCTCGAGTACCATGCCCATATCGAGCGGGGTTGATTTTTTTGTTTCGCCAGAGCTTTACAGCCGCATGGGTGAAGTTATTAACCTTGCACCAGTGAATTAAGGCGAAAACCCGCACTTGCCTGTGTTTGAAGGACATAACCCGAACCAACAAAGTCTGTCAGCAGTTTATGGCAACTTTGCACGCTTTCTTTTGAGCAAATAACACCGAGCGTTGGCCCTGCGCCAGATAGAAAAGCCGCGTAAGCGCCCGCCTCTAGTAGTTTTTCTTTTGTTTCAGAAAGCTTGGGCACCAGAGGTTCTCGGTAAGGCTCGTGAATTTTATCCTGAGATGCCAGACGCAAAAGTTCTGGCTTATTTTTTATAACCGCCAGACTCCAAAGAGCCGCGCGGCTGGTGTTATATATAACATCGGCACGCTTATAAACTTGAGGTAAAACATTTCTGGCTTCGCTTGTCAAAAGTTCAAAGGCTGGCACCCCGAACAGCAGTTGCCAGTCTGAGGGAAGCTCGAGTGCTTCACAAAGATAAGTCCTGCCGTCATAAACCGATGCAGTAAAGCCGCCAAAGATGGCTGGAGCTACATTGTCAGGGTGCCCCTCAAGACTGGCACTGAGCTGAAAAATGCCGTCTCTGCCAAGCACCCCCTCCAAAAATGCATCAGCCAGGGCGATACCTGCAACAAGCGCAGCAGAAGAAGAACCAAGGCCCCTAGCTAAAGGAATGGGGTTATTGACAAAAAAACTGACCCTTGGTGCCTGTTTGGACAGAAAGTGATAGGCAGCTCGGAACCCCTCGTGCATCAAATTACCTGGCTTATCATCAAGCTGGCCTGCACCCCGGTAATAAAAATGATCCTCAACACTTAACTCTGCTTTTACTTCCAGGCACAGATCAATCGCCAGACCCAGACAATCAAACCCTGGGCCAAGATTGGCGCTGGTCGCCGGTACAAAAACCTCAAACACAAAACCCAGCCTATCCTGCCGTGTTCTCGTGGCGCAAGCAGCTTTTTAGCATTTGCGGTATTTGCTCGAGCAAGTCAGTCGCAACCAGACCATTACCATAGAGCTGTGCTGCTGCTTCACCTGCTCGCCCATGAATATAAACAGCAACAGCCACTCGTTTGGCTAGCTCTCCTCCTGTAACGAAACTGCCGATTAAGCCAGCCAGCACATCTCCCGTACCGCCCGTCGCCATGCCCGGATGGCCTCGAGTACTCACCCAAACTTCGTCTCCGTGTGTAATTACCGAGGTAGCCCCCTTTAATACCGTGGTCGCTCCCGTTACCTCGGTCAACTGGCGGGCACTTTCCAGAGGATTATGTAAAACCGCTTCCGAACGCGTATCAAGCAGCTTTGCAGCCTCGCCCGCATGCGGTGTAATAACACAGTTCCCCTGCTCCTTAACGGCACGAAACCATTCTCGAGACGGAGCAAGAGCTCCGGCATCAAGCACTGTAGGCGCTTTGCTTTGTCTTATGAGGTCAGCCAAAAAGGGTTCAGCAACGCTGTCAAGCCCTGGTCCTATAACTCTGGTTTGCGCTCGGTTCTCAGCGATGGTTGAAATGGCTTTAAGAGGTTCCTCGAGCCAGTTTAAAGGTTCAAATATAATCTCTGGCCAGCTACCCGGCAATCGACTCTCGGCAGCCAGTGTCACCAGCCCTGCCCCACCACGGTAGGCAGCGCGGCAAGCCATTTCTGCAGCACCCAAATAGCGGCTCGAGCCTGCAATGACTAAAACCGTGCCCACACTATATTTATGGGCCAGCGCATCTCTATGGGGTGCATTTCTTGCCGCAAATTCATCATTCAGGAGATTAATGTTCGACTTGTCCTGCAGTATACTTTGCGGTATACCGATATCAGCAACATCCCAGAGTCCAAACGCTGCTCGAGCCGGGTAAAACACACTGGCAAGTTTTGGCCCAGCCAGCTGTAGAGTACGGCGAGCGTTAACATGAGGGCCAATAGGCACTACCTTATCTGCCGACAAGCCACTTGGGATATCAATACTTAGAATCTCTTTGCCAGAATCATTTAGCGCTGTTACGATGTTCTTAAGGTCAGCTTCAAGAGGTCGGTTTAAACCGCTGCCAAAAAGACCGTCAATAATCAAATGGGCATCCGGGAGGGCCGCCTCGAGCCTTTCCATAGCAAAACACTCTCCTACAGCCTGAAAAGCGGCCCTTGCCACCTTTGCATCCTCGGTAGCAGGTTCACTGGAGAGCTCAAGTACGGTGACCTTTTTGTCTCTCAGCGTCAAATACCTGGCAGCTACATAGCCATCTCCCCCGTTATTTCCTTTACCACATAGAATCAGAAAGCTTTTCGCAGCCTGCCAGTGTTCAAGGGCATAATCTGCGACTTTTTGACCTGCAATTTCCATGAGCAGCTGCGAAGGAATGCCAGAACTTATGACAGCTTTGTCTGCTTCTTGCATGTTTTGAGCGCTATATAGCTTCATAGATCATCCTGCCTTAGTTCAGTTTACCGCTGAGAAGATTAACAAATTAACTCGTGTAGAGAAATTCGCTTTGAAGGGTTAAAGCGTCACTTCTCACTTTAATATGCCAGAATTCCTATACTCGAGGCTCCTTTTAGCCTTTAAACTCTGCCTATGAAACGATCAGAGAGATTCATTCTTTGCCTGAGCCTATGTTTCTTTTTAGGTGCCTGTGCCCCTGCCACTGAGAGTGCCACTAATTTGGGTCGGCAAATCGGTCAGACTATTAGCGGAGAGCAAACCGTTGTTTTTCATTCAAACGCCTGGGACATTGTAACGTTTCTAGCCAGAGAGGCTTTCCAAATTCAGCCAAGTTACAGCCACACCACCATGAAGGCCGATAATATTGGCGACAAATCCCTTACTCTAAGCGCCAAACCAGTCACTGGCACTGCTTCTACTGCCAGTACAAACGTAGCTGAACCCATTAGTATTGACATTAGCTGTGCTGACCTTGAAGGGTCTGTCAAAGTAACCCTGACGCCTCACCCAGGTGGCAATACGGTTGCCAGAGACACCATTGCCAAAATCATTGCCAGATTAGATCAAAGTTTCGATAGGGTTAAATAATAGG
>JAGQHN010000138.1:0-3333 GCA_020431825.1 Trueperaceae bacterium | reverse complement strand
CAGCCGTGTTTCAGATTTGCCGAGCTAAACCTTAGCCTCAGAGCAAAGAAGAGTTGAGTTTCTAAGAGGAAATGATCCGACAGTTTATTGCCACACCACTATTCATCAAGGCGAAGCTCTAACTGTATTCCTGATCTCAACAGAATTTGTCGTCTAAATCATCCTGGGTCATCAGGCATTAGGTTGCGCCAGTCCTGCCATAAGCAAATCAGCCAGATTATCCTGAAACGCAAGTAAGGTTTGGCTCGAGCTATCCATGCGCCAGTCCGCTTCTTTGTTTTGATTAAACCAGATGACAGCCTCGAGCTTCGGGAACGCAAGACAAGTAAACATGTCACGAATCCAGGCAGCTTTATCAAAATTTGATTGTTCAGCGCAGGCAGTCTCCGTAATCCAAACGGGTTTATCAGCAAGCTTAACAATGCGCTTATAGGGCTCTACAAAAATAGTTTCAAAGGTTTGCCAACGCGTGTCAGGCTTTGTTGTGCCCCAGTTATAACCGTCCAGCGCCAGAATATCTACGTAAGCATCTCCAGGAAAGTATCTCTCCATCGCATTTTCTGGGGTCGGCGGATAGTCAGTGATATTGGGACACCAGACCCACTTTACATTATGAGAACCACTTGCCCGGAACAGGTCAACCATGTGTCGCCATGCGGCCTTTAAGTCTTCTGGCGCACCATTCCAGGGTGTCCAGTTGCCATTCATTTCGGGAAAGGGTCGCAAATACACTGGTTTCGCAAAGGCTTGAGCCCCAACCGCCCAAGTCTTAAGATAGGCATCATAGTGCCCGGCAGAAATCTCGGCGAGGTTTACATGGTGAGCTTCCCAACTGATTAAGGGCGTTCTCCCCTTAGAACTTGCCTGAGCAAGCATTTGCGCACTCCAGGCCTGCTCAAAATTCATGAACCAGTGAACAATACTGAACGTTATGCCAAGGATTTGCTCGAGCTTCTCAAAAGGCGCCATTCCCTGCCAGACACCCCCATAGGTAAAGGCACCAAAGACAAAGCCCTGAACTTGCTTTGCTGCACCAGAAATAAGTGGTTGCATCTCAACTGCTTCAGCGTGCTGGTCTTGAGGAGGCTCGAGCCTGCTGATCACCCGACCATGTCTGGTTATCTCAATGCTCGTACCCTGAGCGACCAAATCAAAGTAATAACTTGGTCTTTTGTAAAATTCAGACGCACTTACCCGCATAGCTGGCCTCCAAAAACCATCTAACCTTTGCTCAAGACATTACCGAAAAATCGTGAGGAGAATATCATTTTTAGACATTTGAAACCTGACAGGAAATCTCAGGGAAAAAGGACGCTGCCTTTTAGGCAAGGGTTACAAAATTCCAATCTTATGGCAACAGTAATTTTTCTGATTGGTCGCTCATGGCTGCCAGCTGACACCAATTTCCGCGAGGCGTTCAGTCAAAATCTTTGAACTAAGCTGACCAACATATTGACTGGAAATATATCCCTCAGCGTCGATAAACACGGTCGTGGGTAAACCTCGTACTCGGTAGCGTCTTAACACCGTAAGCGTCTTATCTACCTCTTCGAAAGACTCAGTATCTACTGCGGTGCGCAACGTAATAGCGTTTGACTCGAGATAGGCTGATACTTGCTCGAGCCTTTCACTATTGTTTATAAGAAGGATAGTAATCCCGTCCACGTCTTCACTTAGCTCTTGCAGTAAAGGCAGCTCTTCTTTGCAAGGTGTACACCAGCTTGCCCAGAAATTTAGCACGAGCGGTTGCCCCCCAAAATCTTTTAGCTCTATCACGTTGCTCTCGCTGTCCACAAGCTTGAATTCTGGCGCCAAGCTTCCTGCCTGCTGGGCTTTAGCTAGCCCTAAAAGACTTAATAGGATGATGAGATACTTCATTCTGTTGGCCCGTAAATGCGAGTTTCAGGCTTAAAGGCTGCCCAGGCAAACCACAGCGTATTATCATGAAGAATCGGACTCAGGCTACTTCCTTTTAACTCACCACTTAGTGCCTGACCCGTTAGACTCCAGCTCGAGCCTGTTTCCTTATCTACAAATCTGCCGCCGTCCCAGTAAAAACTTAGCAGGCGGTCTCCCAGTTGCCGGCTAAAAACGTTTGCTGAACCAATATCGCTACTACTTGCAATATCGCTGGCATTCAGGGCACTCGCTGTACCCACTTGCCAAAAAACAACAATCGGTTTATCGCCCACCGTATCTTCAAGCACCATGAGCTCTTGCAACTGAAAAAACGGATAGGCAACCGCTTCCCCCTCTAACTCGAGGGTAATCACACGCTCTTTAGGCGGCAAACGCCCGTCCACGACACCATTAAAAAGAAAAGCTGGAGACTCGACATCATCATAGCCCGGATAAGGGTTTCGTCCGTAGGAGCGGTTAAAACCCGTATCACGTGAAAGTACCAAAGCATCTGGGAAATTTGCCTTGGCTTCGGCATAACTCAAAATCGGCGCAGGATAGCGCAATAGTCGGGTTCCAGTCAGACTACCTACCACTGCCTCACCTAAAAGCTGTGACCAGAGAGTACTACTTGCTGAGTCAAACATCAGCATATTTGACTGGTAAAGAAGACCTGAAACCCCAAAACTCACTTCTAAAAGTCCGCCGCTTATGGCATTCTCTCCTAGCTCTTCGGCAAAAATACTCGAGCTGGCTTTATCTGGCTTTTCTATTACTACAGCAGGGTTTTGAGCCTCCAAATCTGGTAATGCCAATTCACTAAGGGGTACTCGCCTATCAAAGGCAAGAGCACTGTTACATAGAGGACAAAACGTCACGGCAATTGGGGTATCTGCCAGAGTATCATTAACAATTTCATGCCAGGTCAAAATTTGGAGAGGATAGATACGGCTTTCACCAGCAATGCTAACCAAAATGACAGGTTCAACGTCTGCCAACCAGCCTATGTCTTGTTGTGCCTCAAACTTTGGTGCTGGGCTCGCTGTCACCTTCTCCAAATAGTCACCGCCAAACCCAAGTGCAGGGATGCCTTGAGGTGGTGGCCCACCACTGAGTATTTCGCCAATAGGAATCGACGCCTTATCCCTATCAATTCCCAAAAGCTGAAGTGTTGGCGCTTGTGCCAGTGTATACAAGGACAAGCTCCAAAGAATACTTACAAACGTAGCGATTTTTAGATATCTCACAACTAAACCTACCTTTTTTAAAACGTAGCGGCATTTTTCAGTTGTTTCGGTTAAAGATTAGACAGACATCTTTGCTTTTACTACCTGGAACCCGCGAAACCTTTGGATGGAACAATATAGCTTCTATTTAGTGTCGGCGATACATCTTAGAAGCCTTGAATCTCAACTTTAAATATAGCTCTTGTTG
>JAGQHN010000137.1 GCA_020431825.1 Trueperaceae bacterium | reverse complement strand
CCAAAGGCAATCGCGCCAAAAGCACCGTGAGTCGCCGTATGGCTGTCGCCGCAAGCAATGGTGGTACCGGGTTGGGTAATACCCTGCTCGGGTCCAACCATATGAACAATGCCCTGCTCACCACTATAAATGTCAAACATTTTGATGCCAAACTCCTCGGTGTTTTTGCGGAGTTCTTTGATCATGGCGTCAGCCAGCTCATCTTCAAAAGGTTCAACGCGGCTATGCGTGGGTACGATGTGGTCAACCGTGGCAAAGGTACGCTCAGGGTGGCGCACCTTTAAACCTAGATCGCGGAGCATACCAAAGGCTTGCGGGCTGGTCACCTCGTGAATAAGATGGGTGCCAATAAAAACCTGTGTCTGACCATTGGAGAGCGTGGCAACCGAATGCTCTTCCCAGACTTTTTCAAATAAATTCTTTCCCATTTGCTTGTCAACCTTTCATAAAAAAACCCTCGAGCACAGTCGAGGGGTAATCACCTAATTCAAACCTAAAATTAGCTAATAACCCCTAGAGCCGCGTAGCAAGATGGTTTGCCAGAGACTAATAACTCTCAGGCGGCGGCGCTGAATTGGCGTAGCTAACATCCTTACGAGTATAA
Organism: Trueperaceae bacterium; assembly: GCA_020431825.1. Classification (GTDB taxonomy): domain Bacteria; phylum Deinococcota; class Deinococci; order Deinococcales; family Trueperaceae; genus JAHEBB01. The sequence goes on along the minus strand of JAGQHN010000137.1, from coordinate 13,438 downwards.
GGAAGCGGCTTAGGGGTGTCAACGGGTAAATGAGCAGTGGGTACAACGCTTTTTGACTACCATGAGACTGTAGCTAAATCTCTAGTCTCAAAGACCAAAATTCGTGGTTTAATAGGCAAAACGTTCTGGCATCGTAATTACAGGTTGGTGTTCCGGTCTAACTAGGAGGACAAAGTGGCGCAGACCAAAAGGGCAAAGACGACCAAGGCAAAAGTTTCCAAGAACAATCTCATTAAAAAGAAAATCGGCCTCTTACTGAGTGATGAAGATGACTGGCCAGTTGCTATAGAGGCTCTGGCAAAGCGCTTTTTAAAGCCGCTTAAAAAAGGCTCGAGCCAGCTAGGTATTGAACTCGAGCGCATCCGTATTCACCCCTTTAGCCTGCGTGACAAAACCTCGTATGACCTGGTGATTGACCGTCTTGCCTGGTGGCATGTAAACCCACGTGAATGGCTTAAAAAAGCTGCCATCATTAACAATGTTTATCTGCTAAATAATCCCTTTACCTTTCAGAGTATGGAAAAGCACACCGCCTACTGCGCCATGATTCGCATGGGCCTGCATATTCCTGAAACAATATTGTTGCCGCCCAAACAGGGTCCGGCTACAGAGAAGTTTCGCCGCACCGCCGAGCGCTACCACGATATGTTTGATCTGCGCGCTATTGGTGACAAGATGGGCTATCCCATTTACATGAAACCCTTTGATGGCGGGGGCTGGCGCGGCGTAACCAGAGTAGATAATGCCGATGAACTCATGCGCGCCTACGACGACTCAGGGTCTACGGTTATGCACATTCAAAAGGGAATTGATAATTTTGATGTGTTTGTGCGCAGCCTTGGCATAGGGCCACAAGTGATTAGTTTAAAGTATGATCCCAGTCAGCCCATGCATGGTCGCTATCAGATAGAGCATGACTTTTTAAGCGCCAAAAAAGGCGAAGAGGCGCGTATGATTACCAAGATCATAAATGCCGTGTTCCGCTGGGATTTCAACTCTTGTGAGGCGATTCTTAAAAATGGCAAATTGCAGCCGATGGACTTTGCCAATGCCTGCCCCGACATTGCCCTGACCAGTCTCCACTACTATTTTCCCTGGGCGATCAAGTCACTGCTTGCCTGGAGTTTATATGCACTGGTAAGTGAGCGAAAAGTTCATATTACGATGGACCTTGACCCTTACTTTAAAATTGCTGACTCAGATATGTCCTACTGGGATAAGTTAGTGGCTTATGAAGCGCTGGCAGACAGGCACTTTGAAACCGATAAATTTAATGCCTTTAAAGAAAAGCAGTTAAAAGGTCTGGATGAAGCTATGTGGGACTATGTGGGCTCGCAGGACTTTGATGATTTGCTGGTCAGTCTGGTACGTGGACAATTCCCGGCTCATGAGCATGAGCAGTATATTGCTCATTTTAGAGGCATTATGCGGCACTGGCACGAAGCCGAAGCGGCGGGTGCATAGTGTGGCTGTCAAGCGCCCTGACTTCAGCATTGGTATTGAAGAAGAGTATCAGATTATTGACCCGGAAACGAGAGAGCTAAAAAGCTTTATCACTCAGTTTTTAAAGCATGACCGCATCATCTTAAAGCAAATAGATATAAAGCCTGAAATGCATCAGAGCATCGTGGAAATTGGCACACGTCCTCATCTCACCATTCAAGATGCCAGAGATGACCTATTGACCTTAAGGCAAACTGTAAGTGAAATGGCCAGAGATCAGGGAACCGTCATTGCAGCGGCAGGTACACACCCGATTTCTCACTGGCAAAAGCAGGACATTACGCCCTTTGAGCGCTATCAGGGCTTGCTTCAGGATATGCAGGATATTGCCCGGCAAATGCTGACCTTTGGTATGCATGTGCATATTGGCATTGATGATGAAGAGCTGGCGATTGACACCATGAATACGGTGAAGTACCTGATTCCGCATGTCTTTGTGCTATCAACCTCGAGCCCTTTCTGGGAAGGTCGTAACACTGGGCTAAAAAGTTACCGAAGCGCCCTCTTTAAGTTCCTGCCGCGTACGGGTTTACCACCCTATCTGGATAGCCATGCAGAGTACAAAAAACTGGTGAATGTACTGGTTAAAACAGGGGCCATTCCTAACACGTCAAAAATTTACTGGGATATACGCCCGCATCACAGTTACCCAACCCTCGAGTTTCGCCTTTGCGATCTCTGCACCAGCATTGATGATGCGATTTGCTGCGCGGCGCTTTTTCAGGCACTGGTTTATAAGCACTACAAAATGCGCATTCAAAACATTCGTTTTCGTCAGTACCCCAACATGCTTCTAGAAGAAAACAAATGGAACGCTATGCGTCATGGTCTAGACGGAAAACTCTACGATTTTGGTCGAGAAGCAGCCTTTCCAGCCAGGGATATGGTTAAAGAACTTATAGACTTTTTAGCAGAAGAAATAGATGAACTGGGCTCGAGGAAAGAAGTTGAGCATGCCCTGACCATTTTGCAGCGCGGAACCAGCGCTGACAGGCAAGTTGCCATCCATAAAGAAACCGGAGATGCCAAGGCAGTGGTTGACTGGCTGGTTGATGAGACGGTTAAGGACAGCCAGTTGAATTAGAGCGTACGCTAGCCAACTAAAAAGACTTTGTTTAAACGGTTAAAGTCAGGTTTGGAGGTGCATTATGCAGTACCGCAGACTTGGTAACACCGGTATGAAAGTCAGCGCCGTAAGTTTAGGTGCCTGGTTAACCTACGGTGGCGATGTAAAAGAGAAAAAACTCATTCAAACAATTGTTGAGAAGGCCTTAGAACACGGCATTAACTTTTTTGACAATGCTGATGTTTATGCCAGAGGTGAAGCTGAAAAATTTATGGCAGAAACCTACAAGACTATTGGGATAGAGCGGCATCATCTGGTTTTATCGACCAAGGTCTTCTGGCCCATGAGCGACGAAGATGTCAACGATAAAGGTCTCAGCCGGAAGCACATTCTGGAAAGCATTGATATGTCCTTAGAGCGTATGCAAACAGACTACGTTGACATTTACTTTGCCCACCGCTTTGACCCCGAATCGCCGCTCGAGGAAATTGTTGAAGCCTTTAGCGATGTGGTGCGCAGTGGTCGCGCTCACTACTGGGGAACCTCAGAGTGGCCCGCCGTCAAAATTGCCGAAGCGCATGCCTTTGCTAAAGCCAGTGGTTTAGTAGCACCCGTAACTGAGCAACCGCAGTACAGCATGCTTTACCGTGACCGGGTAGAAAAAGAAATCTTGCCCGTGACCGAACCCAAGGGTATTGGTCTGGTTGTCTGGAGCCCCTTAGCTCAGGGCATGTTAACGGGTAAATATGATGACGGCATTCCTGAAGATAGCCGTTTCTCGCAGTATGAAAATACTGCCAGTCGCTTTATGACGGATGCCAATGTTGCCAAAGTGAAAGGCTTAAAGAAAATCGCTGATGATCTCGGTATAACACGCTCGCAACTGGCACTCGCCTGGATTTTGCGGCAAAAAGGTGTCTCGAGCGTAATTACCGGAGCCACCAAACTTTCGCAACTCGAGGATAATGTCAAAGCCGCCGATGTTGAACTCAGTCAGGAACAGCTCGAGGCGATTGACACCGTTTTAGCTGGCTAAACCTATTTCAATACTCAACCCTTCTTACTTAACTCAAGAAGGGTTTTTGTTTTTCTAGCTTTGGCCTTATCTACAATGACACGTTAAGTTTTAGAAGCTACGGACATCCTTTTATAAAACGCTTCTAGAACAGTGAATCTATAAATGAGTTTGTAGTTGACCAGATAATATCTTCTATAGGATTTGATTCCAAGATGGTAGCGTTAAAAGGCAAATGGCAAGGTGCGCAGAGCGCACTCTACGTGGCTAATTAGGAACTTTCTTTGATATATGAACTAAAGATGCCGTAAGGGGGAGGACCATAAACACCTTTCACCCATACGTTCGGTACGATTTCCGGATTAGAAGTAGTTCCAGCTTCAATAATTGCTTTAGCAACAGTGTGATGTTTAGGTAAAATACTAGTATAGAGAATAGCGTTTTTTCCTTTTCCTGGTTTGGTGTAAACACCAAAATTGTATGCTCCAAAAAAGGTGGGCTGAGCAGTAATGGCACGCATATCATTCCAAGAAATAAATCTTGTACCCGTTAATTGTCTAATCTTAACTCCCTTAATTGTAATTTCGTATTTAAGAAAAGGAATCGAAAGACTAAAGCTTAAACCAGTAAAACCCAAAATTAATGCACCTAGTGCCAGAAATGGTTGTTGTAATCCTTGAAAGAGTGATCCTAAAAATCCCCCGATACCTAAAACACCCATCCCGAAAAACAAAATAGCTAGGAGGTAAGTGAAAATTTCTGGCTCCGCCACTACACTATGAAGATCTTTTTTGCTGATGATTACAACTCCTATCTGCTCTAATCAGGTAAAGGTATAAGGTGCGTTCTGCGCACCAACATAGTGAACTGGTGCACTAAATCTGAAACCAGATAATAGCCGCTATTACCTAGACCAGCTTATTTACCTTGTCTTTATCAATAAAACCTAAAAGCTTCTGCGCCAGCATCATGTCACCTTTAAGTTTTATCTTGCCGTTCATAACGCCCATCATAGGGTTAAGCTGTCCTTTAAACAGGTTTACTAAATCATCATCCGCTATGGTAATCGTTAGATTGGGAGCTTCGGCTTGCCCTTCATGAATACTTAGTTCACCGTTTTGGATAACTTGATAGAGGGGTTCTGAAATCTGATACTGAATAATGGCATTCATGTCTTCAGCGCCTTCTTTTTTAACAACTTCATCAAGTCTTCTGATAAGTTCGGGTGCGTTCACCGGGCTTCCTTTCAGTTCATTCTACGGAATGTGAATGACACAGCAACGTTGACTCAGGTTAGAAAGTTATACTCAGTCTAACGTTTTTAGCGGTTGTGGCAGGTAGAAATCTTTACGATTGCATCTGGGCACACGGTTACGGGAGTAAACGCTTGGACTTTGAACTGGCAGAAGACATAAGGTTGATGCGTAGCCATGTGCGTGACTTTGCGCAGGCTGAGATTGCTCCTATTGCCTCTTTGCTCGATAAACACCCGGAATTTCCCTGGAAAAGCCTTCGCAAAATGGGAGAGATGGGTCTGCTGGGCATGCTTACACCGGAGCGCTATGGGGGTTCAGGCCTAGATACGCTGACCTATGTGGTGATGCTCGAGGAAATCTCCGCAGCTGATGCCTCACACGGCACCATCATGAGTGTGACCAACGGTTTACCGCAAAGTATGATTCTCGACTACGGTACCGACGCTCAAAAGAATAAGTATTTGCCAAAGCTGGCCTCAGGTGAGTGGATAGGCTCATTTTGTCTTTCAGAACCTCACTGCGGCTCAGATGCGGTGGCTATGAAAACCAGAGCTGAAAAAGTTGAAGGTGGCTATAAGGTTTCTGGTACCAAAGCCTGGATTACCAGTGGTAGTGAAGCGCAGGTGTATCTGGTTATGGCTAAAACGGATCCGCAAGCAGGTGCCAGAGGCGTGTCTTGCTTTATTGTTGAAAAAGGCAGCAAAGGCATGATTTTTGGCAAACCTGAAGAAAAATTGGGTCAGCATGCTGCTATTACGACTACGGTCATTTTTGATGATTGCTTTATTGCAGAGGAGCAGCTTTTAGGCAAAGAAGGTCAGGGCTTTGTTTATGCCATGACTTCACTGGATAGTGGGCGAATTGGTATAGCGGCACAGGCACTGGGCATTGCCAGAGCTGCTTTTGAAACTGCCAGAGACTACGCCGATGAGCGGCAGGCCTTTGGCAAACCGATCAGAGAAAATCAGGGCATTAGTTTTAAGCTGGCAGATATAGCGACTCAGCTCGAGGCTGCCAGACTCCTCACCTATAAGGCCGCGTGGCTTAAAGACCGCGGTTACCGGGTGACGCAAGAGGCCAGTATGGCCAAACTCTTTGCATCAGAGGCAAGTGCCAAAATAACGCACGCGGCCATACAGATTTTAGGGGGGTATGGGTACTCCAAGGATTATCCGGTGGAGCGTTATTTTCGGGATGCTCGGGTTACCGAAATTTATGAGGGCACCAGTGAAATTCAGCGAGTGGTTATTTCCAGACAGATTTACCGGGATTTAGCATGAGACGATTTTTATTTGATAAACAGGGTGACGTTTGTTTTTATCTGACGGGCGCAGGGGTTCTTTACAACACGCAAAATGTGGCGGTTGGACATGTTCAACAGGAAGAGGGTCTTGCACAGGCGATGAGCCCTGTTGTAGCCGCAGGTGGTCAGATCTTTGCCTGGTTTGATGATGCCTTTTTGTGGACTTTGACTGGCGAGGTGCTGGCTTTTATCAAGGGTGCAAAACCTGAAGGAGATTTGGACTTACCTAAGACCAAGCGGCTCGAGTTCAAGCCAGAGCCAAAACCTGCGCCATTCCAACCGCTTTTGCTTAGAGCGACACCCCCTGAAAAAAGCTGGCAATGGGCCAGTGAAACCTTGGGCAGTAGCCTGCCACAAACCTATGCCTGAAAGGAGCCAACGTGATTGACTTTAGCCTGAGCGATGAGCAAAAACAAATGCAAGATTTGGCACGTCAGTTTACCAGGGACGTGATTATGCCCAGAGCCGCTGAGTACGACCGAAGCGAGGAATTTCCCCATGAGATTATTGAGCATGTTCATGAGCTGGGTTTACTCAATACCATCATTCCGGAAAGTTGTGGCGGGCTTGGCCTGGGAATGCTCGAGGAAGTCATTATGGGTGAAGAGTTCAGTTACGGCTGTATGGGTATCTATACCATTTTTATGGCCTCTGACCTCGGTACAACACCGGTGATTCTGGCCGGAAGTGAAGAGCAAAAGAAGCGCTTTTTAAGCCCTTTACTTGAAGGCCCCAGACTGGCTGCCTTTGCTCTTTCTGAACCTGATAATGGCTCAGATGCCGCTGCCATGAAAACTCGAGCCAGCTTTGACGGGGATGAGGTCATTTTAAATGGCAACAAAATGTGGATTACCAATGGGGGTCTTGCTGACTTTACTGTAGTCTTTGCTAGCTTTGACCCTGACTTGAAACATAAAGGCGTCTTAGCTGTTGTGGTTGAAAAAGATACGCCGGGATTTAACTATCAGAAGATTCACGGCAAAATGGGGCAGCGAGCAAGCTGGACTGCTGAATTAATTTTTGATAATGTTCGGGTGCCCAAAGCAAACATTTTAGGCGAAGTTGGCGAAGGCTTTAAGATTGCTATGAAAACTCTTGATAAGACTCGAGTCCCGGTAGCAGCAGGCAGTATTGGCGTGGCACGCCGCGCGCTCGATGAAAGCAACAAGTACGCCGCTGAACGTCTAGCGTTTGGCAAGCCGATTAACCAGCTTCAGAGCATCCAGATAAAACTTGCCGATATGAAAATGGGCATTGAGACTGCGCGCTGGCAAACCTACTACGCAGCCTGGCTGGTTGATAATGGTATGCCCCACACCGAAGCCAGTGCCATTGCCAAGTGCTACGCCAGCGATATAGCCTTTCAAGCTGCCAATGAAGCGATTCAGGTGCATGGTGGCTACGGCTATGTCAATGAGTACCCGGTAGAGAAACTCCTGCGTGATGTGAAGCTGAATCAGATTTACGAAGGTACCAATGAAATTCAGCGGCTGGTGATTTCACGGAGTGTCATAAACAGTCTTTAAGATGAAAAAGCATCAGCTTGTTTTTTTTATGGGTTTGTTAGGTTTGCTTTTTTGCCTTACTGCCTTGGCGCAAGAGGATTTTGATGAGGCGGGTCAGGATGCCCTGATTATTTACACGGTGCAGGGTGATGATTTGCTTAATCCGGTGGAAAACTGGGAAGCTGCTACCGATGAAGAACTCGAGGACATTCTGTTGGATCAGGGGTATCACGAGGTTTTATGGCAGGATTTTGCAGGACTCATCCCGCTCGAGTACCGCCGCAGCATTACCCGACTTGCCATTTTTACCGATGGGGAAGAAGAGATTTTGGCTTCGGTGACACCCAACGGCGAAAATTATGATACCTGGACCCTGGCGCTAGATGCGCTGGATGGTACTTATTTTGGGGAAGAGCTGGTTCAAACCATGATTCATGAATTTGGGCATACCATTTTTCTTATGCCGTCGCAAGTACCAAGAAGCCTTGAGGTATTGCAAAACGAGGAAGACGAAGCTATTTATGAAGAGGCGGTGGCAGCTTGCCCAACCTATTTTACAGGTGAGGGCTGTAGTACCCAGGATTCATACGTTAACGCCTTCTTTGGTCAATTCTGGCTCGAGTTCTATGATGAGCTTGAATCTTTAGATGAAGGTGAACTGTATGAGGCTTATCCTGATCAGTTTGTGAATGATTATGCGGCGACCAATCCAGACGAGGATATGGCTGAGTCCTGGACCTTTTTCATCCTTAAGGATAAGCCCGAGCCAGATACGATTGCCCATCAAAAGATTCTGTTTTTTTACCAGTACCCTGAGTTAACAGACCTTCGTGATCAGATTCGGGAGCGCTTACCAGATTTCTAAGATATGAATAAAGTTGAGGCAATTAATGAAAAGGCGAAAGGCTACCAGCAGGTTCTGGCGCAACCCTGGAATGTTCTTGGCTACAGCCTACGTCAGCATAATCTGGCGAAACACTTAGCTGAAGCTGTTTCCATTTTGGATATTGGTGGCGGAAGTGCTCAGGAGGCTGTTGATCTGGCGCGGCTTGGGCATATGGTGGTGGTGCTCGAGCCCTCAACAGAAATGGCTAAGCAGGCCAGAACTAATATCGAAGCAGCCGGGCTTGCTAGTTGCATTCAGCTTTATGACACCGAGCTTGATAAGGCGCAGGAGTATCTTGAAGCAGAAGCCTTTGATGTCATCCTCTGTCATAACGTTTTGCAGTATTTGCCCGATCGTGAAAAAGCCTTAGGGCAAATGGCCCAGTATCTCAAACCTGGAGGGTTGCTTTCGCTGGTTTCACTAAATAAATACTCGGAACCTTTTCGACTGGCAACGCAGCAGCAGTCGATTGCTCGGGCCAGAGAGGCGCTGGCAGCTACAAGCTATACCACCGAAGCTTTAGGAGTAGAGGTTGCCCTTTTAACGGTTGAAGACGTTACTGAGCTTGCCAAAACTGCTGGACTTAGCAACATAGCTCAGTACGGCATTCGTTGTATCAATGATTATGTGCTTGATAACCCGAGCAAGACACCAGAAAGCATCCTTGATTTGGAGCTCGAGCTGTGTGACCGCTATCCTTACTATCTACTTGCAAGGTTCTTTCATCTCCTGTTTGAGAAAGTTTCTGTGTCATGACTTCCTCACCGCTAAGCCCTTATCTCAGGGATTTTGAGCGACTTGCTGATCTTGAAACAAGTGTTCATTCTTTGCTTTCCAGCCATGGTCAGGAGGCGACCTTTCACCATGTAAAAGCCGTTGCCCAAAAAGCCGCAGAACTGGCAGAGCGTTTTTCTGGAAATGTTGAAGAGGTAAGTGCGGCAGCCTGGCTTCACGATATAAGCGCCATTATTCCTAACCGTGAGCGCATTGCAGTGGCCCAAGGTCTAAGGCTCGAGGTTTTGCCCGAAGAAGCCGATTTCCCCATGATTATTCATCAAAAATTATCGGCAGCGCTTGCAGAAGAGGCATTTGGCGTCACCAGTCAGGCAGTTTTAAGTGCTATTTCTTGCCATACCACGCTTAAAGCGAATGCCAGTAAATCAGATCATATCGTCTTTGTAGCCGATAAAATTGCCTGGGATCAGGCGGGTACGCCGCCCTATCTTCCTGATTTACTTGTTGCCCTCGAGGCGTCTATCGAAGCGGCCTCGCTGGTTTATCTTGATTATTTATGGGAGATGCGAGCCAGGCTTAAGGTTCTCCATCCGTGGGCAAAGGCAGCCCGAGAAGCGTTACGGGCTGACGTAAGTAAACTACAAACAGATAAAAGCCTCAGGTTTTAGTATGAAACGATGGCTTTGATAAAGGAGTACGTATGAAAATTATTTCAGTTATAAAACAGGTGCCCGACGCTGAGGCGCGCATTCGGGCAACGCCGACAGGTATCGACCTGGACGGGGTAACCTTTGTGATTGACGGTATGGATGAATACGGGGTTGAGCAGTCTCTGAGACTTCGTGAAGGTGGTTTAGACACTGAGCTTATTTCACTTGCGCTTGGTCCCAAACGCTTTGAAGAAGCCATACGAACCTCGCTGGCTATGGGGTCTGACCGGGCCATTCATATTGAAACAGATGAAGCGCTTGACCCTATTACGCAGGCAAAAGTTTTAGCCAGCATTATCCAGGAAGAAGGGGCAGAGCTGGTCTTTGTTGGTGGTAAAGAAGCTGACTGGGATAGCGCTGCACTTGGCCCTGCCATTGCTGAGGCGCTGGGTTGGCCTCACAGCGACTGGACAACCAGATTAGAGATAAATGACACTAGCCTGTCGGTTACCCATGATTCTGACGAAGGTTCAGAAACCCTGACCTTACCTTTACCTGCGGTTATTACAACGCAGCAAGGGCTAAATGAACCGCGTTACCCAACTCTGCCCAATATTATGAAAGCCAAGCGTAAAGAGCTGAAAAAACTAACGCTGGCAGATGTCGGTAGTCCAAGTGGCAAAACTCAGGTGCTCAAGCAAGAAATTCAGACAAAATCTCGCCTGAATAAAGTGGTTCAGGGGGACGCTGCTGACGCCGCCAAGGAACTTGCTCGTCTACTTCATGAAGAAGCCAAGGCTATATAAAGAGGTTTGATGATGATTTTAGTTATTGCAGAACATAGTAATGGAAGTCTGAAAAAAAGTGCACTCGAGCTTCTGAGTGCTGCCAAAAGCCTGTCTGAAAAACTGGGTGGCGAAGTTGTAGCTGCCCTTTTAGGTCAAGATCTTAGTGGTGCTGCCAGCGAACTTGCTAAATACGTAAATAAAGTGATAGCGGTTGAAGATGCCGCCTTAGCTGATGTGCGTGCCGAGCCTTACACTACGGTGCTAACAAACCTTGCCAAAGAGTTAGAGGCCAAGGCAGTCCTGGTCAGTGCCTCAAAATCTGGACTTTCCTACAGTGCTAGAGTCGCCATGCGTTTAGATGCCCCATTACTCGAGGATGTAACGTCGCTCGATGTTGAAGGTGGTCAGGTGATTGCAAGCCGGTTTAGCTATCTGGCCAGAGTTACCGAAACTGTTAAGGCGCTAGCTTTGCCTATAGTGATCAGTGTAAAGCCAAATATTTTCCCGGTGGCAGAAGCGAGTGCATCGGGAACAGTTGATAAGAAAGCAGCTGACCTTGCGGCTAGCGATGACCGGGTCAAGGTTGGCGAAAAAGCCGCCGCCAAGACGGGCCGCGTTGCCCTGGATGAAGCTGACATTATTGTGACCGGTGGACGGGGTGTTGGCAGCGCTGAGGGTTTCACCAAGCTGGTTGAACCTCTGGCAGATGCCCTGAGTGCCGGAATTGGTGCTACCAGAGCGGTTGTAGATGCAGGATGGCGCCCTTACAGTGAGCAGGTAGGGCAAACCGGTAAAACGGTGGCACCTGGCGTTTATATTGCCCTGGGCGTCTCAGGTGCGGTGCAGCATTTATCAGGCATGAACCGCTCTAAAATTATTGTGGCGATTAATAAAGATGCCGATGCCCCCATTTTTAAAGTTGCAGATTATGGCATTGTTGGTGATGTTAACGAGGTCGTTCCGGCGTTAAAAGAGGCGGTCTCGAGCCTCTAGCTAAAGCTTCATTGCATTCCTCGAGTATAAAAGACATCGCTGCAAACAAGCTTTAAGCGATGGTTGCGAGATTCAAATGACTACTCCGTCCACTTGCGGCGGGGTTTTTCTTCATCACCTGTCCTGATAACAGCAGTCAGGGTGCGTTTTGGCTTAAAACAGGATGCTGAAATCTTCATCATTTAGGAGTGCTGCCAAAAACATCACTCCATTGAGATGAGGGTTTCCTTAGAATGCCTTATGAACCTGCAATCACGCACCATTTTAGTTGTCGATGACAAACCTGCCAATACCACTATTTTGCGCAACGTGCTGTCGAAAGCGGGTTATAAGAAGGTTTATACCTATCATGACGCTGGCGAAGTCATGAAGCATTTCAAGGTTTTAGAGCCAGATATTATTCTTTTAGACCTGCATATGCCTAATATTAATGGTCTGGCTTTGCTCGAGTGGCTCAATGAGCAGGTCGATGCTAAAGACTATTTGCCAGTCCTGATTTTGACGGCAGATGGTCGTGCCGATGTCAAGCGCCGTGCCCTGACGATGGGCGCAAAAGATTTTCTGGCAAAACCGTTTGATTCGGTAGAGGTGCTGCTAAGGGTTCGCAATTTGCTTGAAACGCGTGAAGTGCATAGAGAGCTCGAGGCTGCCAGGATTAGACTAAACCATCAGCTCGAGGAAAAAACGCGTAAATTTGAAAGTGCTCAGGTAGAAATGCTGGTGCGGCTCGCAAAAGCTGCCGAACACCGCGATGATGATTCAGGAGAGCATGTCTGGCGTGTGGCACAAGTTTCCTCGCTGATTGCCGAGGCCATTGGCCTGCCCAAAGTGAAATGTCAAATGTTACTTAGGGCAGCACGTCTTCATGACCTTGGTAAAATAGGCGTCCCTGACGGTATTTTGCTCAAAACAGGTCGCCTGAGCCGCGCCGAATATGAGGTCATTAAAGAACATACCAGTTTTGGTGCACAACTGCTTTCAGGCAGTGATTCTCCCCTGATTCAAATGGCTTCGTCGATTGCCTTAAGTCATCATGAACACTGGGATGGTAGCGGTTACCCACAAGGCTTACGTGGCGAAGAAATCCCTATTGAAGGGCGCATTTTAGCGGTTGCTGATGCTTTTGACGCCATTACCCATGACCGCTCACACCGCCGTGCTCGTACTATTGATGAAGCTGTTTTAGAAATAAAAGAACAGGCGGGTAAGCAGTTTGACCCAAATATCGTGAATGCTTTTTTAGAACTTCACCTCAGGTCAAACCTGCCAGAAATCAGGGCTTACTCGGTTTCTAAGTCAGCGGCTGACCAGGCGAGTATGCCGCCTGCCATGTTCACTACATCTTCATAACCATTGGCTAACAAAAATTCGGTGGCTCTGCCGCTCCGCCCACCACTGCGGCACTGCATAATTAGAGGCTTGTCTTTGGGGAGCTCGCTGTAGCGTTCTTGTAATTCTGAGAGGGGTAGCAAGATACTACCAGGAATATGCAGTTCGTCATATTCGTTTTGCTCGCGTACATCAATGAGTAAAGAACCTTCAGCCATACGTTTTTGGGTTTCATAAATATCAATTTCGGGGATTTGACTCATGCGGAGTATTTTAGCAGGCCGAGTTAAGGCGTGTAGCAACGGTAGCTGCAAAGCTCCAGTTAGCAGAGATTCACAAGGAAGCTCGAGTATAAGAAAGGTGCTTAGCCGAAAGAGGATGCTAAGAAGAAGCAAGAAGAAGCAAGAGA
>JAGQHN010000136.1:4821-14121 GCA_020431825.1 Trueperaceae bacterium | reverse complement strand
GCCTATTTTGAAGGACTTAAAAGTTTGCCTTAACTACCCCGTCCGTAAAGTCAATCCTGCCGGGGAAACCGAAAATGGTGCCATCATTGAGTGAGCCGCCCAGATAATACTCGTTTTTGCTAACAAGTTGGGCAAGGCTCGAGCCTCCTGCAAAGACACGCTTTTGCTCATTGGCTACCAGACTGATCGGGGTGCTGGAAAGCAGAATGTCCTCGGCAGATTCGTTAACGCACTTTACCTGAGCACTCGAGCCAGGGTCGGGGTCGCTTGCTCGTCCATAAAGTTGCAGCTCAACTGTTGAATTATCACCAAGGCCCTGCCCTGGTTGATAAAGAGCATCTCCTTCATAAACCACGCTGGCAAACTGTACCGTAATGGCTTTGCTTACTTTGGAATAGCAGATAAGCGTAGCGCTCGAGCCACTGGCAATATAAAAATTTGCCACAGGTATGCTTAATGGTGCAAAAGAGCAAGCGGCTAGGAAGCTTAGAGATAGGGTTGAAACGATTCGTTTCATTGCTTAATTGTAGCTGGAATTCTTGGTAAAGAAATATGGGCTGACCGTAATTCGTAACAGGAAAAGGTAAAAGAGAAGTCTTATAACAAAATGCCAAAATGATGTTATGGGTGGAGTCGTCTAAGGCTACGCTCTCACGAGCGGTCTTAAGGTCATTGAAACGGCACTCTGATATTACAAGCCGATAAGTAAACATAGTAGTAAAGGCCTGTATAGGTATACTTTTGTTAGACGCATAAGATTTGTCGGAGAGACCTAGCCTATCGAGATAAGACAAAATGAAATGTTTAATACCCTCTTGACTTCGTTTAACAAGCGCTTCTACAACCTCTCGGGGGTTGCCTTATTTTCTTGGAGACCTAGACCTCTGCTGGCTTCGTAATTGTGCCTTGCGTATCTGGAAATAAGCCAAATCAAAACCTTAACCAGACTTTTAAAACAGGCAAAACAGTTTGTTTCTTTAGAATTAAGGTGAACTGCAAAACTGTGGCTTAAAATCTTTGTAACTCTGGCTTGCTCAATGGCTTTTAGAGAGCAAACGAGGCTATTGGCTTTGCGTTTTTACTTGAGGATGCTCAAAGACCCAGCGCATGAGCTGCGCTCGGCTTTTTAAGCCCAGTTTCTCTGAGGCGCGCCGCCGATAGGTAGCGGCTGTTTTGGGACTAAGCTCGAGTATTTGACCAATCTCTTTAAAGGTTAGGCCTTTGGCCATTAGTCTTATAACAGAATTTTCGCGTTCGGTGAGCTGATCCTGTAAAACTGGAATGTCCTTAAACATGCCCGCTAGCTGGATTAGGGCAGTCTCTGGTAGATAATATCGACCCTGACTCACTTCAGTGACCGCAGCTAAGAGATCTCGAGTGAGACCGCTTTTGGGAACATAGGCCATGCCTCCTGCTGCCAAAAAATCCTGAATATGATGGGTGTCATCATAAATAGATAGTGCAATGAGCTTTACTTCAGATACCTTTCTACGCAATTGTTTTGCCAGCTCTGTACCAGACCAATCGGGTAGTGAAATGTCAAGAATAGCCATATCCGGCTTGAGTTTACTTATCTTTGTCAAAGCCTCTTTAGCACAACTGGCTTCGCCAATGACGTGCAAACCCGCTTCATGCTCGAGAAGCGTACGAATGCCAGCTCTGACAGTTGGGTGATCGTCAACCAGAAATACTGTCTGATTGAGCTGCTTGGTATTTAACCGCTGCTCTGAAGAAGTAAGATACGGTTTCATTAGAAGACCTCATTCATAGAAGCTTGGTTTATTTCCACTCTAAAAGCGCCAAATCGCCTGAGTAGACACTTTTGGAAACTCCTGGGCCTGATGCAAAGGGGTGCCTGAACGGTCTTTGGCCTATTCAGGTGCAAGTTAGTCTGCTTGAGAAAAGGGGAAGCTACCGGCTCGAGTGTATTCAGGTTTTTGTTGAATAAGGTTCAACTGACTCATCCTGGTTCCTTCCTGAGAATTGCCACTATGCAAAAAAGGCAACGAAGTAAAGAAGGTGAGTTGACAATGCTCCCCTAAACTGTAGCCTCTTTCAAGGGTCTTTTTATAGTTAAGAATGTCCTTTCGAGCTAGGACTATCTGCAGCAATCTTTTGCAAAAACCAAAACCCTGTAAGTCTTTCTCTACATAAAAGTAAGGCTTTTAAGGATGCTTTTGCATCCTTAAAGCTTCATACTGACAGGTGAGTTAAGCAGAACTCAAAAGGAGGTCGGGTATGCCCAAACGTTGGCAGGACTGGGTGGTAATGGTAGCTGGCCTAGCCCTATTTGCTAGCCCCTGGATCTTAAGGCTACCCACGCAAAGTGGCGCATTCTGGAGCTTTATTGTACTGGGTGTGTTTATTTTTGCTCTTGCGCTTTTGCAAAAGTTCTATAAACCCCTTAAAGGTACAGAATGGCTTTCGATGCTGCTTGGATTTATCACCCTTAGCACGCCCTGGTTGTTAGCTTTCGGCATGGCCGAGCGCTGGACAGCGTGGTTCCTGGGTGCTGTCGTTGTACTCTTTGCCATTTGGGAAGTGTTAAGACCCAGAGAGCAAAAAATGCATCCAGCCTAAGGGTCAGGCACCATTGGGCTTGACCAAGTTTCTTGAAAGGAAAATGATGAAACGCCTGTCAGTACTAATGTTCAGTCTCGTTTTTATGGCTGCAGGATTTGTCTTTGCCCAGAACTTCTTTGGCATCCCATATCTGGCAACAGATGTTGAATTTACCGATGAAGGCTTTGACTATACTGCAGAAGATTATGGCTACATCCATCTAAGTCGTTCCGCTGATGTTGTCATGGTTACCCTTGATGATTCCGCCCAAGGTGGCATCAAACTTAACTACGATGAAATAGCAGAACTTGACGAAGCTGGTGACTACAATCAAAGCTACATTGATACCTATTATCAAGGCTCTGCTGGTATCGAAGTTGCTAATCTGGGCATAGACATAGCTTTTAAAAATGCCCAATTAGAAGAAGTTACAGATTACTTCTTAGCTGAACTGCAAGCCATGAACTTTAACCCTGTTGAAGTCGTTGGTACCGCCAATACCTACGCTTTTGATTGTGGTTGTAATGTTAATGCTGACTATCACTTAAGAGCAACCTTTACCCAGCTTGGCTCAACGGTTTTTGCTCACCTAAGTGTCGTCATGTAATGAAATGCTGAATGTGAAGCCGAATTGAGTGCGGCTTAGTTGAAGCAGAAACGAAGTCCATATGGACTTCGTTTCGTTTTATATAAGCCTATCTGTAACCTAAAGGCCTTCCACCAGAACAAAAGATCCTTCGGCTGCACCTTTTCGTTTGGCTTTGGCTTCTTCATATTCTGCTGAGTGCCAGAAGGTTTTAGCGCTTTCCATATCAGGAAATTCAATTAAAACGACTCGACGAGTTTCTTCAGGGCCCTCGAGTGTCATCTTATCTCCTCCTCTAACGATAAACTTGCCACCATATTTGGCAATGGCAGCAGGGGTGAGTTTGGTGTATTCCTTGTACTGCTCTGGGTTGGTGACATTAATTTGCGCAATGATATAGGCAGGCATAGGTAGCTCCTTTAAACCAGGATTTAGGTAGTTTGCTTCAGGCTTTTTGCCACTCTTTAACAAGGTAGATCATTTGACCAATATGGTGGTGAAAATGGGCGGCGACCCTCAAGTAAATGCTAAAGCGGTCTTTTACGTCCTCGAGCCCTGCTACTTCAAAAGGCAGATTCCAGGTTTGCTCTGTTTGCTTTTCCAGACTCTCAATCACCATAGTGATGGTTTGATCAAGATTAGCCAGAACCTCCCCTTTAGGATGATGAACAGGGTCAGTGAATTCGAGTTCTCGGTTTCTTACATAGCCTGTATGCTCGAGCTTTGCGCCAATAAAGTGATTCAAATTGCCCATAATATGCAGGCACAGATGACCAAAACTATTGCCATAAGGGTAAGGATGAGTCCAGAACTGCTCCTCACTTAAACCCTCGGCAAGCTTATGAACCCTTTCGCTAAAATCCCTGAATGAATCGCTAAAGGACGCGGTAATCGTTTTTGATAAGTCCATAAACCATTTTATGCGCAAAAGCGCCGATAAATGCAAAAAGCCAGGGTTTGACCTAGCTTTTTTAATGTTCAAGCAGACTTAGTAAGGAGAAGACCCTTCTTCTTTACCTGATGAGTCTTTCATACCGTCAACGATTTCCTGAGCTTTGGCGCGTAAGAACCCAAGGTCAGATTGAAGAGTGACAAATTGATAACCTTTTTCAATCATCTTGCGAGCATAGTTTACAGAACCCGTGTGAATACCTGCGTAAATGCCGTGAGCCTTGGCCCTTTCAACAATATGCAGAACAGCGTCAGCTGCCTTGCCTTCTTCCCAGTCAGCTCCAGGAGGGCCACCTAAGGATTGACTGAGGTCAGCTGGGCCAACATAAATCGCGTCTAAACCATCAACAGAAAGAATGGCGTCAAGATTATCCAGCGCCTGGGCCGTTTCGATCATGGCAAAGGTTAAAACGGTATCGTTAGCATTTTTGGCATAGCCGTCACCAGCGTACATGGAGGCTCTGGTAGGTCCAAAACTGCGGTAACCTTTGGGTGGGTAGCGGCACGCTCTTACAAAGGCTGCACATTCATCGGCAGTGTTGACCATGGGGCAGATGATGCCGTAGCTACCGGCATCCAGCATTTTCATAATGATACCGGGTTCATTCCAGGGAACTCGAGCTATCGGAATAGTCTGAGTGATGGAAACAGCCTGCAAGACCGGGAGAGCTGTGTCGTAGCTCAGCAAACCATGTTGCAGATCGAGTGTCAGGCTGTCAAAGCCAGCCATCGCCATAACTTCTGCACTTACGCCCGAAGGAATTTGAAGCCACCCATTGACGACGGCTTCACCTTTTTGAAACTTGGTTCTTACGGTGTTTTCACGCATGCTACGTTGCTGGTCTAAAAATGACGCCAGCACTCCTTTCACGGTTTAGCCAGCCAGATTATTTCTGGCAACAGTTCAAGCTTGGGCTTAAGTATGACATGGAATGTGCAGGCAAAAGGTTTTTCCAGACTGCTATAGCAGGTGAAACAATCGGCAATTTTGGTTGACAACGCTAATGGCCAACATCATATTTAGAAATAGATTGTTTTTTAGATGGGATATAGCTAGGCGCCTTCACGCCGATAAGGTTTTAATAGCGCCGCTGGATAAGAAGCATTACGTCCTGCTAGGGCCAAGATGACAATGGTGATGATATAGGGAAGCGCCAAAAGTGCCTCATAGGGTAAGGGGATGCCCTGGGCCTGTAAGCGGAGTTGCAGAGCCTGTAAAAAGCCAAACAGCAAAGCGCCATATAACACCTTGCTTGGCTGCCAGTTGCCAAAGATGACGATGGCGATTGCGACCCAGCCGCGACCATTGACCACGCCGTGAGTGAAGGCACCAAGCTGCGCCAGGCTCAAAAAAGCGCCAGCTAAACCCATCAGGGCTCCGCCAACAATAAGAGCCTGATAGCGAACCCAGTAGACATTTAGCCCTGCAATGTCAGCGGCTTCTGGGTTTTCACCCACAGATCTGAGGCGCAGACCAAAGGCAGTATTTTGCAGGAGCCAGCCTAAGAGAGGAACCAGCAGTAGAGCCACATAAGTAATGCCATACTGGCTAAATAGGGGCTCGAGCACCGTTCCTTTAAAAATAGCTAATTGAGGAAAAGAATGGTCTAGCGAGGGGGGGGTACTCGAGCCGCCATAGACCAGACGAAAACTAAAGAGCGCTAGACCACTGGCTAATAGCGTTATGCCCAGACCAGCTACATGCTGATTTAAGTTTAGCGTCACGCTCAAAAGTCCCATAAGCGAGCAAAGAAGGATGCCCGTTAAAATTGCAGCGACCAAACCTAGCCATAGTGAGCCGCTTAAGTGAGCCACGACAAAGCCGCAAAATGCTGAAAGCACCATGGTGCCTTCAATCCCGAGGTTCAAAATACCAGCTCGCTCTATCAGGGTTTCGCCTAGAGCCGCTAAAAGGATAGGGGTGCTGATACGCAAGGTGGCCCCAAGGAGGGCAAAAAGAAAGTCCATCAGCGTGACCTCACAGGGCGGTAGCGATTAAGGAGTAATACTGCCAGAGTTACAATCAGCAGCGTTGCCTGAATAATATCGCCCAGGTAGACAGGTATGCCTAGAGAGCGACTTGCCGAAAGTGCTCCGGTGTCCACCAGAGCCAGAAAAAGTCCGGCAATGGTTACGCCAAGTGCCTGCAGACCACCAAAGGTCGCCACAATAATGCCTGTGTAACCGTAGCCAGGGGAAATACCATCAATCAAATAATAGTGAACGCCTGCTACCTCGCTGACGCCTGCCAGTCCGGCAATGCCGCCACTGATAAGTGCAGCCGTGAGCATGGTTTTTGCTACAGGGACCCCCATAAATCGGGCGGCCTCTTTGCCTAGACCAGCCGCCCTAAGCTCGAGCCCAAAGCGCGTTTTCTTTAAAATCCACCATAAGCTAATGACCGCAAGGATGGCCAGAAGGAAACCAAGGTGAACCCTCGAGCGCGGAATGATGCCAGGAAACTGAGCACTTTCAGCGATTGAGGGGCTGCGCGGCCAGCCGCTTATCGGGTCACGCCAGACGCCATTGAGCAGGGCACTGATAAAAAAGATAATGACAGAATTTAGGAGGAGCGTGGTCACAACCTCATCGACATTCAAGCGGACTTTTAACAGGGCGGGTACCAGTGCCCATAGTACGCCACCCAGGAAACCCGCTAGCAGCATAACCGTGATCGCAAAAAAGGGCGGGAGGCCCCCAAGTTTTGGTCCAAGCAGAGCGCCCATAAGTGCACCGGCATAGAGTTGACCTTCAGCACCAATATTGTAGTAACCTGCGGCAAAGGCATAGGTAACTGCAATGCCAGTAAGCAGCAGGGGAGTGGCCTGTACCAGGATTTCAAAACGGGCCGTGCGTTTGGTAAGCGGCTTAATGAGCATTTCGTAGAAAACATCAAGAGGGTTAGCGCCTGCTGCCCAGATCGCCAGGCTTACCAGCAAAAAGGTGATGAGTACTGCCAGAACGGGTAAGAGGGCGCGCCACCAGACGGGTGGGGAACCGCGCTCAAGCCGAAACATGTTTGCTTCCTGCCATGACTAATCCCAGGGTTTCGACGTTGGCTTCGTGCGCTAGAAAATTGCCCACAATGCTACCGCCATACATCACCAGAATGCGGTCACTGAGACGTAAAATTTCATCAAGATCTTCTGATAATAACAGGACACCGGCACCTCGGTCTTTTTGTGCCAGAAGTTGCTCATGAACAAAGGTGGTTGCTCCTATGTCCAGCCCTCTGGTCGGTTGAGCAGCTATAACCACGCTCGGATTTCTGGATAAGGTTCTTGCCAGAATGATTTTTTGAATATTGCCCCCCGACAGGGTGCGAGCTTTGTCCGTTGCTTTGGCTTTGATTTGAAAAGCGCTAATAAGTCGCTCGGCTTCCTGCGTCATTGCTCCTGTTTTCAGGTGACCCCTCTGCGTAAATTGAGGAATATGCTCGAGCGTTAAATTTTCTGCCACGCTCAAGTCGCCGACAACCCCCTTCAAGCGGTCTTCAGGAATGCGGCCCACGCCTGCCATTTCAAAGGCTCGAGCGTTGCCCAGAGTCAGCGTTTTGCCATTCAAACTAAGCGAGCCAGATTCTGGTTCACGCATACCTGTTAAAACATCTACCAGCTCAGTTTGTCCATTTCCTGCGACACCAGCTATACCTAGCACCTCACCCTTATGAAGCTCGAGTGACACTTCTTTTAGTGTCGTCAGTCCGCGCTTGTCTTTAACGGTTAAGTTTTTTGCTGACAGAGCCACGGTTTTTTCAGCGTCATGCTCAAGGTTTTTAGTGACAGGTACCGTGTCACGCCCAACCATGAGTCTGGCAAGTTCCCTGGCGCTGGTTTTTTTGGTAGCTTCAACACCGACCAGTTTACCCAGCCGCAAGACAGCGACGCGCTGGCTTATCGCCATGGCCTCATCAAGCTTATGGGTGATAATGATGACTGAGAGTCCCTGGTTTTGCAGGTGCCGGAGGGTTGCAAACAGTTTCTCAACATCCTGAGGCGTAAGAACTGCCGTCGGTTCATCAAGGATTAAAAGCTGGCAGTTGCGGTAGAGGGCTTTTAAGATTTCTACCCGTTGCTGCTCCCCTACGGAGAGGTCACGTACCAGTGCTGAGGGCTCGAGCTTTAGACCAAAGCGCTCCGCTGCTTGCTTTACCTTGTTATTGAGCGCTTCTTTATAAAGTATCGCTGCGCCCTCCCGGCCCAGGACGATGTTTTCTGCCACCGTAAAACTGGGCACCAACGAAAAATGCTGTGAGACAAAGCCCACCCCGCCTCGTATGGCGTCGGCAGGCGAGCGAAATCTGACCGGGCTACCTGCCAAAAAGATTTCTCCATCATCAGGTTGATAAATGCCGTAAAGCATTTTGGTCAACGTTGTTTTACCTGCGCCATTTTCACCTAGGAGTGCCAGCACCTCACCCGAGTAAAGCTCGAGGGAGACATTTTCATTGGCGGTAAGGGAGCCAAAGCGTTTGCACAGATTTTTGAGACTGATATAAGGGAGGGGCATAGCTTAAGTCGGGGAGTGGAAAGGCACTTCCCAGGCTAGATAAAAATTACTTGGGGGCTTCTTCGTTGATGGGTACGCGGTAAAGACCTGTTAAGATCTCCTGTTCCCGATTTTTGACCATGTCAACAAGTTCGGCAGGCAGGCTGCTTTCAAAACCATGTAAAGGGGCCAGACTTGCGCCGCCTTTGGCCATCATGGAGAAGTCCTTTAGGTCTTGGGCGGTATAGGTTCCCCCGGCAACTTGTCTGATGATGTACTGTACCGTTGGTTCCATATGCCACACCGGGCCAGTTACCACTGTTTCAGGTGCAAGACTGTTCTGGTCGCTCATGCTGCCAAAGGCGTAAAGCCCTTTTTCCTGAGCTGCTTCAATCACGCCAAAACGCTCGGCAAAGAGCACATCAGCACCAGCATCAATTTGTGCAAGGGCAGCTTCTTTGGCGGCGGCAGGGTCAAACCAGCTATTGATAAAAGTGACTTTGACATCTGCGTCAGAATTGGCTTCCTGGGCACCCACAACAAAGGCATTAACAATGCGGTTGACTTCGGGAACGGGGTAACCAGCTACTACGCCTATGACACCTGACTCACTTAAAGTCCCTGCAATAAGACCACTTAAATAGGCAGGTTCGTGAATCCAGTTATCAAAGACCGAAAGATTGGGTTCTGAGGGGCCAAGGCCTGAACCAAAG
>JAGQHN010000136.1:0-4723 GCA_020431825.1 Trueperaceae bacterium | reverse complement strand
AGCAATGTCAGGATAATCGGCTGCGACACGGCGCACAGCTTCTTCATTGCCAAAAGCGTCACCAAAAATAACCGCAGGCGTCTGCTCATCAGCGACCTCGCGCAAAATGCGTTCCATGTCTCCGGCATAGCCAATTTCATCGGTAAATTCGTAGTCAATTTGCCCGGCCTCCTGAGCAGCAAGCAGGGCCTGATGAATGACCCCATCCCAGGGTTCTTCGATGGCTGTGGCATAGGCCGCAAACACCTTTAAAGGTTCCTGAGCAAGGGCAAGTACAAAAAAGAGGGAAGTGAGAACAACCAATAGCTTCTTCATAGCTACCTCCAAACCCTGTAGCAGGGTTGGCACAGTCTATCAGGCGATTGGCTTGGAGCGTCAAGGGTTTCTTTGAAAAGGATGTTTATTATCTGACCTCGAGCTTACACTGTTCTGACAATTGCCTTTTAGCGTAAGTGCGCAGATATGCTGCACTGGAGGATTTATGAGAAATGCCTTATTACTTTTAGCAGTTTTATTTTTATCCTGGTCGAGTAGCCAGAGTTTTCCTGCTGTGGCCTTAGACCATCCTGCTGCGCCTTTTATCATGACTTACGCTTTTGCAAAAGACAAAGGTGCAACAGCAGAATTTAACAAGATGGAAGGTGTCGCTCTTGACGCTCAGAATATGAAGCTTTATATCGCAATCAGCGATGTAACCAAAGCTATGACGGATGGCGAAGGCGCTATTGCCCTCGAGGAAAACCGCTGTGGGCAAGTTATGGTCGCTGACCTTGATGACGCCTATAACATTCTTAAGCTCGAGCCTTTTGTCGTAGGTGGTCCCTATAACGCTGATGATGCTAACCGCTGCGCCCTCGGTGCCATTTCAAACCCGGATAATATTGCCGTTGATGCCAAAGGCAGGGTCTGGATTGGTGAAGATACAGGAAATCACCAGAACAACATGCTTTTTGTGTTTGATCCTGCAACACAGGAGCTTAAGCGCTTTGCAACGGTTCCTAACGGAGCTGAAGTTACAGGACTTCATATAAGTCAAAATGGCACCTTGTTTATGAATGTTCAGCACCCGGACCCGGAGAATGTCTATCCCTTTAACCGAAGCGTGATTGGTGTCGTAGCAGGATTTAATGCCAATACTGATGAATTTGAGGCCTTAAGTGTCCCTGAAGGTGATGAGCGAAAAGTAGCCCGTGTAGCTGCTGGTAGCTATCAGGTTCTGGGTCGTACTGGCGATGCTATGCCGGGAGAACTAAGTGGTGCGGCTTTTGGTGAAGTTCGTGCACTGCATAGCGGCGAGACTTTGCTTTATTGCAATGACTTTGATGGCAATATGTTCTTGCCAACAAATGAAACTGGCACCGAAGGTTACCTGTATACCAACTATGAATGCGTTCCTGGTGGCATTAGCAAAATTTATATTCGTGCTACTGATATGGGTTGGGAGGTCATTGATGGGGAATATGTTGACTTTGCTTCGGTCAATGGCACTCGCACCAACTGTTTTGCCAGCGTAACCCCCTGGAATACTGGTTTAAGTGGTGAGGAATATCCTGCCGAGTCAGCCGATGCCTGGGCCAGTGAAGCTTCTGCTTTAACTACCTATGTCGGTGGTCTCGCTAATCCTTTTGACTATGGCTACGCCATTGAAGTTATGCCTGAAGAAGGCGTCGGAAGCAAAGTGGTTAAGCACTATGCAATGGGCCGATTAAGTGTTGAAAATGCCCTGGTAATGCCAGATGAAAAAACCGTTTACTTTGGTGATGATGGTAGTGAACGTGTGCTCTACAAATTTGTGGCTGATGAAGCCAGAAATCTGGATGTAGGTACGCTGTACGCTGGAAAAATCACCCAAGACGGCAGCAGCCTGATGATTGAGTGGCTCGAGCTTGGTCATGGCAACAGTGACGAAATCGCCCAGGCGATTCGTGAGCTGGATAGCCAGCTAACTGCTGCAAACTAAGTTCTTTCGACGTTGGGCCAGGTGTTTATAGCACCTGGCCTTTCAGGTTTCATAAAATTCGCAGAAACGAATCGTTAACCATGCTAGCCTAACCTTTGTGCGCTGGCTTATTTGCCTTTTTACCTTGCTCTTACCTAGTCTCGGATGGGCTCATACCATTAGCTTTAATGAACTAAGGGGTGTAGACCTTTGTATTGAGCCAGCGTCTGTGCAGGTAGCGATTACGGATAAGGCTGACCAGCCTGATGGTGCTGAGATAGCTAAGCTTAGCCAAAGCCTTCATGCCTCTTTACTCGAGACCCTCGATCAGTACGACATTCCTCATCATGAGACGAGTAGTTGCGCCCAGGAGCAAGGGTTTGTCTATGTGCTTTACTTTAGCAACTGGGGCAAAGATACCAATGATATACCCTATCTGGTGCATGCTGCCTCAGTACAGGTGGGCGGAAAGCCCGCTCAGGTGGTGCCAGATTTTGAACTTTTATTACCCAATTTAAAGTTTGAGAATTACTACAGTGCTCTGCTTTTTGAAGATGAGTTGCCTACTCCAATTTATGACGGTCTGGCACAGGCAAACCGCGAAATGATAGTGGAACTGGCAAATTCCTGGTGGGAAAGTTTTGAACTGCTTAAGGCTGAGCGCCTCGCAGCCAGGCAGCGCTATTTGCGCTGGGGACTGGTCGCTAGTGTTTTGCTAACCACGCTGATTGTCGCCCTTGGTATTGCACTGGGGTCGAAAGGAAAGCCTCGAGCCAGTGAAAGCCTGAAGTCTTAAACGATTCACTGCTTTACTACTTACCAGTTCAAAGCGCTAAACTAGGGTTATGTCTGACACCATTTTCGCCAAAATTATTCGTAAAGAAATTCCTGCTGATATTTTGTATCAAGATGATCTGGTTACTGCTTTTAGGGACATTAACCCGCAAGCGCCCAGTCACATTCTGATTGTGCCAAACAAACCCATTGCTACCGCTGCCGATGTCACTGAAGAAGATGAAGCAGCACTTGGTCGGCTGTTTACGGTCGCACGTAAACTGGCAGAGGCAGATGGTTTAGATCAGGGTTACCGCCTGATTGTAAATTGCAAAGAGCACGGACATCAGGAAGTTTTTCATCTGCACATGCACCTTTTGGGTGGGCGCCCACTGGGACCTATGCTGGCAAGCTCACAGGGCGGCTAAGCTTATGCAAAGAAAGACCAGTCAGCGCCGCGCCATCTTAAATGCTCTGGAGTTTGCTCCGGGTCCGCTCACGCCTCAGGAAGTCCTCGAGCAAGCCTCAAAGGAGCAGGAGAGTCTGGGGATTGCCACGGTTTATCGTAATTTGAGTAGTCTCGAGGAACAGGGTGAAATCGTGGCCGTGCATCTGCCCAATGACTCTACTCGTTATGAACCTGCCGGGCGCGGACATCATCATCATTTTCGCTGTGAGGTTTGTTTGCAAGTCTTTGAGCTATCTGCCAAATGCCCCGTGGCGATTTTGGAAGGGGTAACTTTGCCGGGCGGGTTCAAAGTTCAGAATCACGAACTTACGCTTTATGGGTTGTGCCCTGATTGTCAGAATCCTGCTTAAAAAGCTCGAGACAGTTCTGGCTCTGCAAAATGGGCTCAAAACGCTTAGCTCTGATTTGATCGCATAACCCACAGGCTTCTGCCCAGGCAAAGTTATAGTGCCTTTCACTGATAATACCCGTCTGACGTGCCTCGGCTAGCTCATCGGCATCCTGAATGTCCAGACTGCCTGCTGGGGTACAAACAATATCCAGATAAAGATCATCAAAATAAGGAAAGCCTGATGCTGACTGGTGCCATTTTGCGACAATGTCAACGTACCACTGTACCGGACGTCCTTGATCGTCAAATTGGGCCGTAACGCAGTAGGGTTTATCAAACTGACAGATAAACAGCCACTGGTATCCATTATCCATAATCTTGATAGCTCTGTCGGCGCACTTGACCCATAGTGGTTCGCTGACTTCAAGGGCTTGCAAATAGACCAGGGTCAGCTGATCCAGGGTTTTAAGAAGAAGCTTTTGCTAGGGAACTCGTTGCCAGTGCCTTAGGTCAGTGGTTTTTTGTTTCATGCGCTTTGTTTATTCTAGCTGCTGGGCTCGAGTTTGGCGGGCAAACCGTCTAACCCGCATAAAAGGTGAAGCTTTATGTCGCTCAGGCTTTCTCATTTTTGCATGTTAGCTTTTTCTTTATGCAAATCAGAGTTCCTACTAAGGCTTTCGTTCTCTTTGTGCTCAGCTATATACCTTTGGTGCTTGCCCAGGATGAGCGTTTTGGCTATCTGGAAGGTAAAATCATTGCGATAGATGGCAACACGGCTACGGTTCAGTTGTCCGCTGGTGAGACGGTGGCGGCAGATTTAGGCACAGCAGTTCCTGGCGATATGTCCAGCATTAACCTGCCAGATTTTAAAGTGGGTGAAAGAGTAGAGCTTTACTATGCTCCGGGGCCAGATGGCACACTTACCTATGCGGTTTCAGATTGGGTGAGGCGACCTGTGCTGCTTTATCTGACACTACTCTTTTTGTTTGTTTCGGTAGCGGTTGCTCGGTTTAAAGGTCTCAGAGCGTTCCTGGCGACAGGAGCAAGTCTGTTTATCATCATGACCTTTATTGTGCCGCGCATTCTGGCGGGCTGGAACCCTACGCTGGTTTCCTTACTGGGTGTAGGTGGCATCTTGATCTTG
Source organism: Trueperaceae bacterium (assembly GCA_020431825.1). Classification (GTDB taxonomy): domain Bacteria; phylum Deinococcota; class Deinococci; order Deinococcales; family Trueperaceae; genus JAHEBB01. The sequence continues at coordinate 66 of JAGQHN010000136.1, read as the reverse complement.
GCGATTTACTTTGTCCATGGTCTTAGCTGGAGTACGACCGCAGCACTTATTGGGACTTATGTTGCC
>JAGQHN010000135.1 GCA_020431825.1 Trueperaceae bacterium | reverse complement strand
GCTACATAGTCTGTAAATTCATCTCCAACTGCAACATCTGGACTCTCAAACATAAGCGTATCCTCGGTACTCACTTTCAATTTTAAATTTCCTGAGCAGGTACCTTGATTTTGACTAAAGTTAAGAACCGAATACTGCCATGTTTGGCCAACATAGAATTCGGGATTGCAGCTAGTTAGAAAAACTATAGAAAGTAACAAAAGTGAGTAAAGAATGTACGATAGTTTACTTAGTAAAAACACCTCTTTCAGTGCCCCAAGTACCAGAAAGGCTCCAGTAACGATTGGGAACTGTTCCAAATGCATCTTCATCTACCGTTCTAATCGTAATTGAAACTGTACCTTGCCAGAAAATGTTGTATTTCTCGATTGCTGAGTAGTGACCACTCCCAAAACCCATAAAGTATTCTGCCACAATAGGGTTTTCAGTATAGTTCTAAACCGAAACATCTTTAGGGGTTTAGTTGGATTCTAAACCTGCCGCCATAACACATAAATTAATACCACGATGCTCGACTGCCTCTATACAACTACCAACGGCAAACGCTAGTTGACCAGAAAGGAAACCTGGGTCGCCTTTAGCGTCTACCGCAGAAATGACTTTAGGCTGATCAAAAGTAAAGGTTTCGGTATATTTGGAGTAGCCAAGCTCTGTATTATCTTCCGCCAGGCAAAAGACTTCTATAGTTACGGGAATAATCTTATCTGAACCTTCTGGTTCTTTTGTCTGACTATCAGAGGCTTGTTCTTTGATTAGAGGGCTTTCATAAATAACTTTATCGGCAGAACTAACTCTAAGTTTTAGTAGATCTTCACAAGTTGGTTCCACTTTTTCGGGGCTACCAACTTCTGCCTGGCTTACATTTGCGACATAAAATGACCAAAGATTAGATTGATAAGGGCTTCCTGGACAAGCAGTTAAGAGGACTGTGCATAAAAGCAATGCCCCAATGAAAACCATAGACTTGTTGAAGTTAAATTTAGATTTTATGTTCACATTTTCCTCCTGACAAAGAAATGATTTTGTTTGGCTTATTTTATGCTATCTCCTAGCACTTCTGCATACAAATCTTCATGCATTTTAATGACATTGTCCAGGCTAAAAAGCTTCATCTTTTCCTGACCACGTAAGCCAAGTTCTTTGGCTTCTTCTGGGCGGTCGGCTATCCAGACGAGAGCTTTGGCTATGGCCTCTACATCGCCAACTTTGGTCATAAGACCACAGTTATTAGCCAGCAGGTCTTCTACCCCGCGTATTTCAGTGGAGATGACCGGGGTAGCCGCGCACATGGCCTCGAGTACACTCCGGGGTAAGCCTTCGCGCTCTGAGGGTAAAAGTAAGGCATTTGATGCCTTTAGTAAAACGGGTATGTCCTTGCGGTAGCCCAGCATTCTTATTTGCTCGCCTAAGCCTAAATCTGCAGCTTGTTTTTTTGCAGTTTCTTCTAAGGGACCAAGTCCGGCAAAGGCGTAGATGATGTCTTTTCGACCCGTTGCTTTTAGAGCGCTAAGGGCGTCACGGTGGCGTTTGCCGGGGTTAAATTCGGCAATCATCAGGATGAGTTTGTCGGTTTCGTTTAAACCAAGTTCTTTATAAATGGCATCAGTATCTGCCTTGGTGACGTGTGCGGCGCGGTACTTTTCTACATCGACACCGATGCCGGGCATATAAAGGATTTTTTCTTCAGGGACGATGGTGTAGCGTTTGGCTGCCGCTTCATCTTCGTGATTGATGACCACGAGTTTATCTGTCCAGGGGCCTGCTATGCGCTCGAGCCTTTTATACACTTCATTGATGACCGGGTTTGCTCCCTTATGAAAGTGAAACCCGTGAGTGGTGTAAATCACCTTGGGCCGCTTGGGTAGATCCTTTAACGCGTAGCGCGTTACAAACGAGGCAATGGGGCTATGGACATGAACAATGTCATAGTTTCCTGCGCTAACGGCTGCTTTCACCTGTTTTGGTGCTAGTCTAAAATTGGACGGGCTAAAGGGGCTGCGGGTCCAGTTAATAGGCCAGATATGGTCAAAGATTTCCTGACACTCATCCCAGCGGTTTAGCGGGCTGTCAGCCGGGCTCATCATGGCGTCAACCTGCCAGCCTAGCGCTTTAAAGTGGCCGGCAAAAGGCAGCAAAAAGCCGCGCATCATCATGGGAACTGTGGTAGCAATTAAGAGTTTAGGCATAAGAATGAGTACCTAGGACCTGGTTAAACGTACCTGGTAGCTACCCTTCCCTTTTCTACTTTTCACTTTGCACTGACCGTCATTCCCTTTTTGGCGAGTTGTTCCAGGTAGATACTTTCCCATTTGTCAACGATACGCTCTATATCATAGTGTTCTTTGACATAGGCCCTGCCTGTTTGTCCCATAGCCAGACGGCCTTCAGAGCTTAGGGTTTGCAGCTCGAGCATGGCCTTAGCAAGCGCATCGGCATTTTGCGCTGGAACGATGTAGCCGGTTTTACCGTTTTGTACCACTTCAGCATTACCCCCGACATCAGTAGCAACAATCGGGAGGCCACTGGCAGCCGCTTCTAGCAGCACCATGGGTAGCCCTTCCCAGGCTGAAGACATCAGGTAAGCGTCGACGGCACTCATGAGTTCAGGAACATCTTTGCGCAGTCCTAAAATTTCGACATCATTTTCAAGTCCATAGTCTTTAACCAGGGTAGGCATATCTATGCCGCCATGACCAACGACCAGGAGTTTGGCCCTTTGCGTTTCCAGTAGCTTTTTAAAGGCAGCAAACATATTCGGGTAGTCTTTTTCCGGGTCAAAGCGGCCTACGGCAAGGTAGCTAAAAGTTTCATCAAGGCCAAGTTCGGCACGTTTTTTCTCTCTGGCCTCTTGACCAAAAACAAAGCGACTGGCATCGATGCCATTAACCACCAGCTTTATCTTAGTTTGGGGGACTGCGCCTATGCTTACATAGCGGTCAACGGCGGCCTGTGAGACATTGGTGGTGAGTTCGCAAAGCGGGTCAGTTAAGCGGTAAGCAAGCTCACGAATGCGACCGCCTTCGCTGACATTGTGCGCGGTACTTATGAGTAGCGGCATTTTGGTAAGGACTCGAGCAAGTCTGGCGAGCAGATTGGCATGCACCATATGACTATGCACGATAGTTGGCTGCCATTCCCTTAAGATGCTTCTCAGCTTGAATAAGGCTCTTGGGTCAGCGGCTCCTCTGGCCATATCAAGAGATGCCCACGGAATACCCAGTTGATCGAGCTCTTCGGTATGGGCTTCTGGCGCCATCATAGAGATCAGGCGTACATCCCAGCCACGCTTTTTCAGACTTTTCATCAGTGCCATCACCTGAGACTGAGCTCCGGCAAAAACCAGACTGGTTATGACAAACGTTATGCTTTTGCTTGTAGCAGCGTTCATGGAAACTACCATACCTAACTATGCGCGCCCAGTGCCTGTTTTTCGGGTACTGGCGTCACAGCCATAAACTCGAGGTACTGACTTATAACCGTTTCGGCCTCATAGCGCCGCACCCAGTCATCACTCATGGCCTTATGAGGTTCGCTGAGTACCTGAGTCAGGGCCTTGGTCATGGCTTCAACATCTCCCATTGGGATGAGTTTGCCGTAGCGCCCGCCTTCTAAGATCTCTCTTGGGCCACTTGGACAATCGGTAGCAACGACCGGGCGACCCAGCGCCATCGCCTGAATGAGGGCATTGGGCAAGCCTTCGGCAATGCTGGATAAGACATAGGCTGAAGCTCTGGCCATATATTTAAAAGGATTATCGACAAAGCCAGGCATATCCAGATCAGCTGTAATTTCCAGGTCACTGGCAATTTGCTCGAGCTTATCTCTTTCTTCGCCTTCTCCTAAGATAACAAGCCTTACCTGCCGTTTGGCTCGTAACCTGGCAAAAGCCTTAAGCAAGGTTGGAAAATCTTTTTGATAGGTCAGGCGACCCACGCTTAAAAGTACCGGAATTTCAGTTTGAAACCACGGATGATCCAGGGGTTCATCTGCCAGTTTGAAAACTCGTTCGGTCAAGACCGGATTTAAGATCATCTCAATTTTCTCAGGCTTAACCCCAAGGGTTTTCACCATATCTTCCTGCACGCCTTCGGAAACGGCCACAATGCCATCAGCTCTGGGGTAAAAAAGCCGCATCAGACTCATGGCGACAAAGGCTTTGGCTTTGCCTAAATCCATGGTTGAATTTGAAGTGCTAATGGCTTCTCTAATGAAAACCTTGGTCGCTGAACCTGCCAGCTTATTCGCTAAGACAGCCACAACATTGGCATGCTCGAGGGTTGATAAAAGTGCGTCAGGTTTGGTTTTGGTCAGGTAAGCACGAAGTTTAGGTGTGGCGCTTAAGGTTCTTCTGACGCCCAAATCAATGACATTTACTGCTTCTGAAAGCGTCTTTAAATAAGGACCTTCGGCTGCTGCCAGAACCAGATCAACCCTGTGGCCGCGCCGGGCAAAGCCTTCGGCCAAGTCGACCAGGACGCGCTCCGCTCCGCCCCCAGCTAAACTAGGTAAAAACAGAGCTAGTCTGGCCATTACTTAAAGCCGACCCTTCGCTTGCATCACGTCAGCATGGTGCTGCCAGAAGGTGGCGTTTGATTTAGAGATTTCATAGTTATCTTGTACTTTTTGCCGCCCAAAGGCTCCCAGGGCTTTACGCTCGAGTTCTGGCATCGTAAACATTTTTTCCATACCCTCAGCCATACTTTGAGGATTGCCTGCTTCGACCAGAATGCCTGCGCCTTCTATGAGTGTGGGTACATCGGAAACGGCAGTAGCAACGACAGGTTTTTCCATTGCCATAGCTTCTAAAACCACATTAGGTAAGCCTTCAAAGTCTGACATAAGCATGAGGTAGTCAATACTTTTTAAGAATTCTGGAGTGTTATCGATACTGCCCAATAAAAGGCAATGGCTTTTTAGCCAGTCACTCTTGTCAATGCGTGATTTTATGTCATCCATTTCTTGCCCGGTGCCTGCCATTACCAGATAGTCAGGGCGTTTTTCTTCAGGCACCAGAAGCATAGCCTCAAGGAGTAAATCCAGACGTTTGGCTTTACGAAAAGCACCCAGATAGCCTGCAACACTGGCCTCTTGGGCGATACCCCATTTGTCTCTCAGTGAGGCTGTAGTTTCTGGATCAAAACGCTCAATATTGGTTGAGTTAGGCATGACAAAGACTTTGTTTGCCGGTATGCCCTTATCAACCAGCATGTCGGCAATGGCCTGGGCGTTGGGCAAAAAGCGGGCAGTAAAGCGGTCGAGATAGGGTCTGAGGCGATTTTGTAAGGGAGTAACCATGGGTGACTTCAGGTTTCTATCTGAGTGCATGATGATGGGTACACCCGCCAGGAGAGCACATAGCCGTCCCCAGGTTGCTGTTGAACCATCAAGGACGGTATGGACAATATCGGGTTTGCGGGTTTGAATCTCCCGAAAGAGCTTCCACAAAAATAAGGGAAAACTTGTAGTAGTTCGGTCAATCAGGAGTGTTTTTACCCCACTGTCAATAAACGATTGTTCGATGCTTTCGGCTTTTGCGGGCATCAGCGTTATAATTTCAATATCCCAGTCGGGGTTTTGTGGCCTTTGCGAGAGATACTGAGTCCACTGACGTTCGGCCCCTCCAATGATGAAGCTGGTCATCACAAAAGTTAGTTTGGGTCGTTTCATAGCTTGCATTTGACCATGCTCTGTGCTTTTGGGGTGTGAGAAAAAAGACGCCTCATTCGGAGACTTTTTTGCTGAACTTAGCCTCGAGCCTCGAGTAAATCTTTTCACCAAAGAAGACAATAAATACACCTGTTGCATAAATAACGATAAACCCTCCTGCCCTAAGATAAAGCCCTTCAAAAAGTATGCGGGGTAGACTGTAAGCCACCGCGCAAAAGGCAAAACAGGCAAACAAGTCTTGATAAGGCATGCTAAAAAAGTCAGGATGCCTTAAGAAGAAATAAATGATAGTGACCACAGAAAAATCGGCTAGCGTAGCTATTGCCGCGCCCATAAGTCCCATACGTGGAATTAGAATAAAGTTAAGGCTGAGGTTAACAACTGCCCCAATTCCTGTAACAACCGACATAATCCAGAAACGTTTCTGGATTTCAATGTGGCGGTTCATATAGGTTCTAAAGTCTCTGAGCCAGGTGGCAATCACGACCACAGGCATAATATAGGCAGCCTGCTGATAGCTCTCCCCTAAGAGATTGGCTAATAAAGAGAAGTAGAAAACAATAAACAACATGGGGCCAGTAGTAAGCCAGAAGTACATGCGAAAAGCCTGCCGAATCGCCCGCTTGGCTGCTACTGCACCGTTGTTGGTATAGGCCCTTAAAATGTTAGGCCAGGACATCATAAAAACTGCCTGAGACAGCCCACCAATAATTTTGTCGGCCAGGCCGTAGTTTGCAGTGTAGAGCCCCACAAGGTCTTTGTTACCGAGACGCTCGAGCACTATGCGGTCAGAGCTCTCTTCAAACCAGGTCGCCAGCGGTGCAGGTATAGACGCCGGGCCATGCCGCAAAATATCGCGTAATGAGGAGAAGCTAAAACCAAAGGCACCCGTCAAGCTTTTGGATAGATTGTAGGTCGAAAAGATGGCAGGCAAAACCAGTGCAAAGGAAATGGCCCAGAGTAAGGCTTCAGGGGTTCTAAACCCAAGCTGAAAAGCGCCAATAGCCAAACCAAAACGCAACAAACCACTGCTTATTTCAGACACGGCAAAGGCTATGCTTTGTTCTTCGGCACGGTTTAAGTTAATGGTTAGAGTGTAATAGTCACTGATAAAGACGTAGGCGACCACCGCTAAAAAAACTGACCAGGAAATCAGTCCTTTAAAGATAAAGACAAGGGCGAAAAAGGCTACAAGCAGGAGTAGCGAAACCGCTAAAGCTTGAAAAATAACCACGGAAACAAAGTATTTTCTTGTTTCTTTTCGTTCAATTGCTTCGTAATAAAGGCGAAATGCCAGGCGACGAATCCAGGCTGAACCCATCATGGCAACAAAAGATGCAACAACTAAACCAATCTGATACTCACCAAAAGCCCCCTGATCAAGGTAGCGTGTAGTAATAGGCCATAAAATAAAGGCCAGGCCCTGAGAGGTAAAAATAGTAAGGAAATAAATGAGCGTTTGTAAATAGTTTTTGCGCATGATTGAGCGGGCTTAGCGAGATTGTTCTTAGCTGGTTTGGGGAGAAGTGTCAGGCTCGAGTGCCTTTGCCTCATCGCTGTTGGTGGTTCTGAAGAATGCTCTATCATTCTCTTTAACCATAGATACTGCCAGCGCAAAGCCAAGCGCAATCCAGTAGATAAAGGTGTCAGGGGTTGTGCCTGTCAGATTAAAAAAGAGTAGGGCCGTAATCGTGCCTGTTGCATGCAGAGCCCTTTCATCATCATAGCGCCAGGATTGAAAGAAACTGACCAGGTGAATGGCTAAAAAGAGCGTTAGCCCGATAATGCCAAACTCAATAATGAACTGCAAATAAGCATTGTGGATGGAATCAAGATGACCAAAAATAGTACCTGCAACCACGCGGCTGGCATCAAAACCATGCCCAAAGAAAAGCTGAAAAGGGGTTGAGCGCATGATGGTACTGACCCCAGCCTGCCAGAGGGGCAAGCGGTCATTCAGGGTAGAAATATCCGAAGCAGAGAAGCGTACAAAAACGTTGTTACTGCCAGGGAGGCTCGAGAGTGCAATTAGAGCGAGCATGCCCCCAAAAATCAGGTAAATAAAGCGTTTTGGGTTAAAAAGAATACGCATGGTAATAACAAAGAGCGCCATGGCTAGTGCAATGGTGCCACCTCTGGAAGCCAGAATAAGCAGGGCATAAAGACCAAACATAAACAGAGCCAAAATAAAGGTTCGGGAGAGGAAATTGTTTTTTCCTGCAATAAGTCGGGTATAAAGAGGGATAATACCTAAACCAATCATGGCTGAGACCACATTTTCATTTACACCGATTCCACCGCGGTCAGCAAAGCCGGTTTTGGCAGCTGTATCTATGACCCAGGCAGAAATAATGAGCATGGAAAAGATTTGACCATAGGCAAAGTGGGTTAGCGAGCGCTCACTTCTAAACTGAAAAGCCACCACTGCCCCAAGGAAAAAAATAAAAAGCTTTTGCCAGATTTCAAAGTCAATGGTTACGACCGCGGCGATGCTAAAAAGACTTAAAAGTACGATGATAAAAAAGGCTGCATAGAGAGAAATCGTGAACCAGGGAACCTTGCGCTTTTCCTGACCAAAAAGTAGTAAGACATTTAAGAGCATAAGGCCGTAAATAGGGTAGTAAAGACCCTGAATCGTTATTTGTGAAAAGACTGTTGCCTGAACTGTGAAAAGAACCCAAAATACCGTAACGGTAAGGTGGGGATACTTGACCATAAACCAGGCTGCCGCCAGACCAACAACCAGACCACCTAAAAGGGAGAAATAAAAGGGGGCATAACCTACGCCAACCCCTAGAATTAGGGCAAATAAAACTGCCATAAGTACAATCAGCAGTTGAATAAAACGGTTGTGGGTATCTGTCAGGGCTCTAAGCATAAGTCAATCTGCATTATGGCACGGTTTTACCCCTCGAGAAACTGAGAAAGTCACGTCAAGGCTTCATTTTTTGAAAATACCTAGGCTTTTATAAGGGCCACAATTTGGTAATGCTAAGAGAATTTGAAGGATACTTTCAGAAATAACTCGGACCGAAAGTTTAAAATATTTGCTATTTTTGACGTCTGCTAATTGCTAAACTTTGAGTTTGTGGCAACCGATCTCTTTATGCGCGACCTGGGCTTACTGGTGCGCTCGAGGCACCCCATTATTTTTATACGCAGTCATGAGCACGAGCGCTTGCATCATCTGCTTATGTATCTGGCAGATAGCCTCAATATGCCTTTTTATGTCTGGACACGCAGCAAAGGCTTGAAGCATCATTTTGAACTGGCAGTTGCCAAGGTTGAGCAGCGGGGTCACAAGGCACCTATGACTGTGCTCGAGTCGCCTAACAGGGCCACCATGCCACCACTGGCAGCGCTGGAGGATGTCGAAAACGAGGCGCGCCGCTCACTTTACTTTTTTCAAAGTTTGGGTACCGAGTTAAGTGAACCGATGGTTGCCAGCAAACTGCGTGACGCCGCCCGGCAATTTCTCAAGCATGAGGGTGGCATTGTTATTAGTGGCACAGTCCCCGAGCACCTGCCTGACGCTCTGCACGGTCTAAGTACCATTTTAGAAATGCCTTTACCTAGCCTCAGAGAGTACCGCTCGTTAGCAGAGACGCTGTTTCGTGACCTGTCCCAACGTATGCCCTTAGATTTCCGCCTAAGTCGCGATGAGTTTACGCAGCTAAGCCGAAATTTGCAGGGTCTGTCGCTGCTCGAGGCTGAAAAAATCTTAACCAAGGCCATCATTCAGGATCAGCAGTTAGGGCCAGAAGATATCATTGAAGTCCGGAAGGCCAAAAAACATCTGATTGAGCAAGAAGGTCTTTTAGAGTTTTATGCGAGCGAGCACAAGTTAGATGAAATTGCCGGACTTCAGGGTCTGAAAACCTGGTTAAGTAAGCGCAGAGCCATCGTCCAGCGTCCTGATGAAGCGCGGGCATTTGGTCTCGAGTTTCCTAAAGGCATTTTGCTTTTGGGGGTTCAGGGTAGTGGTAAAAGTCTTTGTGCCAAAGCTGTTGCCAGCGACTGGCAGTTGCCGCTGGTTAAACTTGATCCCTCGAGTCTCTTTAACAAATATATTGGCGAGAGTGAGCGCAATTTTCGCCGGGCTACCGAGTTGGCCGAAAAACTCAGCCCGATTGTGCTCTGGATTGATGAGATTGAAAAAGCCTTTGCCGCAGGTTCCGAAGATGGTGGGGTGTCGCAGCGCATACTGGGTGTTTTTCTGGCCTGGTTGCAGGAACGCAAGGGGGATGTTTTTGTAGTTGCGACTGCCAATGATGTTTCTAAACTCGCCCCTGAACTTTTGCGCAAGGGCCGTTTTGATGAACTCTTTTTTGTAGATTTACCCGGTCATGAAACGCGCAAAGCTATTCTGGCGCTGCACTTGCGTAAGCGTAAACGACAGCCACAGAGGTTTGATCTTGATAGTTTAGCCAAGCTCAGCGAAGGCTTTAGTGGTGCCGAACTCGAGCAGGCGATTGTTTCAGGTCTCTACACTGCCTTTGCCGAAGGAGAAGAGTTATCAACAGAACTGCTAGAGGCAGAGATCAGGCAAACTGTGCCTCTTTCGGTCACGATGGCAGAAAAGCTGCAAGCCCTGCGGGACTGGGCCAGAGGGCGCGCGGTTGAAGCAAACTAAAGCTCGAGCGTTAAAAGATCTTCCGCGATAATCAGTTCTCCAGAGAAATCTGCTTTAACAGCCCTCACCAGAGAGTGCATAAGCTCAGTAGTCTTGGGCCGAAAATGGGTCAGAATGAGACGTCTCACTCCTGCGTGGGTTGCCAATTTTCCTACCTGATCTGAAGCTATAATGACGTGCTTAGCGGATTGCCTAAAGGCTTTGCTAAACAACTCTTCTTTAGCCAGATAACAGGAGATAAGCAGCGTCTCAGAAGCCAGACAAAAGTGTGCTAAGTCAGCGCTGTAAGCTGCATCTCCTGCTATGACAAGCGTGCTTAAGGGAGTCTCGAGTTTATAAGCCAGACAGTGCCAGTCTGCTATGCCTAAACTATTCCCATGATTTATAGCAGCAGTTGAAAGCTTCAGGTTTTCTAGCTCGAGTTGCCAACCTGATGCAATATCTTTAACTCGAATAAGCTCTAAAGGATGCGGCTCCTCAGGGTTGATAAACTGAGCAAAGCGAATATCATGCACGAAAATAGTCGTAAATAGGGAAGTTATCAGAGCCTCTGTGCCCTTGGGTCCATAAATCTGGATAGGTTTCTGTCGTCCATTGTGCCAGGCGCTCATCAGGACTTCGCCAAGATCACAGATATGATCATAGTGATGATGGGTAATAAAGAAATAGTCAATCAGGACAGGGCTGAGGCTCAGTTTGAGTAAGTGTTGGGTAACACCTCGACCTGCAAAAGCAGGTTTTTAGCTTTGTCCTGAATAAGAAAGGCGCTGGTGGCAGGTCTTGAGGAATCAAGAACCGGGGTTCCAGTACCAAGAATGAATAGTTTTATAAACTCTAAAGGGTTATATGGCAATAGAATGAATTTGCCATGAGTAATGTAAGATAAATTACTCGTTTGATAAACTATAGCTGTTACGCTTCGAGGTGGAAACCCATTCCTCTCTCCACTCCATCTAAGTCTTTTAGGTGGGGTGATTTTTTTTGCGCTATCCGGCTTCTGCTAAGCGGCGAGCCGATTGCTCGAGCAAGCGTTCTTGAGCATTTAAACGGTGTTGACCGGGTTGGCGTTTGGGTCTGGTGTAACGACCATCGGCCTTAAGCATTCGGGCTTTTTGATTGTCGCGCATATAAAGCTCAACAATGTCCATTATTTTTTTCTTTAGCCGCTCCTCTTGTATAGGGGCAAGTGCCTCGACTCTGCGTGTCAAGTTACGTTGCATCCAGTCAGCCGAGCCAATATAGACATCTTCACGACCCCCATGGTGAAAGTAGTAGACCCTCGAGTGCTCTAAAAAGCGACCAACGACCGAGCGCACAGTTATGGTTTCGCTCAGCCCTTTGACCCCCGGACGCAGACAGCAAATGCCTCTGACGACCAGATCGATCTTTACCCCGGCCTGCGAAGCTTCGTAAAGTGCGGTTATGACATCAGGATCAACCAGGGCATTCATCTTGGCGATAATTTGGGCAGGTTTACCCGCGAGAGCAAAATCACGCTCTTCCTGAATTGCTTCCAGAGTTTTGTTCTTTAGCGTTTCTGGTGCTACCCAGAGCTTTCGCCAGTTGTCCTGTTTGCTAAAGCCAGTCAAATAATTAAAGAGTTCTGAGGCATCTTTACCAATCTGTGGGTCACAGGTTAAGAGACCAAAATCAGTATAGATGGTTGACGTTCCCTTATTGTAATTACCGGTACCCAGGTGGACATAGCGCTTGATTTCTGACCCTTCACGGCGCACGATAAGCAGCGTTTTGCAGTGGGTCTTGAGACCTGGAAAGCCGTAAACGACATGAACCCCTGAACGCTCGAGTTCTCTTGCCCAACCAATATTGTTCTCTTCGTCAAAGCGAGCTTTGAGTTCTACCAGAGCCGTAACCAGCTTGCCGTTACCCGCCGCGCGCATAAGCGCTGCAACCACAGGGGACTGCCGCCCTACCCGGTAAAGCGTCTGTTTAATCGCCATGACATTGGGGTCATCAGCTGCTTCTTCTATAAGGTTAAGCACTGCGTCAAAGGCATGAAAGGGGTGGTGAATAAGTATGTCACCCTTGTGAATGGCATCAAAAATACTGGTTTCATTGCGGTATTCGGTGGGCAAGCGGGTGACAAAAGGCGGGTCTTTAAGCTCAGGTATATCCAGGCTTGCCAGTTCCATAAAGGCCCCAACATTAAGATAATGAGGGATTTCATAAACATCTTCCTCGCTTAGCTCGAGATTATCGCGCAGGTAGTCACGCCATTTTCTAGGCATGCTTTTGCTGACCTCGAGCCTGACCGCATCGCCCCAGCGCCTGCGTCTTACTTCATCTTCTATCACCAGCAGCAAATCGTCGGCTTCGTCTTCAGCTATTTCAAAGTCGGCGTTGCGCGTTATGCGAAAGGCATGGGCTTTTTTAACACTATAGCCAGGGAAAAGTTCACCTGCATAGTGCGTAAGAATATCTTCCAGGATGACAAAACGTGAGCCTTTTCCGGGCAGCGCAAAAAAACGGGGCAGGACATTTGGAACCTGCACCAGAGCAATTTTCAGATCATCTTTCTTGTTGTCTTTAACCTCGAGCAAAAAACAAAAACTCAAATTGGGTAGTCTGGGAAAAGGATGTCCTGAATCTACCGCGAGTGGAGTAAGTACCGGAAATAGCTCTGAGTGAAAGAAGCCCTGAACGGCTTCTTGTTCAGTGTTATTTAGTTCATGCATAGGTACCAGGCAAACGCCCTGCTTGCATAGAGCAGGCAAAACGTCATCTCCGAGAATTTTGCGGTGTTTGCTTACCAGATCATGCAAATCTTTAGAGATAGCATTGAGCTGCTCAGCGGGAGATAAGCCGTCAAAGGTAAGTTTGGCAATACCTGCATCTAGCTGTTCTTTCAGTCCGGCATAGCGAATCATAATGAATTCATCAAGGTTGGTACTGAAAATGGCTAGGAACTTAAGGCGCTCGAGTAAGGGGTTGGTTTCATCTGCTGCTTCTTCTAGGACGCGCTCATTAAACTTAAGCCAGGACAGCTCACGATTAAAAAAGTTCTGTGGATCTCTGAGATCAGAGACAGGGCTAGGTTCGGACATGGTCTCTAGCCTAGCAGAAGTTTTGAGTAAAGATGTCGGAAAAATATGCACTTGCCAGAAGGGGATAGCGTTGTCTTTAAATGTGTGAAAGTAAACTATGGACGCTGAACTTAAGACTTTTAACAAAAGTACTTTCTAACTCATAGAAAACAAGCTAGTCTGATGCTATGCGCGCTTTGCTCATCACGTTGTTTTTACTTGCTTTGCTGCCTATTGCTTCAGCCAAAGGTCTACCTCAGTTTGAACCGGAATCAGCAGAAGCCTGGGCCTATATGCTAGATCTAGCCGATGAGGTTGTGCCTCATCTTTATAGAAACTCGAGCCAGGGCTGGAGCTGTCAACTTAGTGCCAGAGAAACGCAAACTACGCTGGAAACGCTGGCCTATACGTACCAGTTGCCCCCTGCTATGCTTGCAGAAAGCGTGGCAGCCTTTTTCTGGAGCGACTGGACCAAGCTCGAGGTTGATGGCTATGACATCAATGTGATCGTGACAAATAATCCTGACCCCAAGGTTCTCGAGCAATTCCTCGAGGCATTTTATCAGCAACATGAAGCTTGTTTATTAACCACTTTAAAGGTTCTGGTAGACGGCTATGAAGGCTATTACAAACGCCAGAATAATGGTCACTATCTGCGGCTTAACACTAAAACCGGGGAGCACTACACCCTCATTGCCTTATCAGCAGATTATTTTCCGGGTACGGGAGTTTTTGAACCCTTAGGGATTGTGTACGGGGTGCGTCTGGCTGGACTGCTCAAAATCGACTTTATACGCAAACCTGCTGTTGAGGCGATTACCGAAACCATTACCAGACGTATCAGGGAGCAAGGCTCAGCGCTTAAAATTTTTTAGACGTTTGCAATATTGCTAAATTCACCGTTGCCATGTGCTCTAGCTT
>JAGQHN010000134.1 GCA_020431825.1 Trueperaceae bacterium | reverse complement strand
TGACTGACCAGATGCTACCTGCTTTAGACCAGATGCTACCTGCTGTAGAAAAAAAGAAGGCAATGAGCCTTGACCCATTGCCCACCCTGTCAGGGTCGCTTAGACAGTTTTTTCAATAAAACTTACAGCGTCGCCAACAGTGCGAATGTTTTCAGCTTCTTCGTCGCTGATTTCAATGCCAAATTCGTCTTCTAAGCCCATAATGAGTTCTACGACATCGAGTGAATCTGCCCCTAAGTCATCAACGAAAGAAGCATCTTCGGTAACATCGGCAGGGTCGGCGTCGAGTTTATCGGCGACAACATCTTTAATTTTTGCCAGAATGTCAGCTTGATCCATGATTTTCCTCCTTAGAAAATAGCCTTTTTCTAACTAGCAACGTAGTTTAGCAGCTTTTTGAAATTCTAACCTATTTATCGGCAAACATGAAAACTATCTACGAGACATTCTTCATAATTGTTGAGCCTGTACATAGTGTGTTTTCTGGTAGTACAGCATGAGAACTAAGCTACTGCGTGACCATGCCGCCATCAACAGCCAGCGTCTGACCATTGACATAGCTGGCATCGTCAGACGCCAGAAAAGCGACAACTTTGGCAACTTCTTGGGGTTGTCCAAAGCGACCTACAGGAATTTGGTGTAAATACGAAGTTTTAAGTTCATCATTTAGCTGAGCAGTCATATCGCTCTCAATAAAGCCCGGAGCCACAGCATTTACGGTGACCCCTTTAGCTGCGTACTCTTTAGCCAGCGCCTTGGTTAAACCCAGGAGACCTGCTTTGGCGGCTACATAGTTGGCCTGACCGACATTGCCAATAAGGCCAACGACCGATGAAATATTAATAATGCGTCCCCAGTTGTTTTTTAACATACCTCTGAGAGCCGTTTTTGATAGGTGAAAGGCACTCGAGAGATTCGTTTCTAAAACACTCGACCAGTCTGCCTCTTTCATCCGCAGCGCCAAAGTATCTTTGGTAATCCCGGCATTATTAACCAGGATGTCAAGGCCACCCATTTCACCATTCACTTCTTTGATGAGGTTAATACAGGCGTCGCTACTGGCAACATCGGCTTTAAAGACCTGCGCCTGACCACCTGCATCACGGATAGCCTTAGCTACTTCCTGAGCGGGACCTTCTGAGCTGGCATAGTGAACTGCTACCTTATAGCCCTGTTTGCCAAACTCGAGTGCCATTGCCCGGCCCAGACCACGGCTCGAGCCGGTAATCAGTACAACCCGGTCTTTTATTTCAGTCACAGATACCTCCTCATAGCGCTTCTCTTAGGCTCGCCATGTCAGTAACGGCCTTAGCATCTGGTTTATCTAGTATTCGTCCAACCAGGCTAGTTAGCACCTTGCCTGAGCCAAACTCGAGATAGCGTGTTACGCCAAGGCTAGTCAGTTTTTCAACGGTTTCGGTCCAGCGCACAGCCGCCGTGACTTGCTCGGTTAGCAGGCGTTTTGCCTGGCTTATATCTTCCAAAAGGTCAGCTGTGACATTACAAACAATGCCAAAAGCCGGTTGACGAAACTTAATATCTTCCAGGTCTTTGGCAAGGTTGTCAGCAGCAGGCTGCATGAGACTACAGTGGAAGGGGGCCGAAACAGGAAGCAAGGTAACCCGGGCGCGTTCTTCTTTTAGTTTTTCAGCGGCCCTTGCTACGGCATCCGTCTCACCAGAAATGACCGTTTGTCCCGGTGAATTTAGATTTGATATTTCGACAATGCCTTCTGTTTCAGCACAGACTTTGGCAACCAGCTCCTTATCGACTTTAAGAATGGCCGCCATGGCCCCTAAACCCTCAGGTACAGCCTCTTGCATATAAGTGCCCCGTTTATGCACCAGCCGGATGGCATCGGTAATGCTTAAAGAGCCAGCGGCTACATGGGCACTGTATTCGCCAATGCTATTGCCTGCGGCATAATGCGGAGTTGCTCCCCCCGCTTCTTTATAAGCAGCGAATGCAGCAGCCGAGGCAGCGACTAATGCGGGTTGCTGATTAGCAGTAAGTTTGAGTTCATCTTCTGGGCCATCAAACATCAGGCGTAAGAGTCGGGGTAGGGCAGTTTCGGCCTTATCTAGTACTGCCTTTGCCGCAGGGCTATGTTCATAAAAATCTTTGGCCATACCCACCAGCTGTGAGCCTTGTCCGGGAAAAAGTGCAGCGATCATTCGAACCTCCCTTATCTACTTAGTGCCGCCCCAGGTAAGGACGCTGGCTGCCCAGGTAAGACCTGCACCAAAGGAGACCAGAAGCAGATTATCTCCTGACTTGATGCGTCCACCATCTACGGCGTGGGTTAGGGCTAAAGGAATACTGGCAGTTGAGTTATTGCCATATTCATCAACGGTAACGACGACCTTCTCTTCAGGCAGTCCCAGTCTTTCTCTTGCCGCGGAAATAATGCGCAAATTAGCCTGATGCGGAACAAACAGAGAAATGTCTGCGGAGTTCAGACCTGCCTGCTCTATGGCTTCAATGGTTGATGTGTTCATAACACGGACGGCAAATTTAAAGACTTCGCGCCCATTCATGTAAACATGATCGGTAATTTCTGTGCCGTCCAAAAGACTCTTACCGGTAGCCCTGGCATAAAGGTATTTGCCGCCCTCGCCGTCTGCACCCAAAATCATGGACTTAATGCCAAAAGGTTCTTCGACAGCTTCGACCAAAGTAGCACCTGCCCCATCACCAAAGAGAACGGCGGTTGAGCGGTCATTCCAGTCAATGAGCTTAGTCAGAGCTTCTGAGCCAATCGCCAGAACTTTTTTACAAATACCAGACTCAACATAGGCTTGTGCCACTGATAAGGCATAGACCCAACCAGGACAGGCTGCCAGCAGATCAAAGGCACCTGCTTTTAAGCTAAAATAATTTTGCACCATGGCTGCCGTAGAAGGAAAATAGGCGTCAGGGGTATTGGTGGCAACAATCACCATATCAACACCCTCGAGTACTTCCTCACCATAACGGCGCTGCATATCTAGAACAGCACTTACCGCCAGATTGCTGGTAAATTCATCATCAGCGGCAACATGTCGGCGGCGAATACCCGTACGGGTTGAAATCCACTCGTCATTGGTATCCATAAATTTTGAGAGGTCATCGTTTGTTAAAACTTTAGCTGGTGCATAGGCACCTATTGCGGTGATACCAGCACGTAAGGTTTTTGTCATGATTAACACCAAATTTCTCGCCCTGAAGTCTGGACTCAGTACAAAAAGAAAGGGCTGCCGTTAAAGCAGCCCTATTCTACGCTAGAACGAAGCTAAGCCCAAGCTTAGACCTCAATAGTGAGAACTTCTTTACCTTTATAAGTACCACAGTGGGGGCAAACCTGATGAGGTGGTTTCATTTCCTTACACTGGGGGCAAGCAACTAGGGTTGGGGCAGTTAGAGCGTCATGGGCACGGCGGGTATCACGAGCAGAGCGTGACATGCGCTTTTTTGGTACGGGATGTTTAGCCATTCTTAATTACTCCTTAAAACAAGCCCAAGCGGGCAAACTTGCATAGTCTAGCACAGATAGGAGGAAAATGGCGAATTTTATCAGAGCTCATTTTGAGGCTGTTAGTCAAGCCTAGTTGAATTTCGCATATTCATTTTGAGGGCTTTTACCAGCTTAGCTGCCGGAGTTGAACCAATCAGTCGTTTTTTCCCGACTCGAGGATCTGTCCCACCTGTAGTGACCGCCCAGCCTTTAGTGAAGCTGTAGCAAATATCGTAAGCGCCAAACTCGAGCCAGCCCCTATAGGTAGAGGGGCTACGAATGCCATGTCGTCCTAACTCAGCTTTCAATTTCAGCCTAACAAGAGGGTAAGAGTGAACCATCTGACTTTTGATGGATAGGTGTTTAGAAGCTCATAAAAGAGCCTGATTTTTAATGAAGGATAGTTTCCACATTCGTCACAGAACGTTACTTATGTCTAGGGATAAACTTGCCCGGTGGATTACCTGGATGCGCTCAAACTCCCTTGTACTCGAGCCTCTTTCTTCATAAAAGGGGCAAGTGAACACCAATTGAAGAGACCCTTACAGTATCTTAAATATCTAAAGCCCCATAATCGATTTAGATTAAGTTTGCCCCTGTAGTACTGGGGTGCTGGATTAGGTTTTCTGACTTGGCACAGGTCTTTGGTTGAGCAAGTCTGCGTATCTCTAAAACATGATTAGTCTAAAAGTCCAGTCGGGCTCTAAGTTCAGTTTTTAACGATTTAAAAGGAGCGTTAATGAGCGACCTGAAAAACATTGTCATATTTGGAAGTGGCGGCTGGGCTCGTGAGGTTCTGGGCATTGTTGAAATGATTAACAGACAATCAGCTACCTGGAACATTTTAGGTCTGCTTGATGATGACCCTAAACAGCATGGCAGCGTAATAGCTGGTCAGACGGTGTTAGGGGGCAGTGACTGGCTTTATGAACACCCTGGAATCAATCTGGTTATAGGTATTGGCTCGAGTATTACTCGGAAGCAAATTGCTGAGCGTCTTATGGTGCAGTTTGATATTGTTTTTCCCATTATTATTCACCCGCTAGCCTATGTTGGCCCAAGGGTAAGCCTGGGCGAAGGCAGCGTCTTACATGCTTACAGCGTGGCTACTGTTGACCTGCAAATGGGTCGTCATAATCTTCTTAACGTTGGAGCTATGGTCAGCCACGGTAACCGAATTGCTGACTATGTCTCGATTCACCCTCACTGCAATGTTTCAGGTGACGTTACCCTTTGTGAAGGGGTTGAACTTGGTACAGGTACAGATGTTATTCAGGGGGCAAATATTGGCAGCTATAGCATTGTTGGTGCAGGTAGTGTGGTGGTTAAGCCTATAGAGGCTTGCTGCGTAGCGGTAGGTGCCCCTGCCAAACCCATTAAACGTCTTGCTCCGCCCATGTTTGCTCCTGCTGCTGTGCCACTGGGTTCAGAATTGAGTTAAATCCTGGCTTGCTCATATGGGGTTTGAGTCTTTCGGGTTAGAGATAAAAGCTAGACAAGAACTTAATGACATAGTGAAGCGGGCAGGTCTAAATGACCTGCCCGCTTTGTGCAGCCCTTCAAGAGTGAAAAGCTATAGCCTTAAATAAAGGAAGATTGTCTGGTACGGCCTTTTCCAAAATCACTGTTGAGCCGATCAGATGATACCTGCAATTTAAGTTTATACCCAGTCTCTGGGTTGCAGGTACTCGAGCATTTCTGCTTCTGGACTTCCGGCTTCGGGCTGGTAATTAAATGTCCAGTGAGCGTAGAGCGGCATACTCATCAGAATGGCTTCGATATTTCCCCCGGTTTGCAGACCAAAAAGCGTTCCGCGGTCATATACCAGATTAAATTCTACATAGCGGCCGCGGCGGTAACGCTGCCAGGTTTGCTCACGTTCGCCGTAAACTTTGTTTTTGTGTTTTTCAATCACAGGGATATAAGCCTCGAGGATGGTATCAATGCCGTCTTTGGCAAAATTAAAGTCTGCCTCCCAGTCGCCTGTCCCTGGCTTTGACAATTCATCAAAAAAGATGCCACCAATGCCGCGCATTTCGTTGCGGTGCTTAATATAAAAGTAGTCGTCACAGATTTCTTTGAGTTTCTGATAGTTTGCCTGAGGATGGCGGTCGCACTGAGCCTTCAGGCTCTGGTGAAAGTGAATGACATCTTCTTTGAATGGATAGTAGGGCGTAAGATCAGCGCCGCCGCCAAACCACCAGATGTCGCTGTCGCCAACCTCAAAATAGCGGTAGTTGGCGTGAAAAGAAGGCACATAAGGATTGACCGGATGAAGCACCATAGAAATACCTGTGGCAAAAAAGGGTTTGCCCTCTGTACCAGGGTGTTGTTTGGCAAGGCTGGGCGGAACGGCTTCACCTTGAACCGCTGAGACATTAACGCCGGCTCGTTCAAATACACTGCCACGCTCGAGCACTCTGGCTGTGCCGCCACCTCCGCCAGGTCTTTCCCAGCTATAAGCCTCGAACGTACCCTCGCCTTGCGCTTCAAAGGCGTTAATCAGTTTGCTTTGTCCCGCTTTCATCAAGCTGTAGGCGCGTTCACGTCTATCACTCATCGTAAAACCAACTCTCTGGCTTTCGTTCGGTCAAAGCTTTTTACCGTTTCAATCATATGTTTCGCATGGTTAGGATCGGTCTGACGAAAAATCCCGTGTCCTAAATTAAAGATATGAGCGCCTCCCAGACCTTCTCGCAAGACCCGTTTTGTTTCGGTACTAATTACCTCTTTGGGGGCAAGTAAGATGGCAGGGTCAAGATTTCCCTGAATGGTTTTGCCAGCGAGCTGAGGTCTGACCTGATCAATGGGTAAACGCCAGTCAATACTTACGACCTCACAGTTCAGCTGGTTTATTTCAGGGTAAAGGTGGGCTGCCTCAACCGCTATATAGATACGTGGAATCTTATAGACGGCTAAAGCCTCAAAAATGCGCTGGTTATAAGGTCGGGCAAACTGGGCGTACATGCCTGCGCTGTGCAAACCTGCCCAGGAATCAAAAAGCTGAATGGCCTGTGCGCCTGCTTCTACCTGCATACTGAGATAACGAATACTGAGCACAGTTAGCTTGTCTAAAAGAGCATGGGCTGCCTCAGGAGCGTAGCGCAGGAATTGCCGAAACTCGGCATAATCTTTACTGCCTCCCCCCTGGATCAGATAGGTCGCCAGGGTCAAAGGTGCCCCCCCGAAGCCAATAAGTGGTACCGGGCTTTCCTGCCGAATAAGTTTTATGGCCTCTGCGACAAAGGGGGCAATTTCAGTTTTTTCAGAAAGCCTGAGGGCCTCAATTTGTGCACTCGAGCGCAGCGGGCTTTCAATAACAGGACCCGGATTAAACTGAATGTCAATACCCATAGAGGGTAAAGGCGTCATGATGTCCTGAAACAATATAGCGGCGTCTACTCCCAGTCGCTTTACCGGTTGTAAGGTGATTGCGCAAGCGACTTCTGGAGTGCGGCACATTTCCCAAAAACTTAAGTGCTCTTTTATCGCCCTATACTCGGGTAGATAACGTCCGGCTTGCCGCATCATCCAGACGGGAGCACGTTCAGTAAATTTTCCCCAGGCGGCGTCAAGAAATAGACTCATGAAAAACTCCTTTGGTAGGCAGTCTGCATAGCTGACCAAGCAAGTTCGATATCGGCCTTAGTGGTCTGCCAGTTAGTAATTGAAATGCGAATAGCAGGTTTGCCAAAGATAGTTGTTGGCGTTAGGAAAACGCGGCCATCCTCTTTTAGGTGCTGAAGATAGCGATTAATATTAGTTTCTGTAGCTTCGGGTACAAGAGTAAAACAGACACCGTTCATGCTCACAGGTGCGAGCAGAGTGAAATGATCGGAGTTCTTAATTCTCTCGCCTATGTTTTTAGCCAAGTCACAGGCGCGCTCAACCATTTCCTGGTAGCCAGCTTTGCCATATGCTTGCAAGGTCATCCAGGCAGCCAGGGCACGAAAACGCCTCGAGTTCTCAGGCGTGCGGTGGACAAAATTGGGCTCAGAGCCCGGATGTCCCAGATAAGTTGCTGCATTTTGAAAGACTTCTACCTGCAAATTTTCGTGCTGAGTAAAAATCATGGCTGAGTCGTAAGGGACATTGAGCCATTTATGCGCATCAATGGTAATGCTATCTGCCTGGTTCCAGCCTTTGACAAGATGAACCGTTTTGTCTGATAAGGCAGCAAAACCACCAAAAGCAGCGTCTACATGTAACCAGAAGGGATAGCGGGTTTTCAGCTCAGCAATGGCGGCAATATCGTCATAATCAACGGTATTAACAGTGCCTGCATTTGCTATGACGATACTGGGAGATTTTTGACTTTTTAGCTTTTCTGTTAATGCCTTTACGTCGATGGCTTCACGCCCTGACAGGCAAGGAATGGCTTCCAGGGAGTTACGCCCCATACCCAGCATAGCCAGTGCTTTATAGGAACTCGAGTGCGCTGTACCAGCAAAGATTTTGATAGGTTTTTTTAAACCTTCAGCGGCGATGTCATAACCCAGAGCTTTCCCAACCCACTGTCTGGCGAGTGCTAAACCCGTAAAGTTTGACATGGTTGCCCCGGTCACAAAGGCTCCTGAAAAGGTTGCTGGTAGGTCAAAAAGTTCACGGAGCAGCGCCAAAGCCTCGAGCTCTACTAGAGGTGCCACCGAGTCACCGTAGCCTGTCGCATTTTGATCAAAAGTAGAGGTTAGCCAGTCGGCAGCCAGAGCCGCTGGCGTAGCACCCCCTGTCACAAAACCAAAATAGCGAGCCCCAGAACTTGCAGATAAGCCCCTACCGTAGCGCTTCATAAAAAGCTGTAAAGCCTCTTTTGCTCCCAGACCCTCCTCAGGAAGGTTGAGGTTGCTGTTACTGTGCGGAGTGATAGCTACGTTGCGGTCAGTTAAAGTAGTTAGAAACGCCTGGGCAAGCTCGAGGCTGTGAGCAAGAATTTCACTTAGTTCTTCTTTATCTTTTTTTAAAAGAGGATGCATGCTTATTCTTTGGCCTCAGGGGTAAATTTGTAACCTACTCCCCAGATGGTATGAAAGTAAATGGGCCTCGCAGGTTCCGGTTCAAAAAGTTTACGCAGGCGCATAACAAAGTTATCTACGGTGCGACTGCTGGGAAAAGCGTCATTGCCCCAGACCTCATCTAAAATGTCATCACGGCTTACGACCTCGCCTGCGCGGCGGGCCAGCAGTCTAAAAATTCCCAGTTCACGTTCACCCAGAGGCTCTTCTCGACCACTAGCGAGTTTGGCTGTCCAGGAACGGTAATCTACACTGTGTCCAGCAAACTCAAAGCTAGCAGCTTCATCTTTACCCCAGCCCTGGCGGCGCAACATATTTTGCACGCGCAATAAAAACTCAGGCAGGTGAAAAGGCTTAGGAAGGTAATCATCGCCGCCCACACGCAAACCCTTAATGCGGTCATCGGGCTGGCCCCTGGCACTTAAAAAAAGTACCGGTGTATCATCGCCAGCCTCACGCATTGTTTTGCACAGGTCATAGCCGTTGATATAGGGCAGCATGACATCGAGTACAACCATATTGGGCTTTGCCGATTGCCACAAGTTGCGCCCCGTTTGTCCATCTGGAGCATGTAAAACGTCATAGCCTTCTTCACGTAGATTCTCAGCGATAATTTCGGCCAGGCTTTCTTCATCTTCAATAATTAATACTTTGGGGCTGTTCATGTTGCATTTCCTAAACTTAAACTCGCTTCTGTCTCGGTGAGGGATACGCGGCGCGGTAAAACGAGGGTAAAGCGGCTCCCTCGAGGTGTATTTGCTTCAACCTTAACCCAGCCATTCATGGCTTCGGTAAGAGACTTCACCAGATGCAGCCCCAGGCCAACGCCCTTTGAGCTGCGAGTCATCTCACTGCCTACCCGGTAAAAACGCTCAAAAATTCTTTTTCGCTCATTTTCATCAATGCCCATACCCTGATCTTCTACATGAAGCATGATTAAGTCATGTTGCCGCTCGAGCCTCACCCCTATAGGTTTTTCACCTTCAGGACTGTACTTAACGGCATTATCCAGGAGATTATTCAGAATCAGGGCAAAAGCATTTTCTTCAATTGAGACCGGTAGAGCTTCGGGGCTATAGTCAATGCTTAGACGGGCGCCTCTGGTTTCAAGGCCTGGTCTGGCTTTGCCAATGATGCCCTGCACAACGGAGTTCAGTTCGAGGGGCTCGAGAATGGGTGCGGTTTTACCCTGCTCGAGGCGAGCACTGGCTAAAACCTGTTCACTGGTTTGTTCTAGGCGTTCGAGTTCACTGTCCATACGCCTCAGATAATCTCTTTGTTTTTCACTACTTAAGTTACGCATAAGCGCAGTTTCAATCAGCAGACGAAGGGTACTCATCGGCGTTTTGAATTCATGGGTTATGGCAGAAAGAAAGTTTTGCTGTCGTCGCTTGAGTTCTCGCTCAGTTCGTAAATTAAGGGCAATAATCGCCAGACCGCTTAGCACGACCAGCACAAAGAAGGGGCCTTCGTAGGCAAACATGCGCAGCAAGCGGTTTTGCTCATTAATAAAAGTCTCTACTGCCAGGTTATCAAGGACAAATTTCCCCTCGAGTTCATCAAACTTTAGATGCGGAAAACCTGCTAGCAAGGTTTCTTTGAACTCGCTTTGCTGGGTGTAAAGGGCATTCGCCGAGATGACCTCCTGCCGCCACTCAGTCAGGGTTCGCTCACTGGTTTGGGTAATATACCTGTGCTGAAAAATAATCCACCACAGTACCTGAGCCAGCACAAATAAGATAATCAGGCTAAAGGTGACTCGAGTGACGGTTTGAGAACTTAACTTCATTACTTTTATCTAAGCCTTAAAGCCAGCCTTTTTCCAAAGCTTCCTGAGCGTAATAAGAAACAATCAAGTTGGCTCCCGCCCGCTTAATACTAGTTAAGGTCTCCTGAACGGCCAGGGCTTCATCCAGCGTGCCTGCTGCCGCTGCTGCTTTAAGCATGGCATATTCGCCACTTACATTATAGGCAACCAGAGGCAGCGTAGTTATGGGTCTAAGCTTAGCGAGTATGTCTAAATAGGGCAGGGCTGGTTTAACCATGAGCATATCGGCGCCCTCTTCTTCATCTAACTGGGCTTCGCGGAGGGCCTCGAGGCTACTTCGGTAATCCATCTGGTAAGTCTTGCGATCTTTAGGAATGTTGCTATTGGCTTTAGTCGGAGATGAGCCTGCCGCTTCCCGGAAAGGCCCATAAAAAGCCGATGCATATTTGACCGCATAAGAAAGTATGCCTACATCGCTAAAGCCTTCCAGATCTAAAACCTGACGAATGGCAGCAACACGACCGTCCATCATATCGCTGGGGGAGACCAGGTCGGCCCCGGCCTCTGCATGGCTTAGAGCCATCTGAGCGAGTAGCTCGAGGCTTGTATCATTATCAATAGTGTAGCCTCGGGAGCCAGATTTTAAGATGCCACAGTGTCCGTGATCGGTATAGGCACAGAGGCAGACATCCGTGATTAAAACCAGATCCTGACCAAAGGCTTTTCTTGCTTCACGCAGAGCCTTATTGACTGGGCCATTAGGGTCATAGGCGGCTTCTGCCTGGAAAGATTTTTGCAATTCAGGGACGACCCCAAAAAGTACCACTGACTTTATGCCCAAGCTTAGACAGCGCTCGAGTTCTGGCATGAGCTGATCAACACTAAAGCGAGATACGCCAGGTAAAGCGCCAATTACTTGCCTTTCGCCGTGCCCTGGAACCACAAAAAAAGGAGCCATAAGGTCTTTAGCCTGTACATAACTGTCGGCGACCAAATTGCGCATGGCTTCGCTGCTGCGCAGGCGGCGTGGGCGCTTACTTAAGTTAAGGTTTAGTTGGGTTTTGCTCGCCAGGGTTTTGCTCGCCAGGGTTTTACTTAGCGTCATGCGGGTACGAGCCTTTCTATAGCATCCAGCACATCATCAATAGCAGGCGAATCTGCCACCTGACCTCGCCAGCCTTTGGTGCGAACAGCGGTCTGAGTGGTTTCACCCAGACTGATAAACTGTGCTCCAGCCGCTATGCGGTCAGGCACAACCTCTACAGCAGAAGGACTGGCAACGACAATCACGTCGGCTACGCCTGCTGACCACTCGAGCGTTACCGTTTCATAAATGCTTAAGGGCAGGGTTTCATAGCCCATGTGCTCGAGCTTTTGCTGCACCGTTGCAAGAGCACGATTGCCCTGAGGCAAGGCAATAGGACCACAGGCTTCCGGGTGAGCGGTAAAGCAGTTGACAAGCCCCAGGGCGTTTTGCGGTTCGGCAATCAGGTTTACCCTGAGTCCGAGTTCTGTGAGTTTTTCGGCAGTTTTTTTGCCGACTGCTGCCAGTTTTTGCTCTTTGCCGGGTAAGGGCAGGTCGAGACTTTGCCAGGCTTCAAGGGTTGCCTGGCTGCTAAACACCATCCAGGGGCATTCCAGCAAAGCCTTAGCCTGAGCTTTGACCTGGAGGTCTTGCAGGGGTCTGGTTTCAATCAGTGGGGTATGCTCGACCTCATAGCCTTCCTCATAGAGGGCTTCAGCCAGACCTAGCAGACGACCTAGCGAATAAGTAAGTACAACTCTCATAAAAAAATCCTGTTATCTATCATGGTTTCTCCTCTAACTGGGGGCGTCCGAGTGCTTCAAATGCCAGCATGGCCGCTCCTTCTGAACTGGGATAGGAAACTTCAACAAGCTTTCCTTCATACCAAGCAGTTAAGTGTACATGATTGTTTTTTAAAAGGGCATAGGCGCCAAGCGCTAGCTGACAGCCCCCCTGGAGCATTGCCATAAGACCCCGCTCTGCGGCAACCACTTTAAAACTGGGAACATCATGCAAATTGGTGAGTAAAGAAGCCAGCTCAAAATCACTGCGGCGGCACTCGAGCGCCAGACAACCCTGGGCCGGGGCAGGTACCATAAGTTCAGCTGACAAAGGAACGACCTGTAAGTCACTTAAGTCCAGAGCCAAACGCTCGAGTCCAGCAGCAGCCAGAACAATAGCGTCGTAGTGTCCCTGACGCAGTTTTTCAATACGCGTAGGAACATTACCTCGCAATTCTGTAAGGAGCAAATCGGGACGTAAAGCGGCAAGCTGTTTTTGCCTGCGTACGGCGCTGGTTCCTACCGTGCGACCCTCACGCAAAGGGATGTTTTGCGCGCTGGAATCATAGTGTGCAGGGGCAATCACCAGAATATCTCTAGCATCGGCGCGTTCTGTAACTGCAGCAATCTCGAGCAGGGGCTGAGGCGCGCTGGGCAAATCTTTGAAGGAATGGACTGCAACATCGGCTTCATTAGTCAGCAGGGCATCCTGCACTGCCTTGGTAAAAAAGCCCTGACCTGAAAGCTGGGAAAAGGCCTGATTGCCCGCCTGGGTCTGATCCCCCACCGTATCAATAAGAACGAGGCTGACTTTTTGCCCGAGCTGTTCCAGACGCGTTTTGACCCAGTTGGCCTGCCAGAGTGCCAACTGACTTTTTCGCGTAGCAATACGAATAGGCTCAGTCATCCAGACCACTCTCTTTTAAAAATAGTTGGGCTGCCTCGGGGCCATACGCGCGGGCAATAGCTCGAAGACCCTTGATGGGCACATGAGCAAATTTATGGGCTAAATGGTTTGCGATAGTGCTGTCCAAACTATCACCTATGGTTGTCAGATACCAGTCCCTGAGACGAGTGATGCCAGGGCCAATTTGCTTTTCTGACCAATCATCAAGGGCCAGCTCGAGTTCAGAGAAAATGAGTTTCTCGGCTTCAGCCAGCTTTTGCCCTAACTCTTCGCGCCGCGTCTGACCTGCCAGTTGTAAGCGGTCAACATCAAGAACCTTTATGCCCAGAGCCTCGGCCGCTTCGGCATCGACATTGCGTGGAATGCCCAAATCTACTATGAGCTTTAAACCCCTCAGGTGCTCGAGCCTGGCTTTATCCAAAAGATGCTTAATGGGCGTAGCGCAGACAATCAGATCAAGCTCAGGCCAGTCCTCAAAAAATTGTGCCAGGTTCCTGTGGGGCTGGTTAAGGTGTTTGGCCAGGTGCCTGGCGCGCTCCTCACTACGATTAACAATCAGGGTTTCATAGCCTAAAAATACCAGCGACTTAGCTGCCAGCGTACCCATAGAGCCTGCTCCCAGAACGGCAACTTTGCCCGATTTAGGAATAAGCCTTTCTATGTCAGTGCGTGCCAGACTAAAGAGCGAAGTGTTCATCGGCGCAAGGTCAATCTCACGGCGAACTTTTTTAGCAATTTTGAGGGCGGTTTCAAAGGCAAAGGAAACGGCCTTATCAACGGTGCCTGCTTGTCTGGCATGCTGATACGCTTCCCTGACCTGTTTCATGATCTGGTCTTCGCCTGGATTCAGGGAATCAAGCGAACTGGCTATGCGGGTAAGTTGCTCGAGGGCAGCGTCTCCGTGGTAGGCATAGGGTTTTACCTTATGATTGGTTAATGATAAGAGGTCTCGAGCTTCATCAAGGCTGAGATCTTCAGGTAAAACGGTAAAGGTATCCCAGCGGTTACAGGTGGCTATATGCACAAAATGGTCAAAGCCTCTTGACTTGATTGCGCTACTGTTTAACTCAGCTTGCCAGCTCTCTAAAGCTGCTGCTCCGCCTCGTCTATGAGAAACACCAATCAGGGCAAACCTATTCACGCTTGTTTCAGGGTAAATGAGAGGGAAAAAAGGTGTGTCACTAAAGTGTCACTCTTTAGGTGAAACTGGCAAAAAGTACACAGGCCCTTGACACAAGTCTCTAAATAAGCGTATCATTTCGTTTGCTGCATTCGACGCGGGGTGGAGCAG
>JAGQHN010000133.1 GCA_020431825.1 Trueperaceae bacterium | reverse complement strand
TTTTTGCAAGCGCAGGTGGTCGATGTTTTGCAGCCTGACCTCATTAATTCTGGGGGTATTACGGGGACGAGGCGTATTGCTGAACTGGCGGCGCTTTACCGCGTGCCGGTATGTTTGCATAATGTGAGCGGTCTGGTGCTTAATATAGCGTCGCAGCAGTTTTCGGCGGCCCATTTTAATTGTCCGATGATGGAGTGTTCAGTTAGAGCAGATCAGTATCAGTGGGCGAATCCCAACCCTTTAGAAATCAGGGATGGGGTTATGCAGGTTTCCCAGAGACCCGGCCTGGGTTTGGAGCTTGATCAGGATTTCTTGCGGGAAAATCGCCTCGAGTCTGAGCCGTGGTGGGGAGATGAGTCCTGAAGGTTTGGAAGGCTCTAGTGCAGTTTGGAAAGATCAGCGGTGAATGTCTATTTTTATGAGCTGAATTCAAAGACAGCCAGGGCAGATTTAGCGGCACTCGAGCAAAGCCTGAAAAGTTCTCCTTCTGTTGTCTCGACCAGGCTTTTGCAGAGTCTCGAGCAAGAAGGGCTATTTTTACTTATCGTTGAAGCCAAAGAAAAACCAGCACTCCTGCTTCCTGAAAACTGCCGTGTATGGTCTTTCACAAGCCCGGCCTGATCTTGGGTGGTCAGAATTTTGTAAGCCCCGTTTGCCTATACTTCCTTTATGGTGTGGCGATGTGTGGGTTTTCAATCTGGGTATTTTTCTTACCAAAGGTTTAAACCCGAAATAAGTAGTGATATTAATTCTAGACCCAGTTGGCTGCGTGCTAGACTCGAGTCTATGCTCTTGCCTGACATCTTAGTTGATGCCGTGGATAGACTTAGTCCAGATTTTTTAAGAGATCAAGGTATCAAAGCACTTATGCTTGATTTGGATGATACGCTCGTCGCTTCAAAAGCCAGAGACTTATCCCCCTCTTATCTAAGCTGGCTAAACAGTCTAAAAGCCGAGGCTATGCCCCTTATTATTTTAAGTAATGGTAGTCCTAAACGAGTGAATTACTGGTCAGAAGCTCTGGGCTTGCCAGCTTATGCTCTAAGTGGCAAACCCTTTTTGGGGTTTCGAAGGGCGCTGAAACATCTCGGTACCGAGGCTTCGCAAACTGCTATGATAGGAGATCAACTTTTCACGGATGTTTTGGGGGCAAAATTGATAGGTATAAAAAGTATTCTGGTAAAGCCCTTAAGTCCTGGTCTGATGCCGCATACCCGGTGCTTACGCTATGTTGAAAACTATTTGCTAAAAGGAGGCGGGCATGGCCGTTCTTTCTATAGGTGATAAACGACTTGGCGCTGTGCTGCTCGAGCGCGGTTATGTTAACGATGAAGATTTGCAGCAAGCGATTGCTCGGCATGCCGAGCTTGGCGGGCGTCTAGCTGATCTGCTGGTTAATATCGGCGTTATTTCAGAACAGAGAATTGCCCGGGCCATTGAAGAGTCCATCGGGATTCCGCTGGTAAACCTGCCCCGGGTCGATGTTATGCCCGATGCACTTTCAAAAATCCCGGCTGATCTTGCCTTAGATTTGCGGGCCTTTCCCTTTGCGCTTGAAGGTAACCGTTTAAGAGTTGCCTTTGAAGATCCCCTTGACGCATTAGCCATTGAAGAAATTGAAGACAGCTCGGATTTCACGGTTGAGCCCTATCAGGCTCTGCATAAAGAGTTGCAGTGGGCGCTGGCGACGCATTACCCAGAGTTGGGCCTCGAGCCTCCTCAAGACCTCGAGCTTGACTCCAACGTGCGCTTTGGCAATCTGGCGGTTGATCGCGGCTTTATCAGTGAAGAGCAGTTGCGCATTGCGGTTGAGGAGCAG
The DNA here is from genome assembly GCA_020431825.1 of Trueperaceae bacterium. Classification (GTDB taxonomy): domain Bacteria; phylum Deinococcota; class Deinococci; order Deinococcales; family Trueperaceae; genus JAHEBB01. The sequence continues at coordinate 12,506 of JAGQHN010000133.1, read as the reverse complement.
CAGCGTACAGGCGGGCTTTTAGGGCGTATTCTGATTAATCGCGGCTTTATTAGCGAAGATCATCTGGGCATGATTCTGGCAGAACAGGCGAATCTGCCCTTTTTACCCAGCCTCGAGGATGCCCCTACCGATGAACGGTTAGCAACGTACCTGCTAAGGCTTGATGCCGTGCAGTTTAATGCCGTGCCTTATAAAGAAGAAAATGATGTGGTTTATGTCGCCATTGCTGACCCAAGGCGCATTACCGAAATTCAGGAAATTATTACCAAAGAAACCCAGTTTTATATCAGTCCAGAGTCTGCCATTCAGCAGCATATTGAAGCGCTTTATGCCGATTCAAAAGGGCGACTGGGTGAAACGCTGGTTCAAAACAACAAATTAAGACGTGATCAACTGCGTGATGCCTTAAAAGAGCAGCAAAAGCTCGGTAGAGTTAAGCCTCTGGGTGAAATTCTGGTTGATCTTGGTTTTGTTGGACAGCTCGAGATTGATGAAGCCCTTAACCGTCAGCGCTCGGGTGGCGGGCGTCTGGAAGATACTCTGGTGCAGTCAGGCAAGATTAGCCCAGAAATGCTGGCAAAAAGTCTGGCGATGCAGCTTGGTTATGAGTTTATAGATGAAGCTAACATCAAAGTTGATCCCTATGCCGTAACGCTGGTGCCAGAAGCAACCTCGAGACGTTACAGCGCTATGCCGGTAAGGCTTGATGGCAATGTCCTGATTGTTGCCATGAAAGACCCGCGGCACGTTTTCGCACTGGATGATATCCGGCTGATTACAGGTAAAGAAATCCAGCCTGCGGTTGCCACTGAAGAGGCCCTAACCAACCTGATTAACCGCTACTACTCAGGTGGCGATGATATGGACGAGCTTGCCAAAGCTGTCCTTGAAGAAGTTGGTGGGGGTACGGTTGAAGAAGAAGATACCAGCGCCATTGATGACAATGCTCTGGTTAAAGTGGTTAATAACATTATTCGTGAATCTGTACTTAATGACATCTCAGATATTCATATTGAACCCAGGCAGGACAAAGTAATTGTGCGGGTTCGCAAAGACGGTTCTTTGCGCGAATATATGACCCTGCCCAAGGCAACCGTTGGGGCGCTGGCTGCCCGTATCAAGATCATGGGCGGTCTCAATATCGCCGAAAGGCGCGTACCGCAAGACGGTCGTGTCCGCTTTAAAGACAAAAATATGGAAGTGGATTTACGTCTTTCTACGCTACCTACTGTGTACGGTGAGAAGTCGGTTATGCGTATCTTGAAAAAAGCCTCGAGCATTCCTGAAATTGAGCAGCTTGGCTTTGCCGACTATAACTTTGTCAGTTTTTCCGATGTTATTCAAAAACCTTATGGCATGTTCCTGATTACCGGTCCAACGGGTTCAGGTAAGTCATTTACCACTTTCTCAATTCTAAAACGCCTTGCCGTACCAGAGAAAAACGTAACTACGGTAGAAGACCCGGTGGAGTATGAAATCCCGGGCATTAACCAGACCCAGGTTAATAATAAGGCGGGTCTCGACTTTGCTGCGGCGCTGCGCTCATTCCTCCGCCAGGATCCTGACATCATTATGGTTGGTGAGATTCGTGACCGAGAGACGGCAAAAACCGCGGTCGAAGCTGCGCTTACAGGTCACTTGCTGATTGCTACGTTGCACACCAATGATGCTGCAGGTGTTATTACGCGTCTCACTGAGATGGGGATTGAACCCTTTAACGTTTCGGCCTCTTTGATTGGAGTTCTGGCGCAACGTCTGGTGCGCAAGGTCTGCAAAAACTGTAAGGTTGAATATACCCCCGAACCAGATGTGCTTCGCCGGATTGGCTTACCCGAAAATGCCATTCATGGCAAAACCCTGTTCCGTGGTGTAGGTTGCGACAAGTGTGGCGGTAGTGGTTACTCAGGCCGCTACGGTATTCACGAATTTTTAGATGTAACCCCGCCGGTACAAAACGCCATTGTCAAAGACCTTTCCTCGAATGAGATTAAAGAAGTCGCGATAGAACACGGTATGAAAACGCTGCGTGATGATGGTATTTATAAAGCTTTACAAGGCATTACAACGCTAGAAGAAGTGCTGGCGAAAACCGCCGAATAGGAGACGGAGATGAAACCAAGCCAAAACCCCTACTGGAGGACTCCCAATGTCTGATGTTTTTCGAACCACCATGCAGACCCAGGCTAATACGCAAACCCAAATGCATGCCGATATTGTCACCTTGTTAAAGATGACTGTGGAACGCGGCGCATCTGACCTTATTTTGACTGTGGGCCTACCCCCCATGTTAAGAATTGATGGTGAGTGGCGACCTACAGAGTTTGATTCCTTAAATGCGACAGCGACGCGTCGGCTTATGTACTCCATTATGGATGAGAAAAAGCAGCGGGTTTTTGAAGAGTCCAGGGAACTGGATTTTTCCTTTAGCCTTACGGGGCAAGGTCGTTTCAGGGTCAACTCCTTTTTCCAAAGAGGCTCGGTAGGCGGCGTATTCAGAACCATCTCCGAAGAAATTTTGACCTTTGACCAGCTCGGTCTGCCAAATATTGTTGCTGATGTTGCCAGGGCACCAAGAGGGCTGGTTCTGGTAACAGGACCTACAGGTTCAGGTAAATCCACCACCCTGGCGACCATGATTGACCTGATTAACCGTGAGTACCGTAAGCATATTGTAACCATTGAAGACCCGGTGGAATTTTTCCATGAACATAAAAACTGTATTGTTAATCAGCGGGAAATAGGCGAAGACACGCAGGGTTTTCCGCAGGCACTCAGAGCCGTACTCCGTCAGGCACCAGATGTGATTCTGGTCGGTGAGATGCGTGACTACGCGACGATTGGTGCCGCGGTTACTGCGGCTGAAACAGGCCACCTGGTTATGGGAACTCTGCATACCAACTCGGCACCTGAAGCCATTGACCGCATCATTGACGTTTTTCCAGAGTCTCAGCAAGAACAAGTACGTGTACAGTTATCAAATAACCTGACTGCCGTCCTTACTCAACAGTTAGTTCCCAAGTCGAGTGGTAGTGGTAGGGCCTTAGCTTATGAATTTATGATAGCAACGCCAGCGGTGCGCAACTTGATTCGTGAAGCTAAAACCCACCAGATTGCCTCACAGATTCAGATGGGTGGTCAGCTTGGTATGTTAACTATGGATGCCTGTCTGGCAGACTTGCACCTGAAACGTACCATTAGCTATGAAGTAGGTATGGCAAGATCGGTTGATTCAAAAGAATTTGCTCGCTTAGTAGAAACAGGGGGGTCAGGTTCTGCCGGACCAGCAGTGCCGTCTATGGCTGCCAGACCTGGTAATCAGGAGCGGCGTCCGTCACCAGCAAGTGCCGGGGGACAGTTCGGTAGAGGTGGCAGAGGAACCTAAGCCCCATACGTTTTCACAGGCCGCTCGAGTTAGGGCGGCTTTTTTATTTCAAGAGTTCATTCAGGTAAAAGGGAAATTGTTTGCGCCACCAGTACCAGTGGTGCTCAACATCATAGCCCCAAAGATGTTTGTCAAAGCGTATGCCCTTGCTAGCTAAAAGGCCAGCTAAGCGCTCGGTTTCTTCAAGACACTTATCTTCATAGGCGCCCTGACCGCAAACTAGGACCAAATGGGCAAACTGCTTAACTGACTCGAGCCCCTCACCATGTAAATTGCCGAGGTAAGCCATCGGGTTATTAAAGTAGACTTCTACCGAAGAACTTGACCCTGAAATTTTATCAAGGTCATAACGACCACTCATACATAAAGCATAGGGAAAAAGGTCTGGAAATTTAAGTCCAAAATTAGCAGCGTGGTAAGCGCCTAAACTGCAACCTGCCAGAGCGACGGCTATGTTTCCATCCTGACAATCATGTCTGATAAAGGGTAATAAATCGTTCAGAATATAATCTTGATAGGCATTGTGTCTCACTGCACGCCAGTGAGGATCAATGTCATCTCTTAACCAGGACTCATTGTCCAGACTATCTGGGCAGTAAAGTTTGATCTTGCCAGCTTCTATAAGATGAGCAGTCGCGGCGATCATGCCATTATCCTCAAAATCATGAAAACGCCCGCCACCACTCGGAAAGGCAATAACAGGTCTTCCGTAGTGCCCAAAGGCTAAGATCTCCATGTCACGACCTACTGCAGGGCTATAGCTTTTCAAATAGCGTCTCATCATGACCTAGTTTACCTAGTTTGAGTAGCAAGTGGTTTGAGTAGCAAGTGGTTTGAGTAGCAAGCTGCCGCTTATGTATTTGCGCTTTTGTATAAACTGGGCTAAGACGCCTCGAGCGTAATCTCATAACAAGAAAGGTGAGCCTATGCCTTCCCTGCAAAGCTTTTTAGAGCGAACCGATCAATCAGAAGAAGCGTTTATTAGACTTGTTCAACAAGCTGTTTCAAGAGCCATACAGCAAGGAGATTGTGAAGAATTTGAAGATTTGGATGGCGACATCTGGGTCAAGCAGGTGATCGTAAAGCCTGAGGCTATTGAATTTGAAGACGATGACGAATTTTATAGTGCGTTTATGCTCTCCTTTACCTATGAACCCTTTGACGAAGATTATTTGCCTATAGATAGTCGGGCAATGGGTGAAGTTGGTGCGGTTTATGATAGCGGTGAACTCGAGCTTCTCTATGTCAGTGTGGAACATAACCTTGGTAATGAAGATTATGCTGCTGGTGGTGACGAAGATGATTTTGCCGATGATTTCGAATACGAAGACGAGGATGAAGAAGACTTTTAAAAAGCACTCTTTAGAGAATGTTTCAACATCTGCGATCATAGTCTAGAGCTATACTGACTGTTAACAGAAAAAATACATTTATGTCAGATGAACCAGAAATCTTATATGTATCGAAAGGGCTAAATATTATTGGATGGCAGTTGTCTTTGTCCTTATGGGGAATGTCGCTTATGTGGTTTTATGCTTTTGTTAGTGGAATCATAAATAAACAGCCACTAGGTTATGAATTTTATGTATTTACACCAATCATGGCAGCTTCATTTCTAATTGGCCTCTATATGATTAGACTCAAATATTATATTACTTCACAAGAACTTATGATTAGACGATTGTTTGCTTACAAACTGGTGAATTGGCAAGACATCTGGTTTATAAGTAGAGACCGTGGAAAGTATAAAGCCGCATTAATTGCTCCATGGTGGTTGACTTTTAATCTTGATGGTGGAGTAGGTAATGAATATGCAATTCCAGTTTGGATGCTTAGAGATGCAGAAAACTTAGCTTTAAAAATTATAGAGACTGCTAAAATCGCAAATAGTAGTATAAGGGTTGAGCGTGAAGTTTATGATGAATTACCTTTTAACTAATCCCTGAACTCAGGCGCTAGTTGTAAGTTTTCTGTACTCTTAATACCCTCATGTCAACCGAATCTGGAAAAATCATTTTGCTAAATGGCCCCTCGAGTGCTGGTAAGTCAACGCTTTGTCAGGCGTTGCAAGATCAGCTCGAGCTTCCCTTTTTACAATTTTCCATGGACTTCTTCTTGTTTAATAGCAAGGTTTTACCAGCGAGGCGGGAAAAAGAGGGGCCATTTAGCTGGTCAAGCCTGCGCTCCCAACTCTTTGAGGGGTTTTACCGCTGTCTGGTGGGGCTTGCTGGTGCTGGCAATAATCTGGTGGTTGAGTACATTATTGAAACAGAGGAGCAATTTGCCAGACTCGCCGAACTCTTGCAACCCTTTGATGTCTTTTTTGTTGGGCTTCACTGCGATTTGGCAGAACTCGAGCGCCGTGAGTTAGCCAGGGGAGACCGGGGTATTGGCGATGCTCGGCGGGACTATGAAATCGTGCATGGCTTTAGTACCTATGATTTTGAGGTGGACTCGAGTGAAAGGGCAGAGCTAAATGCCCAGCGGATTATTCAAGCCTGGAAACTTAGGAAGAACCAGGGTGTTTTTGCCACAGCTGCAAAGGCTAGCTAACAGGCATCAAAAACTGAAAAACTTTATCTAGCCTTGCAGCCCAGGAACTTTCGCGGTGCAAGCCACCTTCGGCTAAATAGTAAACAAAATCCTTACCTTCTTTATAGCCAGCTTCTAAGAGAGCGGCTCGAGCCTTCAGGGTACAAAACTTATTATCATCATCGCCGCCCTCAACTTCGCTGGTGCCTTCACCGCTATCTAACCAGAGCCTGACATCTCGCTTAGGATAATGGCGAATGCGCTCCAGAATATTGAGCTTGCCATCGTCTCGAGTCGTAGTCCAGTAAGAAGGTGAAAGGGCCGCGTGATTTTTGGCGAATTCGGGGTATTCCCAGGCCATGTAGGTACTAAAAAGTCCACCCATTGATGAGCCGCAGGTAGCAGCGTGTTCTCGGCCTTCTAAAATGCGGTAATGCGTTTTGATATATTCTGCAATTTCCTGATAATAGACAACGGTTTTATCAGCTTCGCCCTTAATGATAAAGGGATGTTTTCTGGGTTTTCCTCGCCGGGTTAGGGGGGCATAGCGCATTTTGTTATAGGGAGGCTGATACTCTTGTAGACGCTCAGTCTGACCATTGCTGACACCAACAATAACGCAAGGCCGCATTTTCCCCGCCAGGATGAGCCGGTCTGCGGTTTCATCGGCCTGCCAGGAGCCTGCAAAACTATCTTTTACAAAACTCTCAAAGACATTTTGCCCGTCATGCATATAGATAACAGGGTAGCTGCTATTTAGATTTTCGGCATAGCCCGGGGGTGTATAGATATAAAGGGCTCGAGTAGCCAAACTCCCCGTAAAGGCTGGTAGTTTGGTGACGACAGATGAGCTTGGATTTAGTACAACAGCTTGTCTGCCTATCTGCGTCATAAGGGTCGTAGTTTATCCCAATTTGGACTTAAGAAGTATTAATAAGCTTGCATGTGCATCGGCAGGACATATTACGGAAAGAGAAGTTTGCTTGTCGGAAATAATAAACCGTGCAATCTAAGCAAGGGGTTCCAGGGTCTGTTGAGAAACTTTCTAGCTGGAATTGCTTTTTTTTAGCATATTTTCTCACGACAAATTCTGTATGCTAGTACGGGGTTTTTTATGAATGTACTTAATAAATAATGATTGGATATCAAGATGAGAAAACTACAAATAAGCTTTCTGGGTTTGGTTCTCGTGTCATTGTTAAGCTCTTGTGACTTACTGATTAACCGTGCCGTAAGACAGTACGATCTGGCAATATCTCCTAAAGAACTCTCGGTAGCCCAGGGTTCGTCTGAGACTTTTACGATTGAAGTTAAGCCAATTACGGGTTCTTTAACTGTTGCTAATACCGAGGTCGAACTGACTACTGAACTGCCCAGTGGCATAACGCTCGAGCCTGCAACTTTTACGCTGGCAACAGGCGAAAAACCCAAAACGGTAACCGTAACTGTGACAAAGACAGCTGCTCTATTGCAAGATAAAGAACTCGAGTTTAAAGCTGTAAGAGATGGGTTAGCCGTTTATAGTAGCCTTACTTTAAGCGTCACTGAAGCTGCGCAATAAAAAGGTAGAATAAGACGAAACTTAAATTGAGGGAGGCACTATGGCAATTTTAGATATGCTTAGTAAACAGCTAAGCCCGCAGGTTGTGCAAGGTATAGGTCAGGAAGTTGGGTTAAATCAGGAAGAAACAAGCCAGGCTCTTTCGGCACTGTTACCCATGATGGTTGGTGGTTTGGCTAAAAATGCTCAGAGTAGTCCACAAAGTGCGATGAATTTGAGCACGGCCCTAGAGCGTGACCACGATGGTGGGGTTTTGGACCATGTATCAAACCTTCTGGGAGGCGGGTCATCAGGTGCGCTGGGCAATTTGATGAAAGCTGGCGGTTCAGCCGCTGCTATTAATATGGTTTCGGGTATGCTCGGTAACCGCGCAGGTGGTAATAACGCTGCCTCTATGCTTGGAGGACTCCTTGGCGGTAATGGTGGAGGAAGTCTGCTTGGAGCTGTTTTAGGTAGTGCGCCAACCAGTCAAAGAGGCATTAATGCTAGCGGGATTTTAGGCCATATCTTAGGTGCTCAACAAAACCCTGTGCAAGATGCCGTAGCTAAAGCTCTGGGTCTTGATGCACGTAAGGTAGGTATGCTCATGACCTTTGTTGCCCCTCTTATCATGGGTGCTCTGGGCAAAGCCAAACGGCAGCAAAACCTGAGTGCCAATGGTTTAACTGATCTTTTAAACCGCGAGCGTCAGACCATTGAACAAGAGGTTCCAGAAGCCGCATCAGGTGGAGGCCTTTTAGGACTGCTGGGAGGCGGAACGAATAATCAAGCCCTCATGAATGCCGGGCTAGCGCTTGGTAAGTCTATGCTTCTAAATAAAATGCGTTAAGTTTAAGTACTGCAAGGCTTAAAGAAATTTGGCTCGTGCAGAGGTTGCTTATTATTACGGTGGGGAAGACCCATAGCGGTAAATCAACCTTTGCTCGAGCTTTACAGTTGTATCTAACAGGTTCTTTTAATAGTTTTTGTGTTTTTACTTGGGTGGGCAACACTTTAATAAAGATTCAGACTTCTATTTTTGGCTAAGGCCTGAACATTTAACGTTTCTAGAAGCTCGAGGGCGATTTGCTGGTAGTCGTTCTGGGCGCTGCCTGCACTATAGCCCATGTCAAAAATGCTTTTTTGCTGTTCAGTGGCTTGCATGTAGGCCTGGTAATGCCTGGTACTGGTGCGAAAAAAAGGTACTCGCTGTTCAAACAAAAAGGTTTGCACTTTCTCGTTATGGCTCGAGGAAGCTATGACCTGAGTTAAAAGAAGTTTAAAAGGGGTTTGGGAAGGAATAAGGTAGCTGTCAACAAAAGCCAGGGTTGGGTCAAGATCAAGTTTGCTGGTTTTGCAAGGAACAATAACAAAATCGCTGATTTGGCTAATGACTTCGGCATATTTTGCTTTGATTCCAGCGGGAGTATCAATCAGGATAAAATCAAAGGCCAATGCTTTAGGGTTACTTGGCAGAGAGCTCAAATGGCTAAGTCGACTTGCCTGATAAATCTTAAAAGGGTTTTCTTTACCTAACCAGCTTTGAATACTAGCCTGTGGGTCCATATCGATCAGTGCGACGGAAAATCTTCGCCCCAGGTAAGAAGCCAGGTTAATGGTTGTCGTTGTTTTGGCAACGCCCCCTTTGGGGTTCATGATGGAAAGAATAGTTGTCATGCTGACTCCTGAAGATGAGCTGTCTTTGAATCGCTCTGGGGCAAGGCCCTGGTCATCTTTAGTAAAGCGCAAGATTTCCTTTGAGGCAAGGAAATTCATAACACTTTTTAGAATTTCATAGGTAGAATGAAACCGTGTGTGGCTGTGCCGAAAATAAGCTACACAATAGGCCAGTACATAACGGGAAATTTCACTCTGAGCAGGTTAAGCTGTATCTTTGGTTGTAATTTTGATATTCCCTGTTATGGATGAGAAATTTACTTTGTTTTTGAGATGAGCTACATGGGTTTTGAAAAAGGTAGTCTAGGAAATTGGAACAGCCATGACGCTTTTGGCACCAGGAGCAAAGTTATTTTTGCGCAGGGCTGATACTTACCGTTTTTGCTAATTTCCCTTTTTGGATTTTCTTGGTGTAAGATAATTTAAGGAATTGCTTGAGGGGCTAAAATTCAGAAGTATTCACCGGGTTTTCCCTAAATAGGGTAGGGCACGGTGTTAGATTGTTAGATAAACCTGATTTTTGAAGAGATTTTCTGCTATAATATGATGTTATTGAGTATATTTTCTATCTCAATCTCTAAGTACTCTCAAACAAGGTCACTAATGACATTTATAAATAAGAAACGTTTAGAGTGTGGTACTTTAGAAAAGCCTTACAATCAAGTGAACTGAATATTAGGTCGAAAGCTGTTAGGAGGCTTTATGGCAAGTCTGGAAGAAGTAGTCGTAAATGATAACGAACTGGCCTGGCTCGAGTCAGAACACATTACTGATTTAATTGAGCTTGGTCAAGGAGAGGGTAGTCTAGATACTGCAGAAATCACGGATGCTTTTAATAAAGCATTACAAGAGCAAGGTCTTGATAGCGACGAAGCTAATTTTGAAGATCTTATGGAGCTTTTGCAGTCTAAAGGCATCAGCATTGCTGATTTGGCTGAAGATGAAATTATCGAAGATGATGAAGATATTGAAGACATAGACGACATGGACGAGCTGGATGAACTCGATGATGAAGATGATCTCGAGGGCTTTGGCGATGACATGGATGATCTTGAGATTGATCTTGAGGCTGGCATTGAAGATGAGATTGCCGGTATGTCTATGGAAAACATGGAAGATTTGGACCGTGAGGAGCTTGAAGCCAGGGCAGAAGCCATGGCCGATTCCCGCGTTCGTACCAATGACCCTGTCCGGCAATATCTGCAAGAAATCGGTAAGGTAGATCTGCTAAAGCTCGAGGAAGAAATCAGCCTGGCGCGCCGTATTGAAGAAGGCGAAGAAGCTCGGGTAAGGCTCGAGGAAGAATCCGAAAATTTAAGTGAGCGTGAAAAACGCAGTTTGCAGCGGGTTGTTGAAGATGGTGATATGGCCCGGCAACACCTGATTGAAGCCAACTTGCGTCTGGTTGTCTCTATTGCCAAAAAATACAATGGTCGCGGTATGAGTTTTCTTGATCTGATTCAAGAGGGTAATCAGGGCCTAATTCGTGCGGTAGAAAAGTTTGAGTACCGCAGACGCTATAAATTCTCAACCTACGCAACCTGGTGGATTCGCCAGGCGATTAACCGCGCGATTGCTGACCAGAGCCGTACCATTCGTATCCCGGTGCATATGGTTGAAACCATCAATAAGCTTACGCGTGCGGCCCGTAGACTTCAGCAGGAATTATCCCGTGAGCCTTCATTTGAAGAAATAGCTGATGCTATGGGACCTGACTGGAATGCAGAAAAGGTCGAAGAAGCCTTTAAGCTGACCCGTGAACCCTTTAGTTTAGAGACCCCCATCGGTGACGAAGAAGATAGTTTCTATGGTGACTTTATTCCTGATGAAAATATCGAGTCACCCGTTGAGCAGGCCAGCAAAACGATTCTGTCAGAAGAACTCGAGGAAGCGCTCGCAAAACTTAACGAGCGAGAAGCGATGGTTCTAAAGTTGCGTAAAGGTCTGGTTGATGGACGCGAGCACACGCTAGAAGAAGTTGGTGCTCACTTTGGTGTAACCCGTGAGCGCATTCGCCAGATTGAAAACAAAGCTCTGCGCAAGCTCAAATATCATGAAAGTCGTACCCGTAAGCTTAGAGATTTTCTCGACTAAGCACTTCTCTGAAGATGATAGGCGCAGTGAAAGCTGCGCCTTTTGTTTTAGGCAAGCTTTGCTATACGATGAGGTATGGCTCGAGTCGTTAGAAGGTTGGGGTTTGCAGGTCTCATTTTGTTGACGCTTTATCTCTTTTTCTGGTGGCGAGCCAGACCTAGAGACGCGCATCCCTTTTTTGAGAACCTGCCAGAGTTTCTCGTCATTGCGCATCAGGGAGGTGACTTTTTGTGGCCCAGCAATACGCTCTATGCTTTTGAAAATGCGGTTGAACTGGGTGTTGATATGCTCGAGCTTGATGTTCATGCTGCAAAAGGTGGAGAGCTTGTAGTCATACACGATGATAGCTTAGAGCGAACGACCAATGGTATGGGCTTGGTTAAAGAGCATTCTTTAGCAGAACTAAAAGCTCTGGACGCTGGGTATACCTGGTCACCTGAACGAAAAGGGGAAAGCTTTCCTTACCGGAATCTGGGTATCAAGATTCCAAGCTTGCTAGAAGTCTTTGAAGCGTTTCCTGATAAACCGATGAGCATTGAAATTAAACAAGCTGAACCAAGTATTACTAATGGGTTGTGTGATCTTATTCGGGCTCAAAAGATGCAGACTAAAGTTTTGGTTAACTCATTTCATGTTAAGGCATTAGAAGAGTTTCGCGAGCTTTGCCCTGAAGTTGCGACAGCGACAACGTCCAAAGAGGTCAAGATCTTTTTTGGTTTGAGTTGGGTATTTTTAGGCAGGCTCTATACACCTCCTGCTGAGGCTTTTCAAATTCCTGAGTCGCAGGCCCAGTTAAAAATCGTGACGCCGCGCTTTATAAGCGATGCTAAGCGTAAGAACTTGAATGTGCAAGTTTGGACAATAAATGAATCAGCTGATATGGAGCGCTTGTTTGCTTTGGGTGTCCAAGGGATCATAAGTGATAGACCGGATAGAGTAAAGCGAGTACTGAAGCAAGTAGTAGGGCTCGAGCTACCTGAAGGAATTCCTGAATAACGAAATTTCCTCGCATAATTGGCATAGTTTTGACACCTCTGTCTTGACATAAAATCCATTGACACAAGCACAAAGTCCTTGTATACTTCTAAGGCTAGCCTGGAGGGTTGGCAGAGCGGTTGAATGCGGTAGTCTTGAAAACTATTGAGTCCGCAAGGGCTCCGGGGGTTCGAATCCCTCACCCTCCGCCAGTTTAAGAAACTGGTCAGGCAAAACCCCACGGAGGGGTGGCCGAGCGGCTGAAGGCGCTCCCCTGCTAAGGGAGTATACGGGCAAAACTCGTAT
>JAGQHN010000132.1 GCA_020431825.1 Trueperaceae bacterium | reverse complement strand
ACCGCTCTAATAATTCAGGTATCTCTTTCTCTAGCATTCCTCATTATCATTCAACTTCTTCATATGCGTACGCCCTGTACAAAATGGTCAGATTCAAAGTAATCGTCTAATAATCGTCTATAATTAGACGATTTATGTTTAGCCCAAACTACACTATTAGCCCTCAACTACTCAGTACTCTTAAACGCATCGCTGTTTTGGTACATGACTTAAACAAACGCAGCCCCGAAGAAACTATAAAAATGCAACTGCTAAACGAAGCAAGAGCTAGTTCGGCCCATGCCTCAACGACTATTGAGGGAAATCCGCTAGCTCTGACCATTGTCAAACAACTGCTCAAGCGCACTCCAGAGCAAATTGGACAAAGTGAAAGGGAAGTGCTGAATTACAATAAGGTACTCAGTAACCTAAATAAGAAAAAGTTAAGTGAACCCCTGCTTTTAGATATCCATAGTGGGCTTATGCAAGGTCTACTGCCTGATGAAAAAATCGGTCGCTACAGACTCGAGCCTGTCTTTGTTCATAACCCTAAAACAGGTCAGGTCATTTTCTTACCTCCAGACCATCAGGACGTAACAGCACGCATGCAAGATTTGTTTGCTTTTATTAGGCAAAATCAGGAGCTTGACCCTGTTGTTCTGGCAGGTCTATTTCATAAGCAGTTTGTACTGATTCATCCTTTTGTAGATGGCAATGGTCGCTCAGTCAGATTAGCCAGCACCGTTTTGCTCCGAGACCTTGGGGTAAACCTGTTTAACCTACTCAGTTTTGAAAATTACTATAACCAGAATGTCAGACGCTATTTTTCACTGGTCGGTAAGGTAGGTAACTACTATGAACTCGAGCCCGATTTTACTCCCTGGCTCGAATACTTTGCCGAGGGTATTTTTGCTGAACTTATGCGACTGGATAAGATTCTTGCGGTAGAGCAGAACAAGCAGCTCAGACTTAAAAGTCACCATTTGCTAATCCTCGAGTATCTTGAAAAAAAAGGCTTTATTACCGACAAGGACTACAGCGATCTGGTAGACAGGGCAAAGGCAACCAGATCCTTAGACTTCAGGCAACTTGTTACTGAAGGTCTCATTACACGTATGGGTAAAGGGCCAGCTACTTACTATGTCTTAGCTGATGATAAAAACGCTTAGGTCGGGTTATCGTTTCTGATGGTCCAGCTTCACCGCAGCACTAAGCATCAGGTGAATAGTCGGCGTGTCAATCGACTGAAACTCTTCGGCTAACTGGTCATCCCAGGGCTCGAGTCTGAAATTGGCATCAGGGGTTTGGCTGGCAGCCAGCATCCTGACCATAGCTTCTTCGCCTGTTGTCTGACTGATGCGCGCGTGAATGAGCTTGCCGCGGTACATCAGGATTAGGCCCTCTTCTTCACGGTTATAAATTCTGAGTTTGCCGGTTGCCCCATTCTGAATTAGCGAGTTAAGCAGATCATAAAGCCCCAAAACAGCCATTTTGCCTTCTAAAATAGCTTCGTCTTGCTGTGGACGAGTATCAGAAATGACCGCTTTTTCAAAAGCAGCTACAACGCTGGGGTCAAAGAGTCTATCGCTTTGTTTTAAGATTTCACGAGTGGCTTCAGCCACACTTAGTGCCTGACGATAAGGACGGTTTTGGGTCATGGCACTAAAGACATCGGCAACGGCAACAATTTGCCCAACCTTTGGAATGCGCAAGCCTTTTAGACCATACGGGTAACCACTACCATTCCAGCGCTCATGGTGGGTTTCTATGATGATTTTGGCAATGCGCAAGTGACTCGAGTTCCCCCCCTGAAGCATCGCCATTCCTAAAGAAACATGCGTTTTTATAATGGCGTACTCAGCCGGACTGAGATTTCTGGGGCTCGAGGTAATGCTCTCCGGGATATAAAGCATCCCGATATCATGAAAAGGGGCCACCTTGCGAATGATTTCAGCATTTCTGGCATCGACGCCAAGTTGCAGCGCAATGCGGGCAGAAAGAGGGCCGACACTATTGGCATCCATCCCACCTTCAGCCTCTAACTGAAAACTTAAATCCTCGAGTTTTGGTATTTGCGTCAGGTGCAAGGATTGAAGTCTTGAGACGGCCATAAAAGCATTTTAGAGCTTGCTTTCTTACAAGATTATTAATGCTCTCGCAAAGCGAAAAATCCTTTAAGCTGCTTTAGCCAGTTTCTTTTTTTCTGGGCTAGATGGGTATTTTTCATTCAGGCGCGTCAGCAAATCTGCAATCTGCGAACCCTCGAGCTGCTCGAGCATCGTAACGCCATGATAATGCCGGGCTGCGGTCAAAAGCTGGGTCTGCTCGAGCCCCACTTCCTGGGCACGTTTTAGCAAATCGGCCAGCTTAGGTTCTTCTAAGACGATGCTTTGACTCGGTTTTAAAAATTCTGGAATCTCTGTTTTTCCTGGCTCGAGTTCCTCCATTTGCGCCAGAAAATCTCCAAAGCTTGGGTTTTTTATCTCTAACCCAATAGGAAAACTGGGACTGTTGCTTTTGATAACGCGGGCAACTCGCACTTGTTCAAAACCTTCAATACGCAGACTTAACTCGATCATCACATCAACATAGTACTCGAGCCCGCCTAGCGTCATGGGTAAGACCTGACCCAGCTCGTTTTCTTCACGGTCTTCTTTGCCTTTGGCAGCAATCTGATCGGTTATGACCACGCAAGCGCCACTGTCAACGCAGAGGCGGCGTAAAACTTCCTGATAAATAAGCTGATCAGCTTGCAGTTGCTCGGCACTTGGCTGAGCAGTGGGGTCACCCGTTTGTCTGCGAATGCTTTCTAAACTCTGGCGGTATTTACGCCCAAAATAAAGTGTCCAGGAGTCAAGCGCGTAGCACCCATAATTTTGCTCTTTGCCTTCTCCTTCTAAAGCCCAGTTGATAAAGTCTGGCAGTTCATCGGGATGATGTATTTCTATGGCGTCAAACTTGGGCTTTACTCCAGAAACTCCCGCCAAGAGTCTGGCCTTGCGCTCAGCATCAAAAAAACAAAGGCGACCCAAGCCAGCATCTGCTAAAGAGGCAGCAAAATGGCTTTTGCCCACACCAGCTGCACCGCGCACTGCCATAACCAGACGTTTGTTTTTCGGTCTACGACTTAAGGGATTGACTTTCGCGTTCATCTTCGTGCTCCTTCACGATAATCAGATACCTTAATTTTTAAGGCAATTTTATTATAGGATGTTTTCCGCGAAAGTCAAGTTACAGGCCTGAATCCTTAGTGCCTTAAAGAGCCAGGGACATCACCCGGTCTCCCGGTTTAAGCTCTGCCAGAGTGGTAAAGACATAATGCTCTTTGCCGCGTTTCACCACCAGAGGCAGGCAGTTTTGTGCCTCGAGCCCCTCTTCTATTTCCTGAAAGTCAAGTTCGCGCAAGAGCTTATCAGCTTGCAAACGGTTGACTGTTTCATCCCAGGTGACCAAATCAGTGGGTTTAACAAAAAGAGGGTGGGCCTTGATTTGCTCGAGGATTTTGCCCAGACCGTATTCCCCTTCTTTGCTGAGTAAAACATGCAGCTGAGGGACAAAGTGCTCATCATGGGCACGTTTAGCAATCAGCACATTCACCTCGGCATTGGGCGTAAGGGCAATCAGGGTAGCGCTTTTATCTATCTGCGCCGCCACCAAAACATCATTATCAAGCGCGTCGCCTTGTATGGCATTAAGCCCCAGGGCCAGAGCTTTATTCACATTGCTGTGGTTGCGATCTATGAGCGTCACCGGTTTACTGCCACTCAGTTCCTGCGCCAGCAGGCGGGCTACAGGTCCGGCACCCACAATGATGATGCCTTCTTTACCGGTACTCGAGCGAACCAGTTCTCCCCTGCGCTCGAGCCATTCAACACCCCACTTCAAAAAGATGGGCACCGTTGCTGTGGTAGAAATCGCCATAAAGACCAGAATCGAAAAAATCTCCTGACTGATGATTCCTGCTTGCAAACCAATTCCAGCAATAACAATTTCTACTGCGCCCCGACCATTCATACCTGCGCCAATCGCAATGCCTTCACGCCAGCCATGACCACTTGGCAAATAAAACAGCGCTGTACCCAAAACCTTACCAACTGTTGCCAGTACAATCGCACTGAGCAGCAGAGCAAGATCAGTCTGAAAAACCGTAAACGATACCTGAAATCCAGCAGTGACAAAAAAGATCGGCGCCAAAAAGCCCAGAGAAACATCTTTTACCAGTCCGGTGAGATCGTGGGAAAGCTTTTTCTCGGCAATGGCTTCCCGCAAACAGAGACCGGCAATAAAGGCGCCCAGGATGCCATGCAAACCTGCCAGATGAGCCAGTTCCGCAAAGCCCAGAGCAATGAGCAAAATCAGTGTGGCATTAAAGGTACGGTTGGTCAAACCACGCTGCTTTAGCCACTTATAAAGTAGGGGGAAAACTTTTAATCCTAAGACCCAGCTAAGCGCAAAAAATAGGCCAACTTTTAAACCGATAAGGCCGATGCCAGCAACATCAAGACTACCCATGGTTGCAAAGCTCAAAATGCCAGCAAAGATAATCAGGGACAGCGTGTCAGTTATGAGCGCACCAGCCATCATGACATGAGAAAGCCTTGTATCTAAGATTTTTAAATCCAGCAAAATACGCGATTTGGTAGCCAGCGAAGTAACCCCCATCGCCATACCGACAAAAACGCCTGCTACCGCAGTCCCACCAAATACCATCACTATCCAGTAGCCCAGAATAAACGGAACAATAAAGCCCCCCAGGGCTGCCAGAATACCCCCTTTTGACGCCTTACCCAGCTCCCTTGGATCAATCTCCATACCGATGTAAAGCATCATGAGCAAAATACCAAGTTCGGCAAGAACGGATAGTGCCTCACTGCCGTAGAGCAGGCCCAACAAGGGTGGACCCAAAAGAATGCCCGCTAAAATTTCGCCTAATACCGAAGGATAGCCCAAACGATTAGCTACCTGACCACCAAGCCAGGCAGCTAAAAGCACTAAGAATAAATTTAACAGGTTCAGTTCCATTGTGGTCTCCATTCTTTGCCCAAGTCTTATCAGGCACTTACGCTAAGCTGCTCTGCTCAGCTTGGTTTTCAGAGCATGAATTAGATCGTCAGGCTGTTCAGCCAGGTTTATTGGCAAGGTGAGGGAGGGTGATACATGATTAAGGTCTATGCGTTTTATTCATCGCTTCCCCCCATGAAAGCACTCAGGTAATAGAGTAAATAGGCAACCGATGAAGCGGCAGCGGCAACATAGGTCAGGGCAGCAGCGTTTAAGACTTTGCTCGAGCCTGCAATATCACCTGAAGTTGCAAGACCTAGATTTTGCATTTCCAGTTTGGCTCTCCGGCTGGCATCAAACTCTACGGGTAAGGTCACAAGTTGAAAAAGAACGGCAGCAGCAAACAGCAAAAGCCCCACCTGAACAAGTCCAAAGGCCCCAAACATTGCCCCGGCAATAATAATCCAGGGACCAAAGTTTGCACCTATATTGGCAACAGGCACCAGCGAAGCCCGAATCTGCAAGGGCGTGTAGGCTTTAGCATGTTGCAGGGCGTGACCTACCTCATGGGCAGCCACTGCAGCACCGGCCACACTGGCCCGGTGATAGTTTTCTTCTGATAAGCGAACGACCCTGCTACGTGGATCATAATGATCAGAAAGCTGACCTGGCACCGCTTCTACCTTGACGTCATGCAGGCCATTGGCATCAAGTATGGCTCTGGCCGTTTCAAACCCCGTCAGACTTGACGTATTAGCAACCGCCTTCCACTGGGTATAGGTGCGTCTTAAGTAGAACTGAATACCAAGGGTCGCTATGAGGGTAACGACAAAAATCAGTATCATTTATTTATAGCCCTTCCTTTCCTACCAGAAACTGGGTAAACCCAAGAATAAAAATAAGCAGTCCCATAGCCAGGCTCGAGCCACCTAGAAGCAGGGGCACAACCGCATCTTTCTCAGCCTTGATATAGGCAAGGCGAACCATGGCATAAAAACCGTAAACTATGAAAACTAAGCCACTAAGCTTAATAGCAATATGTATCTGGCTTATCCAGCTAATAACATCCATATATCCTCCAAAGAAATTCCGAACTAAGAAGAACTAGACCGTTTTGAGTAAGTTGTAAACTGGGTTGTAAAAGGGAAGGCTCAGTCGAGCTTAAAGAGAATCTCGAAATTCAGCAAAGACGTTCCATTTGTTGCCACAAAGTGTGGTAAGTATGGGTTTTGCAGTATAGCTATATTCAGATAGCATAGCTAATAATATACTCAACTAATTTACTCGGATTTGTAAGCCAAACTATAGATTTTTTTGCGCCTATTTGCTTGCAGGCTTTTGGCCTGTGCCGTTATAGTTCAGACTTGCTCCTGACCCTTCTGAAACTGCCTTGGCAAACCTTTTTGCTCAGCCTCGAGCCTAAGACGCTCAGTGATTAATCTTCTTTCGACTGGCTTTGAAAAATAGTAGCCCTGGCCTAAATCGCAGTTTAAAAGACGTAACTGATCAACATGTACCGAGGTTTCTACCCCTTCGGCAACGACATGCAGTCCAAACGCCTTACCAAGCGCCACCATTGCCTCGACAATGGCCTCATCACTTAAACCCTCAGGGCCTTTGCCCGAGCCGCGAATAAAGGACTGATCGATTTTCAGTACATCTACATCAAAATGCTTAAGGTGCGAAATATTGGAATAGCCTGTGCCAAAATCATCAATGGCTAACCTGACGCCCAGACCCTTAAGTTGTTTAAGCAAGTCAATGGTGGCATTGATATCGCCTAAAATGGCAGATTCCGTAATTTCCAGCTCGAGTAGTGCCGGGTTTAGGCCGCTTTTTTCCAGAGCAATGCGCACCTCATCAACGAGTTTTGGATTACGAAACTGTGCGGGTGACAGGTTAACCGCAACCACCACCCCGTAATCCTGCCACGCCGCCGCATCCTGGCAGGCCGTTTCCAGAATAATCTTGCCCAGTGGCTCAATAAGTCCTGTTTCTTCGGCAAAGGGAATAAAAATGACCGGGCTAATCAGGCCTTTGTGTGGGTGTTCCCAGCGCACCAAGGCTTCTAAACTTTCTGTTTTGCCTGAGGCTAAACCCACTTTAGGTTGATAGTAAACCTTAAATTCGGAACGCTCGAGTCCTCTTCTGAAGTCGGTTTGCAGCTCGAGTCTATCTGCAGCCAGGCTCGCCATATTTTCCTGAAAGAGCGCTGCCCGGGCCTTACCGTTTTGCTTGGCATAGTACATGGCAATATCTGCCTGCTGAATAAAAGTATCGGCGTCTTTTTGCCTTTCAGCGGCAACACCAATACTGGCAG
The DNA here is from genome assembly GCA_020431825.1 of Trueperaceae bacterium. Lineage (GTDB taxonomy): Bacteria > Deinococcota > Deinococci > Deinococcales > Trueperaceae > JAHEBB01. The sequence continues at coordinate 7,139 of JAGQHN010000132.1, read as the reverse complement.
TCACAAAAATCTCGGTGGCCTCTAAAGCAAAAGGTGGCTCGAGGGTTTTAAGTATCGCCTGAGCGGTAGCCAGTGCCTCTTGCGCCCCTTGACTCGGCAGGAGGGCAATAAATTCATCGCCGCCCAACCGGGCCAGAAGATCGCCTGGTTTTAAAAAGGTACGAATACGCCGGGCAACGGCTTTTAAAAGGCTATCGCCCGCACTATGACCATAACTATCATTCACCAGCTTAAAGCCATCAAGATCAATAAACAGAACAGCAACCTGAGTGTCTGCTTGCAGCTGGGTCTCTAACTGCTCTTTCAAATTGCGCCGATTGGGTAAATCGGTTAAAGGGTCATGAAGCGCCTGATAGCGCAACTGCGCTTCAAAGGCTCGCTGCTCGGTCACATCACGGATATTGACAACAATGCCCTCAACATCAGGGTGCTCGAGTAAATCAGAAACCTGCAGTTCCAGATCACGTTTCAGCTCTCCCCTTTCAAAATGCAGGTCTTTAGCTGCTGGCGTCTTGTCAAGAGAAAATAGTGACCAGAACGGCTTTTGTCCCCAGTCTTCAGGGCTAATAGCTAAAACCTGTTTGGCTGCCGGGCTCAGATACCGCAATGTCTGATCTTCTGCTAAAAGGGCAATGACATCACTACTGTTTTGCACCAGCGCTTTAAACCTGGCTTCAGAGCGTTTGAGGGTCACCTCACGTTCTTTAGTAATATCCAAATCTCGCTGTACGCGCATACGCCCCAGACGCAGACTTGCCCACAAAGCTGCCATCAGGGTAAGAAAAATGGCACAAAGAATTGCCAGACTCGAGTACTGATTAGCCCTGGTCGCCGCCTGACTAGCGGCACGACTTGCCAAACCTATTTGTTCATCAAGAGCGTCAAATTTGGGATCACCAAAACGAAACCTCGAGCGTAAGTCTTGAGCGGGCATAATCGGCAGAAAATTAAAAGTCGAAATGACATTGGACTGAAACTCAAGCATATAGGCCTCGAGTTCACTAATCTCAATCATGGCCTCCGTATCAAACCAGGTATCAAGCCGCCTGGTATACTCCTCGAGTCGGTAAAGATTTTCAAAAATCAGTCCCATGGTCTCTTGAGTCGTACCCAGTTTACCGCGCAAAGCAATTTCGGTCATGCGGTCTTGCTCCCCCAGAGCTTGCCACATAAGCCGGGACTGTTCCGTTGCCAGGGTTTGCATATCTGCCAGATGCTCGAGCACATCTGCTCGGCTATCCGCATAGTCTCTCAAAACAAAGGCAATCGCAATCGCTAAAAGCGCCAGCAAAGTCACCAGACCATAACGCAACCAATCAGGAAAAGCCCGGGCTTTCTTAAAGCTCGAGGCTCCAGAAACAGAACTAAGCATAAGCTTAAGTCTAGAGAACCAGGCTTATCAGACAGCTTGAAATCTTTCACCTTAGGGCTTTTTAAGCATTCAGATGCAAACTAATTTACAAAAAAGCCACCCGATCAGATGGCCTGGACTTAGCTAAAAACCTTAGATGCTTGTACGAAACTCAAGCGATTTATTTTTAATTTTTTCATATTTAGGTACTAGAACCTTACTCTAAATGAGAGCATAGCGATTTTAGTCTCACAAATTTCCTCTTAGCATCCCTGCGGGCATAAACCTGGAAGGCACTTCTTTTTAGCCCCTCTTAAAAGCTGGTCATTCAACCAGCGTTCGGGTTCGACCTGCTTGAATGACTGTATTACGACCAACTCTTTTTGCCTGATATAGGGCCTCGTCAGCTTCTGCAATCAGGTCTTGGGAACCACGCTTATCCTTTTCTGGTATTAGCGTGGATATCCCCATACTTAAACTTACGTACTCACTTGTAGTAGATAGCGCATGTGGCAAAACAAGAGCCTGAGTTGCATGTAAAATTTTTGTTGCCACACTAAGCGCGCCTTCTTTATCGGTATAGGGAAGCAAGATAGCAAATTCTTCTCCACCATAACGAGCTGCAAAGTCATAAGGGCGACGTACATGAGCAGCGAGCACTTCAGCTACTGCTTTAAGGCAAGCATCTCCTGCCAGGTGTCCATAATGATCGTTATAGAGTTTGAAATGATCCACGTCACATAAGATGAGGCTTAGAGCAGCATTTTGGCGGCGATGACCTGCCCAGTGCTGACTGAGATAGCTGTCAAAGGTCGTGCGATTATTGAGCCCTGTTAAGCCATCTGTACTTGCTTGCCTTGCCAGCTCTTGATTTGCCAGCTCGAGCTGTCTGGTTCTTTCCCGAACTTTTTCTTCCAAAGAGGCCGTATAGGCTGCCAGCGCTTCACGCTGTCTGGTAAGATGTAAGCCATTACTGATATCACGTCGCAGCGAGCTATAAATGATTTCAAAATCATCGGCCGTTTTTTGATTATCTAATAGGGCACCAACCCCTAAGACCATATGACCATAGTTTGCCTCAGGTGTAAAAAGAGGTAATGCAATATGATGCAGGTCTGCGTTTAGGTCAAGCTCATCAGGTAAGAGTAGCTGCTCAGCAAGTCGTTGTCCTTCTAATTTGCCGCCTGTACCGTGGGCAAGGGCAAGGTAGGCACCAGCTTCATCATAAAGAACGATATGGCAGGACTCGATTTCAAGCTTGGTCAGGTGCATTCTAATATATGATAAAAGTTCAGACAGGCTATTTTGCCCCCAGGCACCGTGGCCTGTATCCATAAGGGTGATGAGCCGATGTCGCTGTTGATTAAGTCGCTCTTCGGCATCGAAGGGAGATATTAACTGGGCTTCTGGTATTGAATAAGGACTGCCACAAGAGGCTCGGACTATGAGCTCTGTAGCTAAGCTGGAAACATCTGCTTTTAGACCATGTAGCTGCGCAACAAGAAGTTCAGCTGCAGCTTCGGCCAAAGCTGCAAGGGGTTGCTTAACGGTAGTTAGAGGGGGATCGATCACTGCTGAACTTGGGTCATCATCAAAGCCTACAACAGCTACGTCTTGAGGAACACGAATCCCTTGCTGGCGAAGCGCATCAATGATGCCTCGAGCCATTAAATCATTGGCGGCAACGACTGCCTCAAAACTGCTGCCTGCTTCAAGAAGTGTGAGGATTGCCTGGGCTGCATAACGCCCATTAAATCGGCCTGTGACTCTTGTAGCTTCTGAAGCCTCTAACCCCCTGGCTAAGAGTTCTTCACAGAAAATCTGCTCTCGCAAGCAAGAATCGGTATTGTCGGGCCAGCCCCTGACAAAGACAAGCTTGCGGAAATTGCGTTCATCCAGCAGGTGACGCATAAGTGCTCGCATGCCGGGTTCCTGGTCAATCATAAGATTAGGGATTCCAGGGACATCACGGGTAGATAAATTGACCATGGGCACGCCTCGAGCATTTAGAAAATCAGCTAGTCGATTATTTTCAACAAAGTGACCAATACCATCCAGCGCAATAAGACCTGAAAGGGTACTTGAATTGGCAAAACCAAAGATGTGATTGGCACGCCGATAATCCTCCCTTACGGTATCTAACTCATAACCCACAAATGACACCATTAAATAGCCGTGGTTTTTTAAGACCTTTTCAATAGGTTTAAAAAGTTGCCACTGAAAATGACCAAGGTGATCAAGAAGAAATCCAATGGGTTTGTGTGCAAAAGGCATCGTCATGATTCAGCAGATTAAGATATCAAAAAATGAATGGCTTGCTATGTCAAAAGTTCTCTAACAGCTATCAACAAAGCCTAGGGGTAAGTTTAAGCTATATGGGTTACGTTTTTGTAACAAGGTAGCTACTGAACTGGGGTATGGCTTGGTTCTAGTTCAGCCAAGTCCAATCTTTTCTTGTTTTGCACAAGTTTCATTGACTTCAAACAAAAAAGTCAGGCGCAAGCTGATTTTCGTTTAGGCTTTCATCGACCTGATACTGCTTAAAGTCAGTAACGCCTTCAGCTTTTAAGACTTCATCATCAATTAAAAAATTGCCCGTGAGCTGGGTGCTCGGCTTGTTAAAAATGGCATAGGCAGCATCAGCCATAATCGCGGGTTTACGGCTAAGTTTCATGACTTGATCGCCGCCCAGCAAGTTTTGAATGGCAGCTGTCGCAATGGTGGTACGAGGCCAGAGCGCATTAAAGGCAATGTGGTCATCACGAAACTCTTCTGCCATGCCCAAAACGCACATACTCATGCCGAACTTGGCCATAGTATAAGCCACATGGGGTGCAAACCAGCGGGCTTCCATGTTGAGAGGCGGGGAAATCATAAGAACATGAGGGTTGTCGGCTTTTTTGAGATAGGGAACCGCATATTTTGAGCAGAGAAAGGTGCCTCTGGTATTTACACCGTGCATCAGATCGTAGCGCTTCATATCGACGGCTTCGGTACTGGTTAGGTTAATGGCACTTGCATTATTCACCAGAATGTCAACTCCCCCAAATTCGCTTACAGCTTTATCAAAGGCATCTTTAACCTGATCTTCAAAACGTATGTCAACGACTAAAGGGAGCGCTTGCCCACCAGCATTTCTAATCTCATCGGCAGCTGTGTAAATAGTGCCCTCGAGCTTTGGGTGTGGTTCGGCAGTTTTAGCCGCTATGACAATATTGGCACCGTCCTTTGCGGCTCTAAGTCCAATAGCCAGACCAATACCACGACTGGCTCCTGTAATAAACAAGGTTTTCCCTTTAAGACTCATGATGACTCCTTTGCAAGTGACTCAGTTTAGCGGAGAAAGTGATTAGTGAAAAGTGCAAAGTGATTAGTGGATAGAAGTGGGAGGGTTAGCCCTCTACTTTGTCTACTCAGCCCTTAATAACCAGGTACTAGGTGTTGATAGTACGCTTCCCCTGCACAGCTCTGGCAAAGAACAAGGCCATCTTTTATAACTTCGCGCTCATTAATGATTTCTTCACCGCAGTTGGCGCAGTCAACTCTGACACCCGCTTTACTGATAATGCTGCCTACTGGCCTGCTGAGTTTAACAGGCTCGAGCCTTAGCAGTTCCTCTTCAGGCATAAGTTGGTAGCCGTAAAGCATAGCGTGATAGCGCTTTTTTTCCTCTTTAGGAGCATAGTTCCAGGCCTTTTGGCGTACATCCGGTTGAGGCGCAACTCTAATCGCCTCTTCGGTTTTGACATTGACAAAAGTTACTGCGATTTTGCCTAAATCTTCTATGCGCATGGTGCGGCGATTGACAGCGCAGCCGGTAGCGGTTTGCACGCCACTTATAAAACAACCATCGGTTTCAACAATGGCAAGCAGGTTTTTATCATGCTGAGGCACAGCCAGCTGGAGGGCCTTTGCTCCGGCTAGCCCCATGCGTAAGCCCAAAATCTGCCGGGGGCAAAGATGACCATGGGGCGCACTCGAGACCAGCAGCAAGTCCCTGAAAGGTGGCAGGGCAAGGTGCTCGAGTTTTATATCTTTAACGTCTTTCATCTAAAATCAATCCTATGGTAAGCGAGAAAAGTCAAGGCGTATGTCCTGTTTTAGAGCCAGCCTTCTTTCGCAAATTCGCTGCGTAACCAGGTGAGGGTTCGCTGGTGCATGGCGTTCTCGAGTTCTATCAGCCGCTCAGCGGAAAACTGCTCTGGATATAACAAATAGGCTTCGTTATTAGAGTGAGGATTTTGGGCAAACTGAAAAGATGTTTTGCCCAGCAGCTTAAGGCTCTCCGGATTCATTCGCTCTGCTTTGACCTTGGCCCGGTAGCCATAAGAATTTTCAAAAACGATATTGTTACAGCCTGCCTCGAGCAAGCTCCGGGTTGTTTCCATGATGGGCAAGAAGCCGTCACCCACAGGTACACCCAAAACTGAAAGTTCACCATCAGGTGAGTCTTCTGGGCGAATCATCACATGGTCTTTAAGATGGGCCGAATAGCTAAAAGGCGCCATGCTTTTTAAACACTCGAGGGGGTCTTCTAAGACCATTTGCGAATTTCCATAATCATAGAGGGCACCAATAAAAGGGCTATTAACCCCTTCTAAAACACGCACAATCTCTGGTCCGGTAAAAACCTCGTGATTTTCAAACATTACTTTTATACCCATATCTTCGGCAATGGGTGCAAGCACCTTAAAATCTTTAATGGTCTGACTAACAAGGTCGTCTGGGGTTCCTGCATAGCGAGTATAGGTGCGCAATTTGCTGGCGCCAATACTCTTGGCTACCTGCAACATGATTGTGAGATGGTCTGGTTCGGTGCCGCTTGTGTCTATATCGCAAAGCAGTTTGTGGTGCTTAATGCGCTCTCTAATCGGAGCAAAACGCCAGCTTTCTGTGCCCCCCAGGTGCCGATAATTTGGATCGTTAGCGCTAATGCAAACGCCATCAAAGTTTTCTGCGGCTGCTTGATCGATAAAGCTAAACACATCGTAGCTGGGGTTTAGGGTCAGGTTAAAACGCAAACTATAAGTGTGAAGATAGAGATTAAGCTTTGGCGTAGAGGCAGGCATGGCTCGAGCATACTAGAAGTGGATAGTGGTTAGTGGCTAGAAGTAATGCTTAAACGCCACTATTTAAGGAATACTTTTTCGTGTTTCTCATCTTTTTAAGCAATAATGCACGCGGGAGAAAGCATGCGTCTTTTTGTTATCAGCCTTTTACTGCTAAGTTTAATAGCCTGTGCGCCGCGAACGCGGTCTACGACTACAAGTCAGGCAGGTTTATGCCCGGAAGTGGGAACCGTCGAAACTCGAAAACCCGCACTGATTAGTATGTTTATAAAAGTAAAAACCTGCGCTGGTGTGCCAGTTCCCGATTTGAATATAGCGAACTTTACGATTTTAGAAGACGATGAAGCTATTTCTCAGACAGAAAGTCGCCCAGATATTTTTCCTAAAGAACAGGCTTTTAGGCCCATAACTGTCTTGCTGCTTGACCTGAGTGGCAGTGTGGTTAAAGTTGGCGCGCTGGCTGACTTAAAGGAAGCTGCCAAAAGTTTCGTGACAACGCTTTTTTCCCAGGACAGCTCGGCAAGTCTGGCTATTTACTGGTTTGACGGCTCCGCAGAAATCTTTCCGCTTATTGACTTTAGCTCCGATGAAGAAACGCTTTTACAGAGCATTGACCAGCTAGACGAAGACACTTCCGTTGATGACTCAACCAATTTGAATGGTGCTATCGTGAGTGGGCTTAGCGTGCTCGATAATGAGGAAAAACGTCTTAAAGAAGA
>JAGQHN010000131.1 GCA_020431825.1 Trueperaceae bacterium | reverse complement strand
TTCTGGGGTAAAAAGCTTGGTAGTGGTATAGAGCAGGCGAATATGATGCGCGAAACAGCTTGAGAGATGCTATCTTTAAGATTTCAAACGAAAAAGCAATTGGGCTATCTGTCAGGATGAGACTAGCACCAAAAGCTTTTGCCCAGTTAAGCGCTTAAATGTGGAATCTTCCGGGCCTGAAGTCAGGTTGAAAAGTTAAGCTTAAAGCAATGAAGAAGCAGGGAATGAAGTGGCAGGTAAAAGGAACTCGAGTCTTACTAGAGCATCCTCGCCTGAGAGTCGTTGAAGATGACTTAATCTTACCGAGTGGCGAAGATATTTCCTGGTTGAGATATGAAAAACAGCAGGACTTTGTTGTTGTGCTTGCTCTGAAGGATAAGAGTATATTGCTTATTCGGCACTATAACCATCCACTTGAAGACTATTTATATGAGTTTCCTTGTGGTGTTATTGATGAGAGTGAAAGTATTCTGGCGGCAGCCAAGCGTGAGTTATTTGAGGAGACGGGCGTCAGGGCTGAAAAGCTTGAAAGGATTGGTCAGTTTGTTGCAAATCCGCGGCGCTCAGCCTTAAGGGGTAATGTGGTGGTAGCCCGAGAATTAACACAATATGGAGCGGAACTCGAGCTTGGGGAGCAGATCGAACCTGTCTGGTTTCCTATTGCCGAATTTGAAGCTGCCCTAAGTCAAGGCCTCGAGATGAGTGCAGATGCCCTGGCGGCTTGGGCTTTGTACCGCAACTCTTTGCAAACCACATTTGATTAAATTCCGTTTTTCGTATGTGATTCAGAAGAACTTAGCAATTCATAAAGAATTAAAAATAGAAAAAAAGTGAGGTTCACCTGGCAGGCGTTATTCCGTTTGTAACTCATCTGACATTTATAAGACCAATGGAAAAATGCCACTGAACCATTTACAGGGTATGTGCTAATTTAAGTAACGGTCTTGTGAAGGACGATAATGCATGACGACGTATTTGAGACATCTGAGCAGGCAAACTATCCTACACAGGATGCGTAACATGCTGACAGTGTGTAATTTATATGGTACATTGACATTGTTGATGAAGTGTACGATGGGCCAAGGGAGATAGCATGGCGATAATGCCTGGCATGGTGGTTATGCCCACCGTGTTGCTCAATACGGTATTGTCATTTGTTAAAGACAGCGGCTACGCTGTTCGCCCGCCTGATAGTTTTGCAGTTATTTCACCTATGTATAATGAGGAGCGGGGTGCCGGACAGGCCCTTTCATCACTCCTCGAGCAAGATAGCATGCCCGAGCAAATTGCGCTTAGCATCAATGGCGGTACAGACGCTACCTACGACGTTGTTACAGGCGTTTTACAGGCTCGAGGTTTCCAGCTGGTAAGTACCCTTGCCCTTTGCGATAACACAGCTCTGCTAGAAACCTGGACTTCACCCCATAGTGACACCATTGTAAATATTGCCCTTTATTATCGGCGTGTGAGTAAGTCAGAAAGTATAAACAACTTGCTTGATGAGCGAATTGTTACTGCTGAGCGTGTACTTATCGTCGATGGTGACACTATTTTTCACCCTGCCTTTATCAGGCAACTAAGACACAACTTTTACCGATTGCATATACGTAAAACTGCCAAAGGAAAACGCTACTTACTAGAAGATTTTGGTTTGCAATCAGGGTCTGTAACTTCTATAGTGCCGGCTGGCTCCGATTGGAAACAGCGCTTTATCTCGGCGGCCAGGAAAGCGGAATATGCTTTTTCTGGTGTCCTGCGTACCGGGCAAGCGCGGATGCTTGGAACTTCTGCCATCTTGGGAAGCTCGAGGCTTTACACCGTTATTGGCTGTGGGTTTGCGGTTCGCAAAGATTTGCTGCCTATGCCCACTGACACTGAAACGGAAGACCACGACTTTACCCTGGCATGCCAATCTGCCCCAACAAGCTACGCGACGATTAGCGTTGAAGATTTAAGCATTCGTGGCTTTCGGTTTGTGGTTGATGGTAAAGAGCTTAGCCCCGAGGAACTCTTTGAACCTGGAGCTAAAATTACTTATAAGCGCAGCGGCAACGCGAGGTTTGTTGAAGATGCGCTGATGGGTACCGAAGACCCTCCGCACTTTAATGGTTTTATTCGCCAGATTGAGCGCTGGAATGGCGGGGGGCAGCAAAATGCCCTCAAGCGTATTGGTGCGAAGCTGCCTGCCAATGTTCACTTTACCGTTTGGACTTCTCTTATAGAAAGTGTCTTTGGGATTTTCCTTCTGGCACTTATTCCGCTACTTATTGCTCTTAATATCGGGAACCCTAGTTTGGGTCTTCCGCCGGTGGCGCTTGGTGCCTGGTTTGGCTTAGATGTCGCACTCACCTTTATTCTCGTGGCATACGGTCTTTATCATCAGCTGAGAGCTGAAGGACATAACCGTTTTACAGGTGTCTTTAGGGCTATTTTTAGAGCCTGTAATATCACATTACCCTTTATGGTTTTAAGGTACCTTAACCCGCTCACCTATGTGGCAAGTGCGACCAAAGTGGTACCCGAATTTATAAAAAACCGTAATAAGAAAAAACCTGTGGTTCGAGGTGTTACCTGGGAACGTGCTTTTGTAAAACGTAATACTCAAACCAGAACGCACAAAGTCTTTGCCTGGAGTATGGCTGGGTTTGCTGTTAGTACGATTGGCGTAGCCAATATTGCTCCTTATTTGAATCCTATAAATACTAAGGCATGGGAACTCATCTATGAGGAACCTTTTGTCGATATGCGTGACTACGATCATGTACCTTTTATGATTGTGGAAAGCCCTAGACCTGTTGTGAATATTGAGCCAGAAGTCACAAATACTCAGCCTGAGCAGCCTACCCCCCAAAGCCAAATGACGGTCTCGAGCTTTTGCGATCCTTCATTTACGGCCCTAAGTACCGGTGAAAGGCATCTGGCAGACTTGGGAGATCCTTCCTTATATCTGGAACCCAATCGCTGGCTCTTACTTACCCTTGCGCGTCTGGCACCCATTCTCACCTATATAGAAACGGCGGCAACCACCTATAACGTTTCGGTAGATTTGCTACTACGCGTTCTGCTCAATGAGTCTTATCTGGATCCTCTGGCGGTAGGTCCGACCGAGGATAAGGGCTTGTCTCAGGTTACCTCAGATGCTCTTACTCTACTCAAGGGGTTGGCACTTGATAAGAATGGTGACTTCTATAACCCCAGACTTTTCCCTGAAACCTTCAGCGTATTTGATCCAGACTTCTCTTCCTGTGCCGGTGCTGCTAAGCTTGCCTGGGCCTTGCGCCAACCTGGCGTGGACAACGAGCAAGAAGCCTACGCAGTCTATATAAATCCGGTTTATGGATTAAGCAATGGCTCAATGCCTGATCTCTATCTGGCAAAGACAGAGCCTATGATGAATCTCAGTTCGATGACAGCTCGTTTGGCGAGTATTTTTAAGCTTTATGAAAGCGCCCCTGAACGCCTCAGCGAGGTAGAGCGTGAGCTGGTAAAGATTTCCTATGATGTACGCTCGAGGCAGCTTTCGGTAGCAGACGCTTATGCCCAGGTGTTTGAGATTGTTAAAAGCAATGAGTTAAATGATGCTGAGATTTATCAGCGTTTACTTTCAAGCTATTATGGGCAATCTCAACCCCAGTCACTTCCTGTAGAGCAGGTCGCTGACTTAAGATAGGTATATGAATTCATTTCGACTCAGGTGGGCTGGTCGAACACTCTGTATTATTTTTTTGAGTTTTTCACTTTTTGCATGTACTCGCCCCAACACCTTACCCGTTATTGGTACGCTCGAGCCCAAAAGCCCCCTCATCTTTACGGCAAATTCCAGAGATGTTGTGGAGGACAGGCTTGAGGTTGGCTTTAGCATCTCTGACGTTGAAGACAGCCCTGCGAAGCTCGAGCTAAGTGCCGTTTCCTCAAACCTTGAACGCGTCACTGGCATTACGATTGATTGTGAACAGGGCAGCTGCCTGTTAACAGCTGAAGTAGACCGAAAACGTCCCAGCAATGTAAAAGTGGAACTTACCCTAAAAGATAGTCGGGGTGGAGTAGCCAGCTCGAGCTTTAGTGTAAAGATCGAACCTGACTATCTGGCTGAAGCCAGTCTTGGGGCATTGCAAACTGCTCTGGAAACGGCAGAGGCAGGTGCTTTTTTGGCGCTCTCGCCTAATCTTTTTTCAGAGCCTGTGAGTTGGTCGATAAAAGAAGAACTTTTTTTGACCAAAGAAGTCAATCTGATTGGCCCTGGCTCTGACCTGCTTACCCTTGATGCTGGAGGGCAAAGTCGCCATTTGCGGATTGCTAAGGGGCTCAAACTTAGCATTGAGGGCTTTGACTTTACTAACGGGCAGGCTCAGGATGATGGGGGACAGGGAGACTTTGAAGCGCTGGGAGGGGCCATTTTTAATGAGGGAGTGCTCGAGCTTAAAGATATCACTATAACGAGTTCACAGGCGGTAAAGGGGGGAGCTATCTATAACTTTGGCCAAGCGGCGCAGGTCATAATCAGAGATAGTTTATTTGGAGGTAAAAGTGAAGCGACCGCTAATCGTGCTAGCCGTAGTGGAGGGGCACTCTTTAATGATGGGGGAAGACTCGAGCTTTATGGCTCTCAAGTAAATTTTAACCTTGCAGATGAGCGCGGAGGCGGCGCGTATAATCTAGGCGAAACCGCTACAATGCTGATTGACTCGAGCGAATTCCTGAGCAACGTATCGCTAGATGGGGGAGCAGTAAAAAATGAAAAGGGTAGCTTGCGTGTCCAGAACGGAAGCTTACTCAAGGATAATACAGCAACCGAGGTAGAAGGTGGTGCTATATTTAATACCGATAGTAAGGTGGAAATCGTTGATAGCAGTATTATTGGTAATGTGGCATTAAAAGGTGCAGGTGGAGGGATTTACAGCTTTGGTGAAAATGCCAACGTTTTGATTGAAAACAGCCATTTTCAAGAGAATAGTGCTATTTCGGGTGGGGGGCTTTATCATGAAGTGGGAAGTGGACCCTTGACTATAAAAGCCAGCATAATTGAGGCTAACCGTGCTGAGAACTTTGGGGGTGGCGTTTTTTCTGGTGGACCGAGTAGTTTGAGCGCTGACTCGTCTATTCGGGCCAATGTTGCAGATAGCAATGGCGATGACATTGGCTATGGAGGCGGTTTTTTCTATATTGGAGAAGACAGCTCAGGCATTTCTCTCAGTGTGATAAGCAACAACCAGCCAGATGATTTTGCCCAGCCCATTCCCGATGCCGCGCTTTTCCAGCTACTTGGCCTTGATCCGGAAAAGCTCCCCGGAAATCGCTAGGAGAAAAAGTTCACCTGTTTCATCCTCGACAAAAGAGGTAAAGTTTAAGCCTGTTTCAGCCAGGAGTTTGTGGTCAACTTGCTTTCCCTGACGCTGAAGTGCCCAGATGCGTCCATTGGTGAAATCTGCATAAAAATAAAGTCCCTGCATGCTAGGATAGGCGCTTCCTCGATAAACATAACCGCCCAATACTGCATTCCCACCTGCTGGTTCAAATGCCATATGACCGTAGGTGATGAGAGGCTCGAGGTAGTTTCTGGTGTTGTCGCAGCCAGGAACCGCAACTGCCTTATTGTCAGGAAAAACAAAGCACACAGGCCCTTCTCTGGCTGGCCAACCATAGTTGCCACCAGCAACAATCAGATTTATCTCTTCCCAGTCATAGTTGCCGACATCGGCTGCAAGTAAGTTACCGGTTTGGCGGTCAAAGGAGAATTTCCAGGGGTTGCGAAAGCCAAGGGCATAAATTTCTCCTTTAACCCAGTTAAGTTGACTAAAAGGATTATCTGACGGGATGCTGTAGGGGTCGCCGTTATCGACATCAATCCTGAGGATTTTCCCGGCAAAGGTATCGTAGCGCAAGGCCACATCAAAATTCGGCGTGTAAGTGTAAAGTGGGGCGCCGCCGTCGCCAAAGCTCACATAGAGATAACCGTCAGGGCCAAAAGCAAGCTGCCCACCCTGATGATAAGGTGCTCTCGGGTGAAAGCGAATAATATCTTTGGCATAGGCAACCCGGTAGGCATAATTCGGGTTCTTTTCTGAAACCCGGTGTTCTCTAACAACGACATCATTACTGGGGTACTCGGTGTAGCTGACGAAAAAACGACCATTTTCCTTATAATTGGGGTGAAAGGCAATACTGTACATGCCCTGCTCGCCGCTCAAAGCTGTCACCAGGCCGTCAAGGTTAAGAAAGGGGGTTTCTTGTAGTTGACCCCTACTCAAGATGCGTACAAAGCCATTCAGTTGCACAATGAAAATGCGACCACTGCCATCTCTAGCTGTGGTGGCATAGGTTGGTAAGGTAAGCCCACTTATAACAGGCTCGAGCTCGATTTCAGGAAAGGCTGGGGTTTGACTAAAGCTGCTGGGAAAAAAACTACAAATAACCAGGAAGGCAAAAAAACGAAGAACCATGTGTGCTAAGACTATAACGGAAAAGGCAGCATTGCTAACAAGGGACAAGTTTCTAAATGGAAGGGATTCTAAGCAAACAGAACGTTTAGATTTCCTAAACTTACCTAAAAGCTACCGATAGATACGCACCTTCAAGAGAAAAATTTTCCGACTTAAAGGAATTCAGGCGTTTTAAAACAGACTTCCCTGCTCATTTTTGTTTTCAGGTTGCCACTGATACTTGTCCAGATTGACGCGGGCATCCTTATTAAAGCGAATGCCCTCTGCCTCGAGCAGGGCTTTTTGGAGTTCACCGTGTCCCAGACGATAGGTAGATAGGCCGCCATTGGCATTAATTACACGTTGCCACGGAAGGTCTTTCCCCTGGCTATCATGCAAGATATAGCCGACCTGTCGGGCAGCTCTGGGTGAACCTGCTAGAGCAGCAATCTGACCATAAGTCGCAACCTTGCCTTCCGGAATGGCGCAAATAAACTGAATAACCAGTTCTTTAAAAGAGTCCATAACCTAGCTTAGTTCACACAAATGCCATTCACCATTCGATAGACTACCCCGTATGAGACGGTTGTGGATTCTCCTTTTTTCCTGTTTTTATCTGGCTTTCGGGCAGGTGCTCGAGCCCCGTTACGATTTTCTTCCTGCTAATAAGACATTAGAAAGCGAACTACTTAATGCCAGTAATCAGGCGCGGCAGGCTAATGGGGTAGCAGCCCTCCAATTTGATGAGCTGCTTGCGCTAGCAGCAAGGCATCATGCTCAGGAAATGGCTAGTCTGAACTACTTTTCTCACCAGTCTCCAGATCCGGCTAGTGCAAGCCCAGCAGATAGAGTTGCCAATGCCGGGTCATCTCTGGTACTTATTGGGGAAAATATCGCCAAAATGCCCGGGGAAGATATTGCCGGGGCCACGACAGAAGGCTGGATGAATAGCCCGGGGCACCGACAGAATTTACTCGAGCCCATTTACACTCATGTAGGCTTTGGCACTGCGAAAGATAGTCAGGGATATACCTATGTGGTGCAGGTTTTTGCCTATCAGCCGTTTCAACTGGTTAAGGCAGATATCGTCAGTCGACAGGGTAAGGCTTACCAGCTGGTTTTTAATGCTAAGACCTCAGCTGCCACAACTGCCATTTTCAGCTATGGCACCGAACAGTCTGAGCCCATAAGCCTTTTGGCAGGTGACAACCCTATAGCCCTGAAAACATTTGCCACAGGGAAAATTCATCTGGATGCAAGTGTACAAGCAGGGACAGGGGGCGGCTATATCATTCAGGATGGTGGCTGGATTGACCTCGATAAAGGAAGCTATCAGGCGGATGCCTATACCGAAAAATATGCCCTCGAGCTTCAAGGATTTAGCGTTTACCCGGAAGACCTTGTTTTAAGTGATATAAGTCTGTATTTTGATGGTGCCTTGGGCAAGGAACTTGCCGTCTTTGTCAATGACAGCTACCAGACAAGGGGGCTCGAGTCTGGCATTTTACGGCTAAGTCTGCCGCAGGCAGAGCCTGCTACTATTGCGATTGGTGAGGTTATAGAGGGTAATCAGGTGAGAATTATCCATCAACTTCAGCTTGATGCTTC
The DNA here is from genome assembly GCA_020431825.1 of Trueperaceae bacterium. Classification (GTDB taxonomy): domain Bacteria; phylum Deinococcota; class Deinococci; order Deinococcales; family Trueperaceae; genus JAHEBB01. The sequence goes on along the minus strand of JAGQHN010000131.1, from coordinate 6,502 downwards.
GCAGGGTATAGGCCGCTTGATTGCCGTAGCATCCCACTAATAGCTAACTTCAGTAATGCCTGACTCAGTTGCCAGATGGGTCATAAGAATGTCAAAAGGATCAAGGGGTAGATCAGGATAGACGAATCTTTCCAAGGTGATGCCAAGTTTTAAAGCCCCAGGCATTTGCATGAGTAGGCGATCATAAAAGCCCATACCATAGCCGAGTCGTCCACCTCGTTTATCAAACAGTAAACCTGGAACAAGTACCAGATCAATTATCTCTGGTGAGATAGGTTCGGCATTTTCTTTTGGTTGTAAGTAGCCAAACGGATGGCGCTCGAGTTCTGTTGACAGGAGGTGAACACTGAGGTGTGGACTGGGCTTATAGTGCGTCCGGGTGACATAAATTTTTTTTTGTGGGTAGTTAAGCAGCTCAGTGAGGTCTAATTCTCGCCCAAATGCCAGATAGGTCAAGATATGCTTGGCCTTTTGGAAGTGCTTCCATGATTTTATGTGCTGGCAAATCTGTTGACTAAAAGCGGCGGAATCAATCTCACTCTGTAAATTGCGAGCCTCGGTTCTAAGCAGTTGTTTATGGATTGACCGTGGCGCTTGCATTTGCTCAGCATATCTCAGATAAATCAAGCAATTTGTTGCCAAAATGAGACATTTATTATAAGGCTGCGGTAAGCAAGGTGAAATCCAAAGCAGATAGCCTGTTTAATTGACTATACCGACCTGGTAGAAACGATTGTTTTACGAGCTGTTAGGGATAGTGCCGTAATTTTGAAGTTTCACCTATCCGTTCATAGACAAAAGAAAGTTTTGATAAACCGACACCTCACAGAAAAAAGGCTCGAGTCTGACTCGAGCCTTTCCTTTATGCCAATGACGAGCTTAGGCTTCTTGCAAGATAACGAACAGGTCATCTCCATCAGTTTCTGTCGTAAATAGCCTGATTTTCTTGACCGCTGGCAAAGTGGGCTTGCCTGTTTTTAAATCATAGGTTGCCCCGTGATACTGACATTTCACTTTGCCATCTAAGAGTTCACCATCTGCTAAAGGATAACGTGCGTGCGTACACTGATTTGGGAGGGCATAGAACTGACCCTCCTGATGAATCAGGAGGATTTCCTGATCGCCCAGGGTGACCGCCTGCATGGAGTTTTCAGCAAAGTCGGAAACTTTACCCACAGCAAACCGAGAAGAACTCATTACAGTTTAAAGTTTTTCCTTAACGCCAGGTACGCCTAGTTTTGCCTGGACGATGCGTTCGACATATTCGGCAACTTTTGGCAGGGTGACGCGACTGGTAACTTCATAGAGAAAGCTGGTCACCAGGACATGTTCGGCGACTTCTGGCTTTAGCCCGCGGCTCATCAGATAGAAGCGCTGATCTTCTGGCACAGGGGAGACGGTTGAACCGTGAGAGCATTTCACATCATTTGCTTTAATCTCGAGTTGCGGAATGCTGACGGCTTCGGATTCGGTATCAAGTAAAAAGTTGCGGTTGGTCTGGTAAGCATCGGTTTTTTGGGCGCCTTCATCTACTACAATGATGCCTGAGTACACGGTTTGTGAACCATCTCTTAGCGCGCCTTTAAAGAGAAGATCACTAAAGGCATGGTCTTTGGCATGGTGTTGCAGCGTGTACTGATTGTAGTGCTGACCTTTATCTGCGAAGTAAAGCCCCAGCATTTCTGATTCGCTGCCGGGACCATTAAGAACACTTTCAACTTCGGAGCGTGCTGCGTCAGCGCCAAGATTTACCGTGAGACTTTCCAGGCGGCTATTGCGCTCGAGTTTAGCGACCATCTTATTGATGTGGGCAACGCTGCGACTCCAGTTTTGTAAATTGACATAGCGTAGCTTGGCGCCATCACCTAAAATGAGCTCCACGGCACCGTCCACAAAGAGGCGTTCGCCAAATTCCTCACTGGTGTATTCATCAATAAAAGTGGCTTTGGCATTGGCCTCGAGTACAACCAGCGTCCTTGGAGAAATCAGACCTCCTTTGTCAGCACTGTAAAAAGCACCCAAAGGAAGCTCGAGTTCGACATTTTTAGGCACATAAACAAAGGTGCCATTCTCCCAAAGCGCTGAATTCAGTGCCGTATATTTGGTCTGCTGGGCATTCACCACACTATAAAGATGCTTTTTGACCAGATCCTCATGCTGTTCCAGCGCTGTTCGAAGATCAGTAAAAATGACTCCTGCTTCTTCGATATGAGCTTCATAATGAATGACCTTATTGCCCTTATGAACGATAGTTCCCTCAGCATCTGAGTCAGTGATGCGCATTTTAATGCGGTCTGAGGTTTCTTCAGAGTTAGGGGCATCAATGAGCTCTAAGCCTTCCAGCGTAAAGCGATTTAGCTGGGTATAGCGCCAGTTTTCATCACGCTGGCTCGGCCAGGGCATTTTGTTAAAGCTGCGCAGCGCAGCAGCGCGCTCTTCGGCAAGCCAGGCGGGTTCGTTATATTTCTTTACCAGAGCATCAATACTGCTCTGCGAAATGACAGGGTTGTCAGTAAGCGTAGCCATAGTTTAGGTTGGTCAGACGAGGGGCCTCGTTAACCTACACTACCCTCCATTTCTAATTCAATGAGGCGGTTAAGTTCGACGGCATACTCGAGCGGTAATTCTTTCGCTACGGGTTCTAAAAAGCCACGTACGATAAGGGCAGCAGCTTCATCTTCAGGGATACCGCGACTCATCAGGTAAAAAATCTGCTCATCATTTAGTTTGGAAACGGTTGCTTCGTGTCCAACATGAGCCGTTTTTTCATTGATCTCAATATAGGGGTACGTATCTGTCTTTGCCTGCTCATCCAGGAGCAAAGCGTCACATTCGACATTGCTGCGTGAATTATAGGCACCTTCATGAATCTGGACCAAGCCACGGTAACTGCTGCGACCTGTCCCTTTTGAAATGGACTTTGAAACAATGGTACTGCTGGTGTTGGGCGCAACATGAACCATTTTGGCTCCGGCATCTTGCCACTGGGTGTCGCTGGCAAAGGCAATAGATAAAACCTCGCCTTTTGCACCTTCTTCCATAAGGTAGCAGCTAGGATATTTCATGGTGGTTTTGCTGCCCAGGTTGCCGTCCAGCCAACCCATGCTGGCATTTTTGTAAACCAGAGCGCGCTGGGTTACCAGGTTATAGACGTTGTGGCTCCAGTTTTGGATCGTCGTGTAACGTGCCTGCGCACCCTCTTTAACGATGATTTCAATGACGCCACTATGAAAGCTCTCAGTATTGTAAGCAGGCGCGGTACAACCCTCAATATAGTGAAATTTGCTGCCCGGTTCGCCAATGATTAGCGTACGCTCAAATTGACCGACATTTTGGGCATTGAGCAGGAAATAAGCCTGGAGGGGCACTTCTATTTCTACACCGGCAGGCACATAGACAAAGCTACCGCCAGACCACACCGCACTATTTACTGCAGCAAAGTAGTTATCTTCTGGTGGAACAACGGTCGCAAAGTGTTCTTTGAATATTTCAGGGTATTCTTTTAGGCCAGTATCAGTATCCAGAAAGACGACGCCCAAACGTTCCCACTCTTCTTTAAGTGAGTGATACACCATCTCAGATTCATACTGGGCGCCAACCCCGGCCAAGATGCGCTGCTCTGCATCAGGAATGCCTAATCGCTGGTAGGTTTCCTTGACTTCTGGGGGTACATCATCCCAGCTGGCTGCTGTTCCCTGGCGGTCTTGAGGGCGAATATAAAAGTAGATATTGTCAAAATTCAGTCCGCTAAGGTCAGGTCCCCACTTTGGACGACCTTTCTTTTCGGCAATCTCTAAAGCATTCAAGCGGAATTTGAGCATCCACTCAGGCTCTTGCTTGTAGTAGCTGATTTGCTCAACCACCTTACGGTTTAAGCCTTTTTCTGACTTGAAAAAATAGTTTTCAGCGAGTTGAAAATTGTATTGCTGCTCGTGCTGCATGCCCTCGAGCTTGGCGGCATCTGGGTGTTCTAAAGGTAAATCGGACATAGGAGACTCCTTTCAGGAGAAAATTGGGAAGGGTCAGGCGGCTAACTGGCTGGTTATCCAGTCATAGCCTTTTTCGTCAAGCTCCATGGCTAATTCTTTTGGACCGGTTTTTACGACCTTGCCCTTAACCATAATGTGAACAACATCGGGCACGATGTAATTAAGCAGGCGCTGATAGTGGGTAATTACCAGGGCACCAAAATTCGGGCTTCTGGCGGCATTGACACCTTGCGAAACGATTTTCAGGGCATCTACATCAAGGCCAGAATCGGTCTCGTCAAGAATGGCGTACTTGGGCTCGAGCACCAGCAGTTGTAAAATTTCGCTGCGTTTTTTCTCGCCACCACTAAAGCCCTCGTGTAGGTTTCTTTCAATAATGGAATCATCCCAATTGAGTTCTTTTACGGCATTTTGTAATTTATTGTAAAACTCCATAACGCCAATTTCATCGTCTTCATCTCGGCGAGCATTTAACGCCAGACGTAAAAAGTTGGCTATGGAGACGCCAGGAACTTCCACAGGATACTGAAATGCCAGGTAGAGTCCAGCTCTTGCCCGCTCATCGGCTTCCATTTCAAGAACACTCTCGCCGTCTACCAGTATCTCTCCCTCGGTAATTTCATAACTGGGGTCGCCCGCTATGATTTTGGCAAGAGTGCTTTTTCCAGAACCATTGGGCCCCATAAGCGCATGGACTTCACCTTTGGGAACAATGAGATCAACCCCTCTTAAAATAGTTTCGCCGTCAACGACGCGAGCATGAAGATTTTTTATTTCAAGCCTGCTGTCAGCCATAATTTCACCTCGATAAAAAAGTATTACTTTGAATCCTTTTTCGGATTCATTCCGATTTTTAGTATACACAGTCTGGGCTTTAATGTCGAGTAATCTAGTCGGGTATAAAACTTATATTGTTTAAATCCTAGCAATTCAAAGCAAATTGCGAGTAGGTATGGCAGTAATTATTGGGTCAGCAGAGAGATATGTGGCAAAATTATGCAATTTGGTTAGCATGAGAAAATGTTTTACGGATTTTTATAACGAGAGAAGAGCAACAAAAATACCTGCCACAGACAATCGTGGCAGGTGAAAAATCTAGGAATGCTAAGGCGGAGTTTTAGAAGAAGAGGGTTTTAATAAAGGGGAAAAAGCTAACGCCGATTAAAAGGCCTATATTCAAAATGAGATGCATTGCTACGGTATTGATTCCGGCCTGGGTGCGTCTGAATATCTCGCCTGTAATAATGCCCGCCGCAAGTAAAAAAAGGAGCGGTTGCACCAGAACAAGAGAAAAGAGGGTCGCTGATATGATGACGGCAAGGGTTGAATTGTAGCGGCGCTCGAGGCTAGGAATCACAAAGGAGCTAAAGAAAAGTTGACTGAAGGGCAAGAGGATGACGGCGGCGATGAGGAGAGGTGTGAGACGGTAAATACTAAGGTAAAACTCACCAAACCAACCCGAATCGGGCAGATATTTGAGATAGGCTATACAAGCAGCTAAGAGGACGATGCCCGCAAGCAAACCTGTGCCTAGAGCCTGCCCAGAACCCAGTAGTTTTTCAACCGGGTCCCAGCCATTTTTCTGGGCTCGCCAGATACTCATGCCAGTAACGATGAGTGCAAAACAAATCAAAAAAACTGCATGTACCTCGGTGTTTTGAAGCGGAGTTATAAAGGCAAGATAGTTGTTATATCTAATCAGGCTAAAAATGAGTGCCACAATCAGACCTGTTACCAGAGCGAATAAGAATACGGTGTAGAGCTGACCGATTCGCCACATTTCTGGATGTTCGATTGCCTCGAGACCATCCTTACCCAGAATTTGACTTTCGCCCCAAAGGTGCACCCCAACACCCAAGACGAGTAAGATCGCCCAGGGGATAACGCCGCTTAGCAGATCAAGTACGGAAATGCCTTGTCTGAGTGCGTCACGAAATGCCAGGTTTCCTGCTTCGGAATTACCTTGAGCATAGTAGGTGAAGGCAAGGGATAGCAAGTCTTTGCTCTGACGTTGCCCATCTCTAGAATTTCGCTGGCTTATGGCTGCTTCAAAATTACTCGAGGCGTCAGCCAATCGGCTTTGCGACCAGTAAGTATTAGCAAGAAGCGATAGCAGCTCAGGATTTCTCGTATCGCCGGTTAATTGCTGATAGGCAAAGATCTCATTCTGACTGTCTTGTGCTTCTCCAAGGTGAAAGAGCAGTTGGGCTTTGGCTAAAGGATAGGTCGAGGTTACACTATCAAGCACGATGGCATTCTGATAATTTGCAAGAGCTTCTCGGAAGTTTCCTACATGTTCTGCAACCTGGCCCTTCAGATATTCGAGGCGAGCCTCGAGCTGCTGATTCGGGTTATTGCTTAAAATGCGCTCAGACTTACTCAGGTAAGCCTGGGCGTCAGCATTACGCTCAGTAGTGAGCATGATAGACGCAAGCAGCAGTCCAATTTCAGGGTTATTTACCTGACGCTCGAGGCTTTTCAGGCGGGTTTCAGCAGGCCCGAGGCGTCCTAAA
>JAGQHN010000130.1 GCA_020431825.1 Trueperaceae bacterium | reverse complement strand
CGTGCGCTTGGTAGAAAGCCCTAGCCGAAACAGTTTTACTTGGTGACCTTTAGGCATTTTGTGAAGATGAATAAGCTTTCCAGACAGCTGTTCTTCCTCAGACCAGCTTAAACTGTCAACTCGTTTATGTTTCTCGTCGCCAGAACTATCATTAACTTTACGAATGGTTTTAATAGGGCAGTAGTAAAGTTTGCCTAGAGATTCGATATGTTTAATAACCTGCATCGAGGCATACCAAGTGTCCATTAAGACCGTTTTAAAAGATAGCTTTTTGTGCTTAAGTACATTCTCTAGCATCTCAAGCATATGTGCTATCTTTGTTTGACCATCTCCTTCAGGGTCATAAAGGCGATAATCAATTATCCAAAACTGTTCTAGCTCAGGGTTTACATAGACACAGCTCACTACCCCTATACCATTTATTATTCGCTTTTCATTCCCACTCCATTGACGTCTGACCAAACGTGCTTTTTGACTATGTCGTTTATCCAGCACCATGTCATCAAACATTAGATAGCCTTTTTCACTCTCGACGACATCTTTCTTTACATTGTTCCATAACACACCAGGTGTCAATACATCCAAGCGTAAAAAGCGATTTATGCTGTCATGGCTATAACGCTCACTATGCTCTGCTAAATACGTTTGCGTATAGTTCACCTGGCTACTGATTAGAAATTCACAGTATGCCAAGCGATGTTCCCTATAATCCATCCCTCATCTCAGCAACTCCTTTCATTAGTTTGGTGTGCGTAAGTCCTATAGTATGACTGCTTAGACAAAGAAAGCTCGAGTCAAAGACTCGAGCTTTCTTTAAACCATAGTGTTAATCGGTACTTGTTGCCAGATTTCCGAGCTTTGGATTGGCTTCAGGGCGACTTTGCTTTTCCTCGGCCGCTTCAAACTTTTTCCGCTCAAAACGGTAAAAGGCAGTTGGAATCACAAAGAGGGTTAGCAGTGCCGAAAAGGTTACCCCACCAAAAATCACCAGACCCAGTGAGTACCTGAGTTCAGCGCCTTCTCCTGTGCCTAGAAGAATCGGCAAACTGATGGCAATCAGCGTCAGGGTGGTCATAAGGATGGGGCGTAAACGGGTGCGCGCAGCTTCGATAAGCATTTGTTTTAGCGTCATATCATGGTAGTGCTCTTTGTTAATGACAAGGTCTAGGAGGAGAATGGAGTTTTTTACCACCAAACCGGGCAAAATGATAATCCCTAAAACGGCAAAGAGGTCTAAAGGCGTTCCGGTAATGAAAAAGACCCATAGAGCACCAACCAGAGCCAGCGGAACCGCAAGTAGCAGATAGACGGGCAATTTGAAACTGTTAAACTGACTGGCAATAACCAGATAGTTAAGAAGAAGTGCCAGCGCAAAGGCTATCGGTGTAAGGAAAATTAGGTCGCCAGTTAAGTCAAGACCGACCCCTCTACCTTCAATAACCTGATCATCAAAAACGCCAGCAGCCAGCAGTTTGTCTTTAACCTCGCCCCGAAGTTTTGAGGTGGGCGGGGCACCGGGCAAAAGTTTGGCAGAAATGGTACTCGTATAGGTTTGATCGATGCGGCTAATGCTGGTAGGTGCTTGTTGAATAACAAAACTACCCAGTTCGCTTATAGGAATACCTCGGCCTAAAACCTGAGAATAAATGGGCAGGCTTAAAAGGGCCTGTTCATCTCGCAGATTGGTAGGGTTAATGCGCACTTTAATAGGTACGTCTTCACCGCCACTGGAAAGACTGGCAGCCTCGAGCCCCACATTATAGGCCCGAAGGGTGGTGTAGACATCTTGAATGGTGAGACCAGTACCGACCAGTTTGGTGGGCTCGAGCTTAAAGACACGCTCACTAACAGAGGTATCAAAGCCCGAGCGAATGTTTGACATATAGGTGACATCTTCCAGCGTTGCTCTGGCAAGCGAATCGCGTTCTTTTAGCAAATCCAAATTATTTGAGGAGAGAGTGATGGAATAATCATCCACCGGAGGTGGACCGCCACCTGCCTGTGCCGCGGCACTGATTTGCGCTTCAGGGTAAGCGCTGAGTAAGTCTTTTATTTCTCTTTCATAATCAATGGCTAATTCGGCATTGGTTTTACTTCGCTCGCTGCCGGGTACAAGTTCAACGGTAAACTCAGCACGCTCTGAGGCTGCCGTACTGCCAACATCACCAGAGTTGACCCCTACCGTTACCTGAAGTGCGTCAATTTCTGGTCGACCTGCTAGCAAATCTTCAACCTGGGCAGCCAGATTATTGGTGGTAGCCAGGGCTGTACCTGTAGGTAGGCGCAGTGTTATGCCTACCAGCCCAGAATCTGATGCAGGGGCAAAAGTAAAGCCCAGATTTGGCGCAATAGGGAAAATGCTCAAGAAGGTTAAACCCGCTATGATTAAGGTGATAATGCTGTGGTCAAGTGCCCAGTTAAGCGCCTTGACATAGCCTTTGGTAAGGTTATTGGTCAGGACATTTACCAGATTAAAGCTGCTCCGGCTGATCGCACCCAGGACGGAAAGCACCAGACGCAGGATAAAGCCAACGATTAAAATGCTTAAGGCGACCAAAAAGAGCAGTGCCAGGCCACCAATAATCATGCCAGCGATTCGCTGCTGAGCATTGAAATCAAAAGGCGTTCTGGGTCCAAATAGGCTGGCGGCTAAACCACCCACGGCAAGAAGGTAAAAGAACCAGTACCACCATCTGCGCCACATTTTTTGTACGGTAAATTTGACATCTTTGCCAAAACGTTTAGCTGCCTGACCGGCATCTTTCCAGTCTGGTGGAAAAGGGTCAGGCGAATAGGCTAGACGTACGGTCAAGAAAAACAAGGCTTCCATATAAGACGCAAGAATTGTCGCTGCCAGGGTTAAACCAAACTCGCGAAAGAATTGCCCCAGAATGCCTGGCAAAATGGAGATGGGCAAAAAGACAGCCATCAGGGCAAGCGTGGTTGCCAGTACGGGCACACTGACTTCCCCGGCACCACGCAGCACCGATTGCATACGGTCATAGCCGTGTTCACGGTAGCGGTCAACCGCTTCGGCAACCACAATCGAGTCGTCAACCACCAGACCAATCGACACGATGATGGCGACCAGCGTCACGATGTTTAGCGTAAAACCTGCCAGACCAAAAAGAATCATGGCGCCAGCAATACAAATAGGAATGGCAACCACGACAGCAAATACCGAACCAAGTCGCCCGATAAAGAGCAGCACGATAATGGAAACAATAAAGGTAGCAATAACCACTTCGCGCAGGGTGTCCTGTACGGTTCTGCGAATGCTGGGACTGGTATCACCTACGACTCTGGCACTGTAGCCCTGAGGCAGGCTGGCTTCATTTCTTTTAAGGATGCGGCGCACATCATCGGCGGTAGCAACCGTGTTTTTCCCCGATTGTTTTTGTACCGATAAGAGCACGACGGGTTCGCCGTCAAGACGAGAATAAGCTGTGACATCTGCTGAGGCGTCACGGACTATGGCAACGTCTGACACTCGCAGACCCCGAAGCGGGTCGATGGTCATGGTTTCCACATCGCGCAGAGTTTTGGGGTCATTGCGCCCGGTAAAAAGAATGCGTTCTCCGGCAATAGTCAGGTCACCCAGAGGAACATTCAGGCTCGAGGCCCCAATGGCCCCGGCAATTTGTAACGGTGTAAGGTTGTAAAGCTCGAGCTTGCCCGGGTCAAGCAGCACCTGAACTTCACGGTTTAGAGCGCCAACCAGAGAAACGTCAGCAACACCTTCGGCACTGCGAAGTTTTGCCTCGAGTACATTTTCGGCGTAGCTTTGAATGCTTCTCAAGTCTTCGCCTGGTGCCGTGATGGCAACAAATAAAATAGGTTCGGCGTTAGGGTCGGCCTTTTGTACTGAAGGAGAAGAAGCGTCAGAAGGTAGCGTGCCTGCAATGGCATTCACCCTTTGCGAAACGTCTACTGCGGCCTGATCGGCATTAATGCCCGCATTAAATTCCAGAAAGACCACGCTGACACCTTCAAAGCTGGTAGAACTCAGACTTTTAACGCCATTAAGCGTGGAAAGGGCATCTTCGATAGGTTCAGAGACTTGCTTGGCGACTTCTTCGGCACCTGCCCCAGGATACGTTGTGGTGACCGCAACAAACGACAGCTCAAAATTGGGCAGGATGTTAACCCCGAGCCTCGAGCCCAGCACCAGTCCAAAAATCCCCAGAGCCAGAAAGACACTGATGGCAAAGACATAGCGTTTTACAAAAAAGTTGACAATTGGGTTCATAAGTCTTAATCCAGTATGCGAATGTTCGCGCCGTCTCTAAGATCGTTGGGTAAGGGGTGGATAATCTGACTGCCTTCTGCCAGACCTTCAATAATGGCCTGTCCACTAACTTCATCAAGCAGAGTTACTTCTTCTCGTCTAGCAGTACTGTCTTCGGCAACAAAAACATAATTTTTACCCCCGGCTAAAGTAATAGCCGAAGCCGGTATCAGCAGACCACTGGACTCATTGGTGGAATAGTTGAGCTGCGCCACGCTTCCTGAAGGAATAGGCGTATCTGAAGGATAGATTTCAGCCGTCAGGTCAACCAGCCTCTGATTGTTAGGGGCGGTACTCGAGCGCACGATGCTGGCACCATAATCAAGTCCCTGATAGCGAATAAATATCTCTTTTTGAGCGGTTAACTTTGCAGCATCTTCGGGCGGAACCGAAAATTTTGCCAGTTGCTGTTCATTGCTCACCAGTTTGAAGGCAGGCGAACCTGCACCCAAAAACTCACCCTGCTCGGTAAAAATTTCTGAGATTTCTCCGGCAAAGGGTGCTTTGACATTGGCCTCAGCAAGGGCATCTTTGGCCTGTTGCAGTGCGGTTTCTGCCTGACTTACCTGCACGCGTAAAAGGGAGAGATCCTCGCTACTGGCACGCTGGTTTTGAGCCAGACTGTTCTGTAACTGCAAAACCGTTGCTTCTGCCTGAGTGAGCTGGGCTTGTAAAGAGTCGAGCTGGGTTTTGGCAATGCCCCCGGCGGCAAAGAGGGCGCTACTTTCATCATATTGCTGCTTTAGGACATTATAGTTTGTCTGGGCGCTTTGCAGTTGCAGACTGAGTTGATTGCCCCCTTCAGAGGTGGCGCGCTGGGCTTTTTGCAGATTGATGCGGGCAGCGTCCAGAGCGAGTTGAGCGTTTTGTACTTGCAAATTGGCATTGTCACTGTCCAGCACGATAATGGTTTCGCCTTCGGCAACCTGCTGACCTTCACGTTTTAAAATCTGATCTACTCGCCCGGCGGCACCTGCGGCAACGCTGCTTTCTTTAAGAGGTTCAATCGTTACTGTCGTGGTTTTTTGGGCGGTTAAGGTGCCGATTTGAGCGCTTACTACTTTGACAGCTCGAGCCGGACTTGTTTCGGTGCTGGCTTCGGTACTTATTTCGGTACTGGCCTGTTCCGTGCTTTCACCTGTTCTGCAGGCGCCAAGCAATAGGCTTAAGCCCAGCAGCAGGCAGATGAGCCTTCGTCTAGAACGCATTTAAACCCTCCAGGGGTGTCATGGTGCCAGCTTGCAGGTTAAGTAGCGCTTTCAGATAACTATGCTTGGCTTGCATTGCACCGATACGGGCTTGCATGGTGGCAAGCTGGGTTTGCTTGAACTGGATTTCGGCAATCAGCCCGGCGTCAAGGCGCTGTTTTTCCAGGCTTTCACGCTCGAGGGCATTGTTTAGGGCATCAAGTTGAATCTGATAACTCTGTGCTGCAGTACTGGCCTGATTGTAGAGGCTGCGTGCCTGTAACTCCACACCCCGTTTTGCTTCTTTTGCCGATTCAGCAGCTTGATCGCGCTGCAAGACAGCATTATCAATCTGTGACTGAGAGGCGTAACTGGGGTCAAGCAGATCAACTGCAAGGGCAGCCAACTCAGCGCCGTTACCCACTTGAATCAGGGTTGGACTATTATCAATACTTGCCATAACTGTTTCCAGGGCGGGCAGATTGCCCAGTAAACTGTCTGGAATTTCCTCTAAGGTTTCAGCGCTCTGACCAATTTTCCCTGCCAAATCAGTGCGGGCCAGGGTGAGGCCTTGCTCGGCAGAGGTCAGGTTGCTACTCGCATCTTCCAGACTGTTTTCGGCTTCCTGTACATCGAGCGCGGTAGCGCTGCCTTTAGAAAAGCGAATTTTCGCGATTTCTAAGGATTGGGCTGCCAGATCACGAGCCATCGCTGCCAGATCGCGCTGCGCACCTAGCTCGAGCACCTGAGTGTAACTTGCAGCAATATCGGCAATAGCCTCATACTGAGCCTGCGTCAGTTGAGCGCTGCTTAACCTCGCACGCTGCGCTGCCTGTACCTGATCGAGTTTTAAGGCGAGCGGGTCAGACTGGGTTCTGACCAGTGCGGTATTGGCATCATTTAAGGCCAGTTGCGCGTTAATGACATCGGTGCGGGTTGTGGCTGCGCCAAGAGCTTCTTGCAGATTGAGCGCGCTGGCAAAGGTTAAAATAAGGGCGAATAAGATAGCTAAAACTGATTTCACTGTAGTGCCTCCGAGACAGGGATTGCGTAACTGCGGTATGTGGCGAGAACCGCCTGTAAATAACTAAAGTTTGCGGATAACTGGGCGAGTTTTGCCTGGGTGAGGGCAAGCTCTGCCTGTTTAAGATCAAGCTCGGTGGCCAGACCAAGCTCGAGTCGTTTTTGACTATCGTCTAAGGCAAGTTCGGCATTGGCAAGCTGGGCTTTAGCAAGCTCGAGTTTTAACTGACTGGTTTCCAGATTGTTGTTTAGCGTAAGCTCGGTTATCGCGGCGCCATCCTGTGTTGCCTGTAGTCTGGCCTGCGCCGCATTAAGCTGGGCGTTGGCAGCCTCTAATTGGGCCAGGGCGTCAGGCGAAATGCTTAGTGAGACCCCAATGCTCAAGCTTCCCTGAAGATCAGCCAGACCCAGACCAAGTTGGGGCTGGGCAGCAAACCCTGCCACGGTTTGTTTGGGGTTTTGATAGCTGTAGCTCAAACTGGGTTGCAGAGTGCGGGACTCGAGTGAGAGAGAAAGTTCGCTGTTGACTGCTTTCTGCTGTGATTCGTTGCCGAGGGCGTCGGTAACGGTTTCTTCATGGGCTATGGGCAGGGTGTAGCTGACTTGCCCTACCGGAAATAAGCCTCGCTGGCTATTGCCAACCCCAACACTGGCGAGCTGGGCATCGAGTTGAGCGCGGCTGACATCGGGTAGGGTACCTGTTACGGGCTCGAGTTTGGGCATCTCACCTAAATTAGCTTCACCAACCAGATTGGCCAAACCTCGGCGGGCAAGCTCTAGGTTCAGTTCGGCACTTCGCAAACTATTTTGCGCTTCAAGCAGATTGGCCTGTGCTGTTCTTAAATCAGCATCTGAAGCTGCGCCTTTTTCAAGCCTGGTCTCAGTAATACTCAAAACACTTGCAGAGAGATCCAGTGCTTCTTTTGCCAGTTCGTAGGAGCTTTGTGCCAGCCCCACCTGAGCGGCAGCCTCGAGTGCCTGAGCCTCTAAAGAGGCGAGCGTTTCCCGGTAACTCAATTGGCTTTTGGCCAGATCGATTTCGCGCTGCTTTGCCAGATCAGCAATATCGCCAAAGACAAAGGGGCGAAACCGGGCAGTCGCTGAAAATTGAAAGGCGTTGCTGAGTTCGCTTTCCTCGAAACCTGGAGGCAGGGTAGCATCTGTGGTATCTACAAAAAGCCGATTATAGCCACCAGATAGTTCTCCGGAAACAGGAAAATAAATGGCGTCGCGCTGAGCTCTACTGGCACTTACCAGTGACGCGCTGGCAACAATAGCCGGATGGGTCTGGAGCGTGCCAAGAAAACTTTTTAAGTTTTGAAGGCCCTCTGCTTCTTGAGCCAGCGCAAGGGAGAAAAAGAGAGCCAGAGTTAGAAGCCGCTTCACTGCTCTACCAGCTTGCTATGAATGGAGACAAGGGTTTGAAGCTCTTCGTCAGTCAGGTTCTTCATGCGCTCGAGGCTGATTTCTGAATAAGCCTCATCAACTTTTTTTAAAATCTCCTGGCCTGAGTCGGTAAGCTCGAGCTGAATGCGGCGCCGATCACTTGGGTCAATGCTGCGCTTTACATAACCTGAAGTTTCAAGGTCAGCGAGCATGCTTGAAATGGCAGGCGGATGCACGTCCAGCATCTCGGCAATGAGTTTGGGATGCTGCATATTTTTAGCAATAAAGGTAAGCAGCAAGCTTTGTATGGGTCGTAAACCCAGCGGTTCGCAGGCCTTAACCGCGTCCTGGCGCATGGTCCACATGAGCGGTAAGGCAAGTTCACTGAGTTTAGCGACGAACTGTTTTCGGCAAGATAACATCTGGATTATTATTAATTACAAAATCTTAACTATTAATGACTTGTAATACAATTGTGAATTTTGGCGCAAATATTGTGGCTTAATTCACCTTTTGGTAAAGTCTGCTGCTGAGGAAGTGGAAATGGAGATCATTTTGCCCCTGTAGTCTAAAGCCAAGAGCCTCAAACAGACTGTGAGGGTTTACTAATTTCTGGGTTTCCAGACCTGTTTGCCAGGCAAAAAACCAGTACATCAGTCTCAGATAGGCTTGCTGGTAGAGTCTGTTTACACCTTTACCCGTTTCAGCAAAATCAACATAGTACCAGTAGCCGGCGTCCTTAAGATAAGGAGAAAATGTTTCAAGGATGTTACAAATACCTGTCGCGTTAAACATATCCAGAAAAAAGCAGGTGATGATGGCATCAAAACCGGGTTTCAGTTGTTCCTTGCCTGTCTGAATATCGCATTCTATAAATTGAATACGCTCGAGTTCTGCGCTTGAAAAGCGCTGCTTTGCGAGGGCAATCATGTTGGGGCTTTGCTCGAGCACCACAAACCTTGCCTCTGCGAAATAGCTTACGGCTTGTCGTAAAAATCGACCATCTCCTTCTCCCAGAATTAAAATCTCTTTGGCACTTTTCAGTTCCGGCAGGAGGCTTAAGCGTGCCCGCATTAGCGTATTGGCAAAGGCTAAATGCTCAAGCCAGGCGTAGACGCTTGAGAGGCGGTTATAGCCTTTTACCGACTGTGCCATTTAAAAGCAGGCTCACCAAAAGCAGAGCAGGAGTAAAGGGGTGAGCAGCATAGCGTCAGCCAGTACACGTAGGGGCTCTGCCGTGAGCCTTGCCTGACAGCTTATAAGGAGCCGCAGGCCCAGGGCTGAAAGGCTCATCATGAAATAAAGAGGCGTGTGAACCCAAAAGCTGAGGCAGGCCGTAGCCAGTATAAAAAGGGGCAGCAGGATTTTTAGCAGGGGCTCGAGCCTCCCATAGTGCTGCGCCAGCGAAAGCGTCCTCTGCTGCGCATCAGTGTTTCGTTCGAACAGGGCAATGGTGTAGCAGTTAAAACTACAAAGAAGCGCAAAACTAATGCCAGGTACGAGAAGCTGTGAGAGGGGCAGCTGACCTGAAAATGCCAGCAGGGTACCAAAAGCAAAGATAAGCCCAATTTGCAGTTCTTTGCTGTGGCTGACCAGGGGTTTAAAGGTGTGGATGCCAAGACCATAAATCAGCGTAAGACCCACGGCGATAAGGCCTAGGTGAAAGACTTGCGGGCCGAGTTCAAACAGGCTCAAGCCTGCGGTTGGCAAAAAGATCAGCACCCAGATAATGCTGAGCTGCGTGCGGTAATACTGGGAAAAGGCATGACGGTAGGTGTGTTTTTTGCCTAGGTCAAGGTTTAGACTATCTAGCAGTCGATCGGCGGCGTAAATAAGCCAGACCGTGGCAAAGAGTAGGACGCTAGCCAAAGGATGAAGCTCGAGCCCGAGGCTCCGGGCAAAAAACCACTGCCAGAGAACAGCAACCAGTGGTGCATCCAGCGAAACAGCGGTGGGCATAGCCCATAGAGGCAGGCTGTAAGAGACTTGCGTTTCTGCTGCTGTTCGGGTTGTTATCATTCGCAGTAGTTTGGATGACACCATCGTGTTATAACCAGCGTTACAGCTTAAGCCAAGGGTAAAATGCCCCATAGGAGGATGTATGGCCGTCCATGAACTTGCCGGAAAACAGGCACCACTTTCATTACTGACAAATATTCCGCGTTTAATGGCAAACTACTACAGTTTGCATGCTGACCCCAAAGAGGTAACGCAGCGGGTCTCGTTTGGCACCTCTGGGCATAGGGGTACGTCAGGCTCGAGTTCCTTTAATGAGGGGCATATTCTGGCGATAAGTCAGGCGGTTGCCGAGTACCGTCAGACAAAAGGCATTACGGGCCCTCTCTATATAGGTATGGATACCCACGCGCTTTCTGAGGCAGCGCACCAGTCGGCCATTGAGGTACTGGCTGCCAACGGGGTTGAGCTGAGGGTGCAAAAAGGCTTTGGGTACGCGCCAACGCCAGCTGTTTCCCACGCTATTCTGAGCTATAACAAGGGGCGAACTGAAGGCCTGGCAGATGGTATTGTCATCACGCCCTCCCATAATCCACCTCAGGACGGTGGCTTTAAGTACAATCCACCCGATGGTGGCCCTGCTGGTACCGATGTCACCAAAGTGGTACAGGCCAGGGCCAATGAACTGCTGGAAAATGAGCTTAAAGGTGTCAAGCGTCTCAGCCTGAGCAAGGCCCTTGCCGTAGAAACCACGCAGGAATTTGACTTTATGACGCCCTATCTGACTGACCTGAAAAATGTCATTGATATGGACGCTATAAAAAATGCAGGCTTAAAGCTCGGGGTTGACCCGATGGGCGGTGCCGCAATTGCCTACTGGGAACCTATGGCAGAGCTTTATGGTCTAGAGATAAGCGTGGTCAATAAACGGGTTGACCCTACCTTTAGTTTTATGACGGTAGATAAAGACGGCAAAATCCGTATGGACTGCTCTTCTCCTTATGCCATGGCAAGTCTGATTGATTTAAAGGATAAATTTGACATTGCTTTTGGCAACGATCCGGATGTTGACCGCCACGGCATTGTCACGCGCTCGAGTGGCCTGATGAACCCTAACCATTATCTGGCGGTAGCCATCAACTATCTTTTTCAGCACCGTCCGGGCTGGCGCAAAGACGCTGCCATTGGTAAGACGCTGGTCTCGAGCAGCATCATTGACCGTGTTGCGAACAGTCTGGGTCGACCGCTTAAAGAAGTACCTGTGGGCTTTAAGTGGTTTGTAGAGGGTCTGGTAGACGGATCTTACGGCTTTGGTGGCGAAGAGTCCGCAGGGGCCAGCTTCCTGAAAAAAGATGGTACGGTATGGACCACCGATAAAGACGGCATTATCTTAAATCTTTTAGCAGCAGAAATTACCGCTGTGACGGGCAAAGACCCCGGTGAGCACTATGGAGAGCTTACGGCTAAGTTTGGCAGCCCAGTCTATAGTCGCAGTGAAGCTCCGGCAAACCTCGAGCAAAAAGCAGTATTAAACAACTTGAGCCCCGATCAGGTTAAAGCCAGTGAATTGGCAGGAGAGCCCATTACTGCCAAATTAACCAGAGCACCTGCCAATGGCGCCTCCATTGGAGGTCTAAAAGTGGTCACTGAGAACGGCTGGTTTGCCGCTCGCCCAAGTGGCACCGAAGACATCTATAAGATTTATGCGGAAAGTTTCAAAGATGAAACGCACCTGAACCAAATTTTAGATGAAGCGAAAGAAATTGTTAAAGATGCTTTTGCCGATGCCGGCTTGGGCTAAAATCTAGTTTCTTCCTAAAAAGCCACTTGCCTGAGCAGGTGGCTTTTTGGCTGACAACTGCATTTCCAGCAAGGCTCAAACCGTTTTCTGGGTTCTTTGGTTTCAACTCGCAATAGCATTCTCGTTACTCTCGGATTAGCTCGCAATAAGCATTGCACCAGCAATAATTATTGGAAAGGTTAACAAGTTAAGTTCTTCGTCACTTTAGGGCTAAAGCTCGCCTAGAGTAGATTGGTGGCGGTACTCGAGCGCGATGTTTTACATATAGTTAGTTCTGACCAGGCAGACTTTTTAACCAAGTTAAAGCATCTGACTTTTCTGCACCCTTATCTGGGGCAGGCGCATTCGGTGAGTGAGGCCGCCGAACTGGCTCAGGTTAAGCTCAATCAAATGCACTACTTCACCAAGAAAATGCTCGAGCTGGGGCTTATCGAAATCGTAAATACGGAAAAACAGAGGGGCCGAACGATTCATTATTACCGGTCGGTTGCCGCTGAACTTTTTGTCCCCCTTAGCAGTGCTCCCTTTATCAATATTGCTGACTACTTTAAAGAAGTTGCCACTTCTTTGCTTGATGAGCAGGTGAACTATCAGCTTAATTCGCTTAAGCGTATGCAGGATGTTCATATGGGTTTCTGGATTTTTTTTGATGAGGCTATTAACTCGGTAATGTTTCGCCTTACTTCTGAAGAAATCGTTCATGAAACTGCCAGGACTGAGCTCAAATTACCTTTTGTCATGTCGTCTGGGCGGATACGCCTGAGCAAAGAAAAGGCTGAATTGGCAAGGCATCACCTTAAGCAAATTCAGCAGTTAACCGAAGATACAGAAGGCGACTACTATCTCTACCGTTTTGTCATGACCCCTGAGGCGGAATAAGTTTGGGGTTTAAGGGGCTTGTCTAGCCTATTGCCTTCAAACTGCTGCCGTAAGACTTGTGTGATAGTCCTTTCGCTAAACTGAGTTTTTGAGGTTTGCGATGTTCAGGATGCCCATGAAATTACGACTTTTTGCCTTTACTATCCTATTGTTTTTGATGGCCTGTTCGACTAGTGTCACTGGCCCAAGCCAGGACCCTAAACCAAAGCCGCAGGAAACGCCAGAAGATTTTAGCTATCTGGCCGTGGTAAATATAAATGCGACGCAGACAAGAGAACAGCTTGCCGCTGATTATGCCGGTACCGTTCTGGTTTATCATCCTGATGATGGTTTTGCCATTATAGGCTTAAGCTCCAAACCTGAAGAAAACAGTTTTGAAAGCCTAAAAGATAATGGGCTTTACAGTACGGTGTATGGCAGTGGTTTCAGCGCTTGGGCTGGCGGTTGGCGCACCTGGGCCGGGGGCTGGAGTGCCTGGGCTGGCGGCACCACCAATGAAACAACCTTTACCGAAAATGAAGCGTTCTGGTCACAGATAAAGCTTCCTGAAGGTCAGGCGCTAGCGCCAAAGCTGGGTGAAGGCATGACGGTCGCGGTTATTGATACGGGGCTTGACTACCTGCACCCTGGATTTAAAGATCATCTGGCTTCTGCCGCAAAATGGAAGGATTTTGTTGACGGCGACACGCTACCTCAGGAGGCTGAGGGCAGTTTTAAAGGTCATGGCACAGCGGTAGCGGGTCTTATCATTCAGGTTGCGCCGAAGGCGAAAATACTTCCTATTCGCGTACTTGATGGTGACGGTCAGGGTGATCTGGTAAGTGTTATTCAGGGGATTGATCACGCCATTATGATGGGTGCTGATGTCATTAACTTATCTCTGGGTGCCAGCGGTACGGTTGACGCACTCGAGCGCATGATTGGCTATGCCCGCGATAAAGGCATTCCTATGGTTGCCAGTGTGGGTAATCGGGGCGAAGCTGCCATCAGTCATCCGGCAAACTGGGATAGCTTTTTAAATTATCTGGACAACCAGGGGCAAATTAAAACAGACTTGTTGTTAAACCGTGACCGTGCGACCGTCGTTACTGCGGTTAGCAGCATTAATAGTGAAGGGGTAAAGTCAAGCTTTGCTAACTATGGTCCGGTTCATATAGCCGCACCCGGCGAAGGTGTGCTAACGCTTTATCCCGGCGAGCAGATTGTCTCGGTGAGTGGTACCTCCTTTTCAGCAGCAATTGTCTCTGGGACCTACGCGCTCGCCAAAGCCCAGAACCCTAAAATGCAGCTTTCTGCCTATGCCTCGAGCCTGATTGTTAGCTCGACTGCCTCCTGGACGCCTGAGACCGAAGGCTATGACAGCTATTACCGCTGGCTTGGCGGCGTGCTCGATGTCAAGCAGTTTTTGCAGATTGCACCCATAACGCAGTTCTTTTTGACCTATATCGACAATTTTTCGGTCATTCCAAGTATTGGTTTAGATGGGGCGACTTGTACGCAAGAAGCCGAACTGAAGTCAGAGCCCAGTGAAGAAACGACTCGAGTCCTTATTAACAATATGTCAGCTAAACCCCATAAAGTTTACCGTCTGAATGAATCTGGTCAGCGTGACCTGATAACCGAAATTGCGCCGCAACGTATCTGGCGCTCAGTAGGTTACAGCAAGGATATCTGGTTAGTCGCCAGTGAAACCGGGGAATGTCAGGGTATTGTCACTAATCCTCAGGCTTTAGCTTTTCTGGTGATTGGCAACTTTTAGCAGCAAGAACCTTCTTACAGGAAAGGGCCTGGCTCTGAAGCTCTGGTCCAAAAAAGTAGGGGTGTAGAGCAGGCAGATAGGATGTGAGAAGCGTAGTGAGTTGCATTTCCAACAAAGCTTGCACCGTTTGCTGGGTTACTTGGTTTCAACTCGCAATAGCATTCTTGTTACTTTTGGATTAGCTCGCAATAAGTATTGGAAAGGCTAGAGAAATGCTGGTTTGGGGAAGGTTTCAAACAGAGGGGTAATCGGACTATCTGTCAGGATGATACCACCACCTAAACAGGATGATACCACCACCTAAACAGGATGATA
>JAGQHN010000012.1:8068-67147 GCA_020431825.1 Trueperaceae bacterium | reverse complement strand
TATGGCTTACAAATATGCCGCGACGTGATGGCTTAAGTCAAACTTCATGATGAATGTATCTAAATAAAAATCCCCTGAGTCAGAAAAACTCAGGGGCCCGAATCAGGATTATTTTCTAGTTTTTGGCAATTTGCTCGAGCAAGGTATCGTAGGCAGTTTTTAACGCACTGTCGTTATTAAGATCGACCAGAGCTTCGCCCTGTACCGCACTGACATCAGGTCTTTCGATAGTCTGGAAGAAGTCAAAGCTGCCGTCCTCATTAATATCAGCCTTGCCAATCGATTCACCATTGACCAAAATCTCAATTTCCTGACCGGGTTCCGCACCCTGGCCTTCTAAAGTTAAAAACCCAGGACGACGGGTGTCTACCACTTCTACATTTGGCGTAATGCCTTTTTGGTTGATGCTCTGACGATTAGGGGTCAGCCACTCAAAATTAAGCAGCACCAGTTGACCACCGTCACTTAAAGGACTGACGGTTTGACCCACCCCTTTACCAAAGGTTTCTTCGCCAACCACCAGCGCACGATTATTGTCTTGTAGGGCACCAGCCACAATCTCTGAAGCAGAAGCAGAGTTTTTGTTTACCAGAACCACCATGGGCAGATCAAAGTAAGTCGGATCCGCCGCAGCCAGACGGGTTGTTACGCCACGTGAACGCTGGAACACAATGTCACCACTGCTTAAAAACTCATCTGCAACCAGAATACCCTGATTAAGAAGACCGCCACCATTATCACGCAAGTCTAAAATGAGAGACTCAATCCCCTGTTCTTTTAGGTTTTTTAGCTGCTCGTCAAGCTGATCAAATACACGCTGATTGGCGAAGGTACTAATCGTTACATAGCCAACGTTATTGGGTAAAACTGTTGATTCAACCGAAATAATTTCAATGGTTCCCCGAACGATATTAAACTCGAGTAAATTATCGGCACCGGCCCGCTTCATCTTGAGGTTAACCGTACTGCCTTCGGGGCCTCTGACTTTTTCGACCACATCATCAATGGGGGTTTCTTCAACATTTTCACCGTCAACTTCGATAAAAATGTCACCCCGCTGCAAACCAGCATTCCAGGCTGGGCTGTCTTTATAAACATTGACAATCTCAACGATGGTTTGATCTTTGCGGTTAATAGCTGAAAGGGTCGCACCTATCCCACCAAAACTTCCGGTGCGGTCTTCGCGGTCACGGTCAGCAGCTTTGGGCTCGAGGTAGTGCGTGTAAGGATCATCCAGAGCTTCAATCATGCCATTAATGGCACCCCGAACGACCTTTTCATTATCGACCCCTTCAAGATAATCACTTTGCAAGGCACCATACGTCTCCATGAACGCACGGCCCACCGGGCTTGCTAAAAAGGCATCGATAGTGTTTTGTGAAAGTTGGGCGTAGACTAAGCCAAGGGCTAGGCCAACGACAAAGACACCGGCGATGATGACATTTTTTCGCATCTTTCCTCCATTGTCAGGACAAAATCGTTTAATTGTTTCCCAAGAAATAACAAATCAGGTGTTAGTCTAGCATCAGCAGCTTTGTCACAACGTGCTTTTTAGGCAAATTGCTATTCATCAAACGCTCAGGACGTTTTCAAACTGCGCTTCTGGACTGAAGCTTAAAACGAGGCTTTTCACTTAAGACCAAGCAAAAGTTTGCTTACTGCGTATCAGATGCCACACGCTCGAGCCCCCGCTTAAGCGCATCTCTGACAATCTCGCCGTATGCATCTTCTGATAGTACGTTCAGGCTAGCAACTGCTTTGCCGTAATAGTTTTTGGCACTTGCAGGGTCGCCAAGCACTTCATAGCTATGACCAAGGTTGAGATATAAAGACGGGTAGAAGCCTTTGACTCTCTCTTGAGGGGCTAAGCTGGCATGCTCAAACGCCAGCAGATTCCAGCGCAAAACTTCGGCATCCGTTTCTGCGTGCCGCGCCACATAGTGAGCGGCAATCGCCTTTTCATAATCATCTTTGGCAATCTTCCATGCCTTTTCAAAGGAGTCTTTGGCGCTACCGTACGCCTCCTTTGTTTCAGACACCATACCTTCAGCACAAAACTTAACAACGGGGTTTTCCGGGTCCATCAGAGATGGGCCTGCCAAAGTGAAGGCTCGAGCTTAAAATCACTAAAACTGGCCGTGAAGCTCGAGTCAAGCGGACTACAGGCATAGAGGCCAAAACGAAGCGCTCTTTCAGGAGCCAGCGGTGGATTGCGTTTTCCCATGTCAGCCGTAGTTCCACCCAAAGCATGCAAGTGAAAGATACGCATTTGCCCAAAGTTTACGCCGTTTGCAGAAGACTCGAGCAAAAAATCCGGGCCGCGCCGACTAAGGCGGTAACTTATACTCGTGGTACTTGGAATATCGGTGGTTGCCCAATCGGAATAACCCAAATTGGTCACCACACTGCCCAGGCGGGAAAAGCTGGCATTTTCATATTCAATGGCGGCCTTAAACCAATTTTCACTATCCAGATAAATGACAAGGCCACACTGGTCAAATCTGGACTGATACTGAAACTCGACTTTAACAGTAAAACTGAAGTTCTCAGCAGACTCGAGCAGGAGTGCTGGCGCATTATCATTGCGAAAACCGTAGTAGCTACGCTGCCAGAAATCGGTGCCGGGCTCGGTAGTCAGACGAACCCTGTCTTTTAAAATCTCAAATATTTGCGGTTGGTTTAGCCAACTCGCCCGCGAAAAATCGCATTCCATGAGCTTTAGCTTAGCTTGAGCGTGAGTTTTGGTAACCCAAGACCCGTAACAATGATTTCGTAGGTTTCCCCAGAGGCAATAGCAGGCGCCGCTGTCAAGGTTCCGGTGGTAACCAGTTCACCCTCTCCTAACGCCTGAGCATTTGGGTCACTCGCAATCAAATCTGCCAGATGACCTAAGGCAACAAGAGGACTATCCACCACCTGCGTCCCGCCGCCTTCAGCAACGGTTTCACCGTCTCTTTTTAAGGTAGCCCGGCAAGAAGCAAAAGCGTGGGCCATATCTGGACTCACCTCGAGTTTCTCACCAATAATCAGAGCACCATGAAAACCAAACGTCGCCACCAGATCAGCAGGTTTAAAAACCCAGTCCGGGTAGGGACACTGCACCACTTCAAACCCCAGGGCCATCCACTCAACCGCTTTAATCAGTTCTTTTGGGTCACGGGTATTGCCTGGCAAGGCAGCAGATAAACCAAAGACTATTTCCGGCTCGAGCTTGGGTTGACTTAAGTTTTCAAGGGAAAGTTCAAAACTGTTGTCTTCGGCACTAAACACTGTATCGCTATAAAGATAACCCCAAACCACATCCGTTAAGCCCATTTTGTCCCAGGCAGCGCGGTTGCTTATGCCAATCTTACGCCCTACCAGTGTCTTGCCAGTTTCTTGTTCCCGCTGGTTTAGCTCGTGCGCTACGCTATAAGCTGAGGCAAGATCAAGACCAGAATTTGAAGGTAAGGCCATACCATGACCTCGAGTAGTAAATAGATCGCTAATTAGACTCATACCCAGTTTTACCAAATTTAGTACCGGGTACCTAGTACTCAGTACCTAGTATCTTGGCTACTCGAGTTTCCCTTATACTGTGACCATTTAGGAAGGCGGCCTTTATGGACAAGCAGCAACTCAAAGACTCGAGCTCCAAGTACCAGCTTCACCCTATGGGTAACCCGGCAAGTTTTCAAAACAAAGCTCCGCATATTATCCAGAAGGGTGAAGGGGTTTATATCATCGATATTGACGGCAAACGCATGGTAGACGCAACGGCGGGTCTCTGGAATGTCAATATTGGTCATAACCGCCAGGAAGTCAAAGATGCCATTGTGGCGCAACTCGATGAACTGGTCTACTACTCGAACTTCCACGGAATGACCAATCCAAGGTCAATTGAGCTTTCAGAGCGAGTGATCGGCATGACAAAGCCTGAAGGCATGGCTAGAGTCATGTTCTCGAGTAACGGCTCAGATGCTGTTGAAACCGCTCTCAAACTTGCCCGGCAGTACTGGAAAGCTGCAGGCGAACCTCAAAGGGTAAAGTTTTTCTCGCTGAAAGAAGGCTACCACGGTACCCATTTTGGGGGCGCTTCGGTCAATGGCAATGCCCGCTTTCGGAAAGCCTACGAACCCCTCTTGCCTTACTGCTATCAGATAGATAGTCCCTGGACCTTCCGCAACCCTTATACCGAAGACCCTGAGGCTCTGGGCGAAATAATTGCCAACCTTCTGGACCGTGAAATTCAGGCACAGAACCCGGAAACCGTTGCCGCCTTTATTGCCGAACCTATTCAGGGAGCAGGTGGAGTCATTGTGCCACCCGCCAATTTCTGGCCTCTGATACGTGACGTTTGTGATAAGCACGGTGTTCTGCTCATCGCTGATGAGGTGATTACTGGCTTTGGGCGTAGCGGTACCATGTTTGGCTCGAGGACCTGGGGTGTCAAACCCGACATGATGACCATGGCTAAGGGTATTACTTCAGGTTATATTCCACTGGGTGCAACGGTCATCAATAAGCGCATTAATGATGCCATAGAAGCCTCGAGCGATCCGGTGATGCACGGCTACACCTACGCGGGTCATCCGGTAGCCTGCGCTGCTTCCTTAGCAAATCTGGACATCGTCGAAAAAGAAAATCTTCCTGAAAATGCCCGGCTTCAAGGCGAGTACTTCCTGGCAGCCCTTAGCAAATTACAAGCTAAGCATGCTCTGATTGGCGATGTCCGTGGTAAAGGTCTGATGGCTGCTGTCGAACTGGTGGCTAAGCGCCAGACCAAAGAACGCCTGCAACCAGACCTTGCCCAGAAAATGAGTGCAATCTGTCAGGATGAAGGCGCTATGATTCGGGTCTTACCTACAGGCGTTATCGTCATGTCACCACCTCTTATCATCCAGAAGCCCGAGCTAGACATTATCGTTAATGCTTTAGATACTGCTCTAACGAAGTTATCAGACTAAGCCATGTTAGCCCCTGCGCAGGTTCCTTTTTCGGTTAGCGTACCTTTTGAGGTAAAGGCCGATCTGTACAAGCTGGGCAGCCTTGCACTTGATAAACCTGATGCTGGACTTTTCTGGCTCGATGCACATTATCCTCTTTATACGACAGAAAAACTGACGCTCCTAAAAACTTATCCGCAGCATGGTCGCTGCTATCTTAGCCATGATCTGGTGAGTCTAGAAAACTGCCTCTGGCAAATTGTAGCCCTTATAGCCAGTGATTTGCCGGAGTATTTTTGTTTTGCCAGTGACACCCTCGTGTCCAAACTCTTAGGCATCAGTTTAGACAAAATGGGCAAGCTCACTTTTCAGGCTGATGGGGCAGCTTTTCCAGACTTGGGCAGGCAGTGTTTTGAGCATTTGCAGGGGCTCGAGCCTTTTGATAGGCTCTGCGACTTTTTAGCTTTTTGTGTTCAGGAAGATCTGGTTATTATGTACAGAAATGCAGTTGCACCACATGCTAATTTAGCCGAGTGTTTGCTGGTAAGTTTACCCAGTCACTGGGACCCTTTAGAAAAGTTAGGCCTGGATTTTGCCGCCATACATAACCCTGTTCCCGATAATGCGCCCTTAACAAAAGCTCAGGGCAATATGCTTAAAGCCATGACCAGTAAAGGGCCTTTTGTGCGCTATAACTGGAGCTTAGCCAGCACCCCAGGCATCTCGCAAAACCCGAAGCTTTTGCCCCGTGAACCCAGACTCTTAAAACTTAAAGCGCAAGATGATATCAATACCCTTTTGGATACGCTTCAGTTTCGGGTTGAGCGGCAAACGCTGCATAGTTTTCCAGACTTGAACCGTGGTCTTTTTGCCATTCGTATTTTTCAGGAGCCTTTAAGGAACACCCTCTCCAGTGCCCAAAGAAAAACTCAGTTAGCTGCTGCCATTGACACCATGTCTGAAGCCATGCTGAACTATAAAGGAATCAGTCACTACAAAGATTTGCTGCTCGAGTTCCTAAAATCATAATATACCTCTGATCTTTCCCTTCCCAAACAAACCCCATTTTTAGCCTTCTTTTTTTGCCAAAGGCCCTAATAATCAAGCCTCCAGATAGCTTCAGATGATAACCAAGACCTGCATTTTCTTGCACTTCCACCAAAGCTTGCACCGTTTGTTAATTCCTTGGTTTCAACTCGCACTGGCATTCTCGTTACTCTCGGATTAGCTCGCAATAAGTGTGGGAAAGGCTAACAGTCTGAATGAAGTTCATGATTAACAGAAAGCTGAAAGTGTATGTTACAAACCCAGTTAAAAAGCCTGGTTGTTAAACGTTCTGGTATAGCTCTTTGGGTCTGGGGCGAGACCGGGATTGGTAAAACCTATGCTATAAGACAGGTACTTGCAAATTTGCCCTGCGAGAGTGCCTACGCACATGCCAACACCAGCCTTGCTTCGCTTGTGACTCTGTTACCTGAGACAGCCAAACTGCCTGCCTGGGCAGAACTTAGTTTAACTCGGCTTGGACAGGGTGAAAATCTTGACAGCCGGGCTTTGAGTGCGGCTTTGAGTAGCAAACTGGTAGCATTGGCTCCCTTTGTTTTATGCCTCGAGGATTGTCATGAAGTGGGTTCTGAGCGGCTCGAGCTTATTAAGATACTCGCTCAGATGATCAAACACAGTAAAGGTGTCGGGCTCATTATCAGCAGTCGCACTAAGCCACCTGCAGCGTTTAAGTCGCTCAGGCTCGAGCCTCTTAATCAGAGTGCCTCAGATGAGCTTTTAAGAGCTGAACTAAAAGCTGAATTACCCAAAGATGCCCTGCGCTGGATTTATAGCAAAGCTGCCGGAAATCCCCTTTATACGCTGGAGTATTTACGGTTTTTAAGCCGTCAGGGCTTTTTGTGGAGTGACGGCAAGGCCTGGCATTGGCGCAAACCCGAACAAAGTGTTATGCCCCTCACGGTTGAAGCCCTTATTGAACTGACTCTGAGCAAAGCCAGCTATAGCGGTAGTCTTAAGAAAACTCTGGAAAGCCGAGCTTATCTGGCACTGGAGGCCAGCAATCAGTTATGGCAAACGCTAACAGGGCTCTCGGCCAAAGCATTTGCAGGCGCAAAAGCGGAACTCGAGCGTCAGGGTATTTTGCATGAGGGAAACTTTGCGCATCCGCTCTACCGAGAGCTTTGCCTGAAACTTCTGTCAACGTCACAGCGGCAGCAGTATGCCAGGGGGGCGATACAGGCGCTGGAGGCGAATCCTGCAGCAGCTGCAGTTTACCTTGATGATGCAAACCTTGACGCTGAGTCAACCCTCAAACTACTTAATCAAGCAATCCAGAAGGCTAAGGAACAAAAAAACGAGGCATTGGCTGCCCGCTTACAGGCTCGAGTTGTTGACATTTATCAGGGAGAAAAGAAGGCAGAGCTTGCCTTTAACGCAGCACTGAATCTTTACGAGTATGATCTCAATGAAGCTATCCGCCTGATCTCTTGGGCCCATCAGCTTAAACCTGAAACCTACACCTTTAGCGAGCGATTGGCGCTTTACCTTGCCCAGGCTGGGCGCAAACTTGAAGTAGAAAACTTACTTGACACTTTTTCAGCAGCTGACAGAAACAGTTCAAAAGGACTTATGCTGGAAATCGGTGTTGCCCATTATTTGCGAAATTCACAGCAGGTTGTTGCTATCTGGAAGGCTCACCCAGACCTTCACAGCAGAGCGCCAGCTACTACCATTCGTAATGTTGCCTTTTCAAAAGCCGATCTGGGTCAATCAAAGGCAGCACTCGAGCTTTGTCAAAAAGCACTCATGGAACCTTCCTTATCGGTAGAAGAGCAGGTGCTGTTACTCGAGACCTGTGGGTTTGCCTGCTACACAGGTTCAGATTTTACTAAGGCAGTGCAGTATTACAGTGAGGCCATTGAGCTATTTCGTTTCGCTGGTCAACACCACCGAAATGGTTCGCTACTGTTTAACCGGGCTATTTCACTGCAAAATCTCGCCCGCTTTCAAGACTGTTTGACGGATGCCAAAGAAGCCCTGCAGCTAGCCCAGGACAGTGGAAACACCTTATTTTTTATCAACGCCCAGCTGGCTATAGGCATTGCTTCTTTAGAATTAGGTCACTTTGAAGAAACCGAAAAGCTTTTTCTTGATTGTGAAGCTTATTATGCCAAAACCGGCATGACAACCTGGCTTATCGATGTGAATTTAGGTTTAAGCGACCTGTACACCAAATGGCAAACGCCTTATGCGGGTGTTTTGGCTCGTAAGCATGCCGAAAAGGCCTGGCACTTAGCCAAACAGCTTAATAACCGCCGTTACCTGGCAGGTGCAAGCCCTTATACTGTTATGGCAGAAACCCTCTACGGTGACCCTCAATCGGCCAATAAGCTTGCAGAAGCGGCGGAGGCTTTATGCTCCGAAGAAGGTGATAGGCAAAGTCTTTGCCGCGTTTTATATGCCAGAGTGATGATCCTTGGTTTAATCGGACAAGCTAAAAAAGCACGAGCACTTGCTCAAAGGGCACTCGAGCTGGCCCAGAACTTAGCTATGCCCTTAGAAGCTGCCAAAATCAGACTTGAAATCGCTCACTTAAGCAAAGACAAAGCGCTGGCGCAAACTGTACTCGAGTGGTTTGAGGCAGGCAACTTGCAAAATGGCATTAAGCTTGTGAGACAGTATTTTCCTGAGCTAAACCACGAACCCTCTCCAGATCATGCACCCATAAAAGCCTCTTTGCACCTAAAGGTACTTGGAGATATGCGCCTAAGCATCTCCGGGCAGGACCAGGCCATACGCGGAAAGAAACGCCAACAGCTTTTAGCCCTTCTCCTGGAAGCACGCCTTTCCGGGCGTTCTGAACTGGACCGCTTAAGTCTTTTGGACGCACTTTATCCTGGCATCCCTGAAGTAAAAGCACTTGGAAGTTTGAAACAACTCATTCATGCCCTTCGCCTGGAGTTTGGTGAAAGCATTGTCAAAACACTTGGGACGGGTTATGCCTTGGGTGACATAGATTCAGATGCCGAGCAGTTTTTAAAAACGGGGCATACCCCTTTATGGCAAGGCCCTTATCTCGAGTCCCCGAGTTTTCAGGAAACTGTCGCCGAATCCTTACATTTGTTCTTATATGAAAGCGCTCAACCGCTACTCGAATCTGAACCTAAAGAAGTGGCTCGAGTGTGCCGCTTTTTGCTTGACTATGATCCCTATAACCTAAACTATCTTGCCCTTAGCTTAAAAGCATTACAGCAAATGGATAATCAGCGCAGTCTGCTGCGCATGTATGAGCAAGCCAAAAAAAGATTCGCTGAAATGGGCGAAACGTTGCCTGAAACCTGGACTGAGTTGTTAAGCCCACCAGTCTTTAACTAAGGCTTAGCGGCAAAAATCCTCAAAAACCTAACCGAAACCTAACCAGCCCTGTTCCATGATAGCGGTGTAAGTAATTCATCTGGAAGGAATCGGTATGGTTAAGCATTGGCAAACCGTCACTTTTACACCATTAGGCTGTCTCACAAAGCGGGTTGACATCCAAATCCGTTCTGACACCCTCATCTTGGCAAAGGGATGACACACCTCAAAAAGCAAGCTCGAGCCTTAAGCACTACTCACTATCACCTGTGTCCACGCTGTGGCCGCGCGACACCCGCCGCTGCTAAAGAACAGTTTTGTCCCAATGATGGCAGCAAGTTACTTAGCTCCTGCCCAGCTTGTGGCTCGAGCATCACATCTCCCTATAACCTCTTTTGTACTGGGTGTGGTCAGAGTTTTGGCACAGTAGAAACCCCATAGGAACAATCTTGACACGGCCTGGTCAGCATCTCTGCCCACTCGCAAGTCGCAATTTTCGTAGCAAGTATCCCTTTTCATTCAGGAGGCAAGTCATGAAATTAGCCAAATTTTTAATCTTAATCTTAATTCTCTCAGCCTGCGCCACACCGCCAACCCCAGACCCAGGCAAAGACCTTTTTACAGAAGACAATGCCTGGACAGGCGAGATTCCCGCAGATGCCGAAACCGTAACGCCAGAAGAATTTCAAAAAGGCATCGACTCAGGTGAGTTTGTGCTGGTAAGTAGCAAGAGTCTAGCCGCCGAGAAGCAGGCAAGGCAAGAAAGCTATAACCAAAACATCAGCTTTTTAACAGACCTGGGTAGCAAAGATCCAGCGACCGTGGCCTTACTAAAAGAAGCTGAAACGCTACCTGACTTTCAGACGGACCTTGTTACGCAATTGCCTGGTGGTCAAAGCGTAACCCTGTTTGGTTTAGGCACCCAAATTGATAATGCCACCGCAGCAAATAAGCTAGCGCAAAGCGTTGACAATGCCCTAGCAGATTATACTCAGACCTATGCTTTGTTGCCTGAAGCGTTAAAAAGCCAGGCGCCAAGACCTGAGAGCTTAGAGGGCAAAGCCCTGGCAGACGTGCAAGCGGCCCTCGAGCAACTAAATACCTTACTCGGTACCTTAAGTTCAACCCAATTAGATGGACTCAGGCTCGAGTCAAACCCACAGCTTCCGTCTCAGGCCGTGAACCCTGGCAATGGTACCGATAATAATGGCGCCTGTACCCCCACAAATTACGCAGGTCGTTACTGGTTCCCCTTAAAAAACTTTATAAGTCCGGTAAAGAATCAGGCCAATCGGGGCACCTGCTGGGCATTTACCGCCATTGGCGCCTTAGAGAGCCGTGAGCGAGTACAAAACAATAATCCGGCAAACCTCTCCGAGCAATTTTTGATTAATAAGGTTAAAGAAGATTGGGACAGCGATGATGATAATGATGGCTACTGGTCAGAGAAGGCTCTAAATACAGCCGTCAGCAAAGGTCAGGTTTTTCCCAGTGAAAATGGCTGGACCTATAACCCCTCGATGAGTCGCCCTGCTGACTCTTATGCCAATTCCTGCAACGGTTATAGCGGCGACTGCTCTGACACCTCTCACCAGAGCAAACGCGTCTGTACCACCTTTATCTTTACCTTTTGTAGTTACCAGACTGTCAACTACAGCGGTCCAGGGGTTGCCGCAAGCACAAGCATTCAAATCTGGAAAAATGGTGATGCCTTTGACCTGAACCGCTACCGTTTCTTACTCTCTCAAGGCTACGTCATCATGGCAAGCTTTCCCGTTTATAAAGGCTTTATGGATGATGTAACCAATAACGGCGTCGTTAGTAATTATGCCAAAACCCGGCTGGATGATAAGGGTAAAGAAGTGGACGGTTCCTACGGGGGGCACGCCTTACAAATAGTTGGCTTTTTAAGTAATGATGAGCTAAGTCAATTTGGCAATACCCCCAAGATTGGCGGCGGTGGCTACTTCATCATCAAAAATTCCTGGGGTTGTAATGCTGGAGATGCTGGGTTTTACTATGTTCCTGCAGATTATGTGAGTCAGATTTTTAATTCGCTCAGCGTGCTTAATTTTGATGGTCGTCGCAGCGATGCCTGGAACAAAGAGCAAGCTGCACCCGGTGGCACCAATGCTCCTAAAATCCAGATTATAACGAACCCAGCTCGAGTCGACCTGCGTGTTAAAACTGATCTTGCCAAATTCTTTAATGTTTCCCACCCTGTAGCCAAAAGCGTAACCTTGAGCGTCAGTTCTGATAAAGACGGCAGCCTGTATTCAGGCCCCTGGAGTACCGATACCAATCTCCTGTTTGGTCCTAGCCTCGAGCGCAGCTTTGCTACAGCAGGCACACGCACCCTATCACTGACCGCCAAATACGGCTCGAGCCAGTCAAGCGCCAGTTTTGCTGTCAATGTCGTCAACACCGCTCCGACCATAACGCTGGATTTTTCAGGAGAGGCGCGGCAATCCGAACCTTATACCATCACCACACTCATCCTTGACCCAAATGAGAGCGATGTAAACAAACTTTGCGCCACGACCACCTGGTCAGTTGACGCACCCGATACGCTCTCAGCCACAACAGGCTGTCAAATCAAAGTTACGTTTGGCACCACGGGCATTCGGCAAATCCGGGTAAGTACAAAAGATTCAGACGGTGCAGCCGCAAGTAAAACCCTTGAATTAACGGTACTGCCCCCGGCCGAAAACCCCTATCCCAAAATCGTCAGTGCGGGCGTTTACTCGAGAGAATTTATAACGACGGGTCTCATATACTGCGGTACCAAAACAGTAGCCACTGGCAACACCATCGATCTGAGAGAAAAAGGCTGCAAGATAAGCAGCACCCTACCTGACCCACAGCGTTACTTTGCTGAAGTTAAGGTTGAAAACCCAAGCGGTGAAACCTTGACCAATAGCTGGGAGCTCTATGTGACCTACTCGGGCGCAGAGCATCTACTTTACAGCTCGAGTGATGACTTATTCTCCCTTTATCCTTATGGCAACGCCTATTTAGGTACCGATGACTGCCGCATTGCCGTAACCGTAAATGCTCCCGAAGCCAGCCGTAGCAAGAGCCAAACGGTTTGGACAGGTAAATGTACTTACTATGCAGGGGTGCTCAATTAAGCAAGAAACACCTCCTTAGCTTAGTTTGCAAAATAATGATGTCTAGAATCCAACGCACGTCAAATTTGACGTGCGTTAAGTCTTATTTCATCCCCGGAGCGTAAGAAGCTGTTGCCTTAGTCCTCGAGCATCTTATCCATTTGTAACGCCATATAGAGCTGGGCCAGGGTTTCAGGTTTGGCCAGGGGTTTACCTATAAGTTCTTCAATTTTACTCAGGCGGTAACGCAGCGTATTGACATGAACATGCAAGCTTTTGGCCAAACCGCCCAGGTCTTCCGGGTTTTTGAGATAGGCCGCCAGCGTACGCTGTAACTTGCCCGATTTATCTTCTTGCTTTAACTTGCCAATAAGTCCATCGCGCAAGGTCTCAAGATTGGCCCTGGGTTGCTGCTGAAAGGTCCAGAAAATCGGGTCGAACTGAGAAAAATTAGCATAGCCTGACTCGCTGCCCAAAGAGTCTGCAGCCAGTAGCGCTTGCTGGTAGCTGTTATTCAGGTCTGTATAGCTGGCATTGGGCAGGCTCGAGCCCAGTTGCACGGTGCTTTGTTCTGACTCGAGCACCCAGTAAAAAGAGGCCAGCATGGCGGTATTGCTACTGCTAATCACCCAGACACAGTGAGACTCCCGCTGACTTGAAATAAACGGAAAGGCAGTCGTGGTGAAATAAACATCGCCTTTTTCCTTCATCTCCTGTAACTGGGCTTTGAGTTGCGGTTTTCGCAAACGACCACCGGGTCGCGCAATCAGCACCACAAACTTGATGCCGTAGTCAAAACCGTAGCTGGCAAGCCGCAGCTTCAAATCTTGCGCTTTACCTAAGAGCCATTCATTAAACAAAGTTTCCTTTTGCAGTGCAACAGTTTGTATTTGCAAATTTCGCTGAGCAAGAGCCAAACGCAGCAATCGGCAGGCACTTAAAACCAGGCCAGCATCGTCATCTTTTAAACCTGTCACCATCAGTTTGGCCTCAAGCTTGTCTTTTGTCTGTATGAGAAATACCCAGAGAGCCTGCCGCCCGGTTTCATGTTTGCCTTCGGCTAACTCGAGTGCCTGCTCCGTCAAATTGATGATACCTGCCTGAGCCAGAAGGGCATACCAGCTACTGTAAAGGGCAAAATTCGCACCCGTGAGTTTTTGCAAGCGCTCGAGCAGTTCCCTTTCAGGTTTGTTGGACTCGAGCGCTTCACTCAGGTAGCTATCAAGGGCAAAACCGCCTCGTAAATCTGCCTCTGCCAAAATCAGCTTGAGCGCTTCATCTCGCAGGCGCTCAACACTGAGAACACGTGGCAGGGTCATAAAGGCTATCCCAAAATCCCTACACACACTGAGAATTTCCTCGTCTGCCTGTGGGTAAACCAGTGCCGCAGGTCTGCCTGTTTTTAGCTTGGGTAGTATTTTGAAACCAGTCGGAACCAGCCATAAACTCTGGGGCTCGAGCCATAACGTAGCTTCTGTTATGATCTGCACACTGGCAAAAGAAACCTTTTCCTGAGCACCTATTAGCTTTAAACCAAGTCGTTCTTGATTGAGCAATTCACTAAGCTTTGGCATCGTTACCCTGACGCTTGTCGTCAGGCACAAGTATGACATGGATATTTGTGCATTTCTACTATTGTTGCCAGCTTGTCCAGGCTTTATGCTAAAAGAACAAAATCCCAGTAGTTTAAATTGCACTTTTTTATAAAAGGAGCATTATGCCTGCACGCACAGGAAAAGCATTTCTAGAAGGCCTCAGGAAAAACCCGCCTAATATTTATATTGATGGTGAAAAGATTGACGACCCGACAAGCCATCCCTTTACCAAAAATAGTGCCCGCTCCATTGCCCATCTCTATGACTTGCAGCATCAGGCCGAGCTGAAAAACAAACTCACTTATGATAGTCCCAGTACGGGCGCAAGGGTAGGTATGAGTTTTCTCGAAACGACCACTGTCGCCGATCTGGAAAAGCGGGCACAAATGCACAAAATCTGGGCAGACACTTCTTTAGGCTTTCTGGGCCGCGCTCCCGACTATATGAATGTGAATCTGATGGCTGCTGCCAGAGCGGCAGATTACTTTGCCCAATGCGACAAACGCTTTGGCAATCATATGCGCAATTACTACGAATACGTGCGCGAGCACGATCTGGTACTCACGCATGCTCTAACCAACCCTCAGGTTAACCGCTCACTTCGCGCCGATGAACTGGCAGACCCCTATATTGCGCTGGGTTTAGTTGAAGAAACGGCTAAAGG
The DNA here is from genome assembly GCA_020431825.1 of Trueperaceae bacterium. Lineage (GTDB taxonomy): Bacteria > Deinococcota > Deinococci > Deinococcales > Trueperaceae > JAHEBB01. Next base: position 52,494 of record JAGQHN010000012.1, on the reverse strand, counting down.
CATCATTGTGCGGGGTGCCCGCATGATGGCAACCTTACCCATTGCCGATGAACTACTTATTTTTCCTTCTACTGTCTTAAAAGAACAAGAAGAGTTAAAACGCTACGCGCTGGCGTTTGCCCTGCCGACCCATACACCCGGTCTTAGCTTTCAGTGCCGCGAACCCCTGGATATTGGTCGCTCCCACGAAGACCACCCGCTGGGCTCTCGCTTTGAAGAGTATGATGCCATGGTCTTTTTTGATGATGTTCTGGTGCCCTGGGAGCGGGTTTTCCTGATGAATGATGTCAAGCTGGCAAACCGTGCCTACGCAGAAACGGGGGCGGTTTACCATATGGCACATCAGGTTATTACGGTAAAAATCGCCAAAACGGAGGCATTTTTAGGGGTCGCCAACGCCATTGTTGAGATGATTGGTAGTGGTCAGTTTCAACACGTTCAGCAGAAAGTTGCCGAACTGATTATTAGTCTCGAGACCATGAAAGCCCTGAAACTGGCTGCCGAGCAAGGTGCCTGTCTGGACAAGTATGGCACTATGACCCCCGCCAAGGAACCCATCAATGTCGCGCGAAATCTGTTCCCACAACTTTATCCAAGAATGGTTGAAATTTTGCAGCTTTTAGGCGCCAGTGGCATGATTATGATTCCCACGGAAAAAGATCGCCACGGCCCCAAAGCCCAGGAAATTGCAAAGTATTTGCAGGCGGCACATGCAAGTAGCGATGAGCGCATTAAGCTTTTTCGCCTCGCCTGGGACATGACTCTATCTAGCTTTGGCGCCCGGCAAAACCTTTATGAAAAGTTCTTTTTTGGTGACCCCGTCAGAACGCAGGCAGCGCTGTTTGAAAGCTATAATGCCAGCCCTTATATTGAAAAGGTTAAAGCTTTTTTAGCCATAGGGAACAGAGAGTTTTCTGAGCTTTAGAGGCTTGCCCGGTAGAGCTAATTAGTCATTCTTTTCAGGGTTAAAGCAAGAATGACCTTGAAGTACAAAGGTCATTCTTTAGAAAAACTAAGGCAACTCAGATAGGAGCGACTTGCTCGAGCCGCACTTTCCTCAAGCTAAAAACACCCAGAAACAGCAGCAAAACTGCAACGGGTAAAATCACATTAAGGGTTTTAAACAGGGTTGACTGATCGGGCTTTGGCGCATAAACTTGCATACCAAAACTGGTCTGACCTTCCCCGGCTGGCCCTGAAATAGCAAGGTCAACCAGCCACGAGGCATCTCCCCAATCCTGGCTAGCCGTTAACGTTAGAGGATCAACGACAAACTGTTCACCGTCATAGCTTGCGCTGTAGCTACTGGGGCGACTCCCGGCGCTTTCAGGTGGGGTAATGGTGACTTCCACTTTGGCATCAGGCGAAATCGCTTCACCATCCTGACGTATGTCCAGTTTGAAATAGGCACGTTCCAAAAGGCGCTCACCCTGAATCGTGATCTCATAAGGGCCAGCGGGTTTCTTGTAGAGCAGACGCTCCTCGCTGCCTACACTATTACCGAGCAGGGCAAAGAAGGGATTCTGGGCAAATGCTTGAGCACCAAGCGCCAGAATGGCTAGGGTAAAAATCATAAATTTACGCATCAGGCAAGTCCTTTCTTAAATGAGGGAGAATGCTGGCTTTGATCTTTGGAAAAGTAGAGTAAGGCAAAACCCGCTACAAAAATCAGGATAATAAGCAGGCTGGGCAAAAACTCGAGCCAGCTGAGCCCGGCTTTAGGTGCTGCTCGAAAAGAGAAGTGGTAAGGTTCTGGAAAGGTACTTGCGGTCAGCTCAGCCTGAACCTCTCCGGTTTGGCTAAGAGGAAACTCGAGCCAGTACGCCTGATAAAACGTTTTACCGTCATCTGTGCTGAGCCCAAGCTTACTAAGTGTATGACTTATGCCCTCTTGCTCGAGGCTTAAGCCAAGCTCAGGCGCGCTGTCCTCTACTCCTTCTAGCTTGATGAACAGTCTGAGTATCACCTGTCCGTTTTGCCAGTGGGTGTCTTCAAGAACCGTGAGCGGGTGACCTGCCCATCCTGCATCTTTAACAAGCTGAGTGTAACCACTATGGGCCAACGCCAGATTGACCAGAAGCAAAAAAGGTAAGGTGAGACGTCTGAACACTTAAACCTCTGCCTGGCTCGAGTAATTAGATAAAAGCGCAATCAGTAAGCCAACAATGGCGGCTTCAAAAATACTTCCCATCCAGATGTAACCGGTGTACCAGACACCTCCCTTAAGTCCAGTCTGAATTGCCAGGGTGTAAAAGAGACTCCAGAAAACCAGCGGCAGAGCAAAGCCAAAACTATAGAGCTGAGCCGGACGTTTGCTGCTGGGCTTAAGCAAGACGTAGAGCACATCCATAAGAATGCCTGTCGCTATAAAGACCGGAATAAATTCAGGAATAAAAGAGGTAATGGTCATAAGCAGCGCAAACAGGCTAAAAAAGAAAGTGAAGCTACCTCCAGGAAGTTTAAAGCTATGCACTAACCAGAGCGCCGTGCCAACCATAAGGACAGATTGCGCCATGGTGCCCATAACACCCAGCGAGTGTCCGTACCACTCAACAGTGGTGCGCCAGTCGGCAAGCATCCAGGCATTATTAACGGTAGGAAAATACGCCATACCAGCAAAAGCAAAGACATTGGCCACCATAGTCCAGGAAATAAGCGCAGGTAAAAAGCTTAGCAAGCCTGGCTCTTTGCCTTCCCGGCGCCGCCTCACAGAGGCAGCTCTGGCAGGGCCAACCGCAATCATTGCCCAACCAATAAAGAGCATCATATGCGTAGGGCTAAGCAGCGCTTCCATATCAGCTTCAAAACCAAAGAAACTATGTCCGGTCAGATCAAGTACGCCGCCAATGCCAAAGATCAGTACCCCAAAAAAGGAGACCAGATAGCCTGCAGGTAAAGCATTTAGTCCGTTATAGCCCTGCCTGAGGTAACGGTAAGCATGGCCGATAAGCCAGAGGCCAATAACCGCAAGACTGCTGTAAAACAAAAGATGATATTCACTAAAAACCGACTGGTCTGGGCCATACTCAATATGCGACCAGCCGTCCATATAAATACCTGCTGAAAGTAAGAGAAGCAGCGTCGTGTAAACCCAATCAAATGCCAGGGTGCTGAGCGGTTTTGTGGCTAAGCTTTGACGCGTCGGCTGCGTTTTTCCTATCTGCAAAGAACTAAGGGCCATAAGTGTCTCCTTAAGCGTTTTGCTATCCGCATGGATAGTATATAATGATGCTATACGACTGGATAGCAAATGTCAAGTGTCCGTCAAAGTCGTACAGTTTGATGTCCGCGAATAGGCTATGATGCAAAACAGTACGATGACAGAAGCAGTGGAACAACGCAGTGGACGCCAGACTGATGAAGCGGCCGAAAAGACCAAAGAGGCTATTTTAGCGGCTGCGCTAAGTGAATTTGCCAAGTACGGCTTTGAAGGCTCGAGCCTGCGTAACATAGCTAAAGCAGCAGGAACGACGCATGGTTTGATTCGTCACCACTTTGGCAGCAAGGAAGATGTGTTTTACGCTGTGGTTGATCAGTCGATTGAAAGCTACGGAAAAAATGAGCGATTTTTGATTGGACAACTTTCCAATCAGGATCTGGATGACCCTAAGAAACTCATTGCCATTCATAAAGAGTTGCTGCGCAATTTTGCCAGAATCTCAGCAGAGCGACCTGAAATGATGCGCATGCTCATGCATGAAGGTAGCAAACCCAGCGAACGCCTGGCGTATCTCTATAAAAAAATTGAAGAGCTTAACGACAGCTACCATCACTTTTTTGAGCACTTACACCAGAAAGATATCTTGCCTTATCTCGACCATGAAAGCTGTTTTCTCTTCATTTTGACCAATTTAGGACTGGTCTTTGGCCTCAGTGAAGTTAGCAGCCACTATGTCGGTGGCGACATCTTGCATGAAAGGCTCGAGGCCTATACCGAAAGAATTATAAAAATCTTGTACCCGAACGATTAACTTTTTGTAGGCATGCGGCCCTGCTGCACCGCTTCTGCAATCATCGGCGGCAAACCCCAGGCAATAATGTCAAAGGCAACAGCAGCAAAATCATATTCGACTTTATCCATAGAAATTTCGGCTTGACCAGCACTGTTAAAGCGAATCAGGGCATAATCTGCTCCAGGTTCACCGTTCAGCGATAAACCGACAGAACCTGGATTAACCACCCAACCGTTAGGCGCTTTGCGGAAAAAAGGTACGTGTGAACCACCACAAGCCAAAATCGAGCAGCGGTTACGCTCGAGCATGCGCGACAGCGTAATGGGGTCCTGGTTTAAATTAAGCCGTTCGGTTGGTGTTTCAGGAGAACCGTGGAAAAAGCGCAGGCGCCCCGCAGGGGTTCTAACTCTAAGTTGCACGGGCAATTCTCTTAGGAAATTGACGTGCCTTGGTTCTATAACGGTCCGCGTCCACTCGAGTGTGGTATCAGCAACGCCTTCCCTTGGCGCACTCGAGCGCGCAAAGTCAAAAGCAATGCGTTCATCGGCTGCTCCAAGGGTACATAGAACGCCCGCAGAGCGAATCAAATCCAGGGTTTCATTGGGAGATGGCCCATAACCAACCAGGTCACCAAGACATAGGATAGTATCTGCACCCTGTCGTTTTAATTCGTCTAACACGGCCTCTAGGGCAATAACATTCGCATGAACGTCACTGATGATGCCTATTACCACACCTTAAGTCTATCATTGCTGCAAACGGTTTCAAAGAGAACCATTCAACACAAATGTGATACCGAATTTATGAAAGAGTACACAATTTGTAATTTATCTATTAGGGCTCGAGTGTGGTGTTTAGCCAAGCCAGAACAGCGGGTATAACCCGATCAGGACATTCTTCCTGAGGTATATGTCCACAGGCACTGAAGGTTTCTAACTCGGCCTGTCCCAGCTCATCAGCGAGACGCTGCGTATAGTCGAGAGGTACAACTTTGTCTTCCTCACCTGAGATAAGCAAAACAGGCTGTTCTATAGCCCCAAGTTGCTTGCTGAGGTTCGTATTTTGATTGGCCTTAGAAAGCTCCCAGAGGGCTTTATCCCAGTCATGTACTGACAGGGTTTCCTGATAGGCCGCCCTATCGTCATCGCTTAATTTTTCAGGGTCATACCAGGCTGACTTAAGGAAATTCTGCCCGGGCTCACCGCCAAACTGCCGCATAATCAGGGGACCAATACGATTTAACTGGGGTGTATGAAGAAGAAATCTTGACCAGGCAGGGGCGCCACCTGTACGAAACACCGCAGGATCAAAAAGCACCAGGGCTTCAACCTTGTCAGGATACTCGAGGGCAAACTCGGCTGCCAGAGCCCCACCCGAGGAATGACCAAGTAGCACAGCTTTATCAATACCCAGAGCGGTCATAAGCTCGACTAACTGCTCACGCTGCGCACCGTCACTGTAAGGGCTCTCCCCTGTCCAGTCACCACGCATAGGACGCTCGGTTAGCCCAAAAGCAATGCGGTCAAAAGCCAGCACATAACCTTGCTCAGCTAAAGCAGGCATCAGCTTGTGCCAGGTGTAAAGCGAAGACCCAAAGCCATGAATCAAGATAAAAACATGGTCCGCAGCCGGGTCACCTGCAGTTTTATAGTGCACATTAAGATCACCCAGATCAATAAACTTACTATCAGCATCAGCTAGGGAAACTGCACTAACCGTATTTTCCAGGGGCGGAACTGTGGTTATAAGCGGGCCAACAAAAAGCAAGGTCAGTAAGCTAAGCAGGACAGCCAAGGAGACTTTGATGCGAAAGGGCATATGCTGATTTAACCATAGCCCAATCTGAAAAATCGGTAAGAAAAATGTCCCTTCAACATAGCAAAGAAGAGAGTAATAGGCCATAAAAGCTAATCATTTTCATGGGAAAAATTGGAAAAACTGTATACCAGGAAGGCTCGAGCCCCTACAACAGTTGATAAAACCTGAGAATAAACTGCCTCAGAAATAAAAGTGCTCGAGCCCTCATGATTAAATATGTTTTAGTCCATTAAAGGCAAATTCACCTTATAAGCATCCCAGTTATCTTTAATCCAGGCATGTTCAGGGTCATCAACGGGGGTTATCCCTCTATCTTCACTGATAAGCTCCCCTGCCAGATAATTTAAAAAGTACATGGTGCTGCCGGGCGCTGCCGCCACAGGGTGATAGCCCTGAGTAACCAGAACCAGATCATCGCTATAAACACTAAAAACTTCATCAAAGCCTTTTTCGTTGTTGTAATTGCGGTGAAGACCAAAACCTGCAGGCTTGTCAAACTGGAAATGGTAGGTTTCTTCCAGATAGGGGCTATCCAGGTGACCATCATGACAGTGAGGCGGCCAGCCCGACCACATCCCGCCAGGAATGTAAACTTCAAAAAGAATAAGCCGCTCTGCTGGCAAAGGGTGAGACAAAATATGATGCACTTCGCGCACAGCAGCTCCGCCCCCACGCACTTCAACGCGCATCTCCTCAGGCTTAAACAAACGTACCGGGTATTTTCCTTCGGCTGGCGCCGTGCCAATGGCAAATTCTGTATCTGTTTTGGCTGTTACTGCAATCACATTCTCTGGAGGAGCATAAAGCACATGGGGCTTTTCTACAAAAACACCCTTGCGGCTTACCTCAAAGCTTTGTCCTCCAGCTGCCAGACTGGCCTCACCATAAAGCGGCACAAGAGCAGCCTCGTTGCCCCTTGTATCAAAGGTGTAGGATTCTCCTGCTTTTAGTTTTACAACCTGATAACCCAGGTAGTTCCAACCAACTGATTCGGGAGTGACATTAAACTTAAGCTGACTGCCTCGAGCTTTCAAATGATGAGGGCTTGACATAGGGTCTCCTTAAAAGAGGTCATCTGTCTGACCTTAAAATGATATGTCCTGTAGTTTATTAAACCCTTTTAGTCAGAGCCGTGCAAGGGTAATGCCCGAAAACCTGTGCTTTCCGAATCATGTAAACCAGGGAAAACCTATAGCAAGTCAGCCAAGTCACTCAGAAGCGGGCCTAAGCGCTGCTCGAGCTTAAGACTTGCCAGCCCATCAGCCCGGGTCTCACCTTGATTAATGATAAGGAGCGGTTTTTTTTCTTGTGCGGCCTTAACGGCAAAACGGTAGCCTGAAAAAACCGTTAAAGATGAGCCCAGTACCAGCAGCAAATCTGCATCTGCAAAATACTGCCAGGCTTGCTCGAGCCTGTTAGCAGGAACATTTTCGCCGAAAAAGACCACATCTGGCTTTAAGATGCCCCCGCAACTTAGGCACTTTGCCACTTGAAAATCTTTTATTAAGTCTTCTGAAATCTCGGCGTCACCATCTGGTGCTATCTCACTTAGCTGTGCACCAAAGTCTGGGTTGAGGTGCGCCAGACGGCGGTGCAGTCGTTCTCTGGGCTCGAGCCAACCACAGTCCAGACATACCACCCGACTCAGTCCCCCATGAAGCTCGAGCACCTTCTCACTACCTGCCTTTTGATGCAGCCCATCAACATTTTGGGTCATAACCGCCACAACCGCTGCTTTTTGTTCAAGCTCAGTCAGAGCCCGGTGCCCCTCATTTGGCACAGCCCTTGCCATAACTGGCCAGCCTCGCATGCTCCTTGCCCAGTAGCGCTGCCGCGCCTCATGGCTGGCAAGGAATTGCTGATAGCGAATAGGATTACGTGTCTTTTTTATACTTTCTGGCCCCCGGTAATCAGGTATACCTGATTCTGTACTCATCCCAGCACCCGTTAAGACCAGGGTCTTATGAGCTTGAATAAGAGACGCCAGTTCTTTTACCTCAGCAGCCAGTGAAACGATCACGGATTTACTGTAGAGGCTGCTCTAACAGCTCGCAAGGTCTAAGCTTACGATGTTACGCCAACAGCGCTAATTGACCAAAGAGGCATTTAGCTTATGAATCTTGTTATCGGATCAGTAATCTTTAGCTTTTATTTTAGATGGGCTTATCGGTTATTAGTGGGCATAATTGCTTATTTCAGCACAACAAAAGTAAAAGGCCAGCCCAGTTGCTGGCCTAAAAAAGTCTAAGCACTTAGTCAAGACTGAATGGCGCTAGTACTACTGTCATTAAAATCTGCCACCGTTAAAAAGGCATCAACGACTTCTGGAGCAAACCAGGTGCCTCGGTAGGTTTTAATTTCATCAATCGCTTCATCCGTCTTCCAGGCATGTTTATAGGGCCGCTTGCTTACCAGCGCATCGTAGACATCGGCAATCGCCACAATTTGCCCAACCAGTGGAATGTCTTGCCCTATAAGTCCTCGCGGATAGCCGCTACCATCCCAGCGTTCATGATGGGTCAGGGCGATCAGTTTCGCCATGCGGACTAGCCTCGAGGTATTGGGCGAAAGCAACTTTAAGCCCAACTGCACATGGGTTTTCATAACCTCATATTCTTGCGAAGTCAGTTTGCCCGGCTTCAGCAAAATACTATCCGGAATACCAATCTTGCCTACATCGTGCAGCGGCGCAGCCCGGCGTATGAGATCGATTTCAATTTCGGGCAGACCAAGCTCTCCGGCAATACGAGCAGACAAAAGACCTACTCTGTGCGTATGTCTACCTGTCATATAGTCACGGTATTCTGCTGCTAAAGCCAGACGCTCGAGTGCCTCCAGGTGAGCTTGTTGCAGGGCTTTGGTGCGTTTGCGCAACTCCAAGTCAAACTGGGCAATCTGGCTGTTCAGTTGCTGACGCACCTGCCGGTGCCGCAAAGAGTTGGTTACGCGTGCTCTTACCCTTGGAGCTCTAAACGGCTTTGGGAGAAAATCATTTGCCCCTAGATCTAGCGCAGTTTGCTCCAGATCAAGGCTGAGTTCTGAACTTGCCAGTAAAACAGGCAGATCATCACCCAGAGTTTCTCTAATAAATTTTATAAACTCGAGTCCGGTAATTTTCTTCATACGGTGGTCGGTAATGACCAGGTCAAAACTCGAGTCAAGCAAATCCTGGGCTTCCTCGGCGCTTTGCGCCGTAAGCATGTTCTGAAAACCACAATCTCTTAAAATTCGTTCTAACAAAATCAGGTTGACCTGCTCATCGTCTACAATAAGCAGCTTAGCCTGATTGAAAAAACTAATGTCAGCCATCCTCACCTCAAAACTAGTTACCCTCACTAAGTTGCTCAACTCTACGCCCCCACACCAGCTTTGTCTGTTAGCTTTTTCAAGTCTGCGACTTCACATTTTGGCAAGCCTCAAAACTGCTCGGCAAGTGCTACAATGAGCACCTGAGTCCTGGAGAGGTGACTGTCTATGTCCTTAAACTATCCAAATATTCTAATCTTGAAATGCTATCTCTATCATCAGTATGTTGATTGCTGTAAGGCCGAATAAGCCTCGAGCCTTTTATATCCCTCATAACCAGGAGCACCTCTAGCAATGGATTTGTATGTCGTTGAAATGGCCGACCTGATACCTGCTCCCAAAGCAGCCGAAGTCGCTATGGCTCTTCATTTACGTACAGGTCAAAGCACCTATGAGCTCTATAAACTGCTACTTAAAGGCAGTCGGCTAGCCAGAAGCACAAGTCTTGAAAAGGCCAATCAGTTTGTCAAACTTTTTGAATCGTACGGTCTTAAGGTAAAGCTGGTTAAAGCCCAGCTGAGCCTAGGTTCTGAAAGTACAAGCACCGCTCTAAGCACGCCACTGAAGCTTGGCAAAGATGTTTTGCTCGAGCCAAAAGCAGAACCAAAGCTCCCAATGCTCGCCGCTTTTTTGGGCATTACGTTAGCTGCTTTGTCTGTAGCCTTGTTAGGGTTTAGCTTTTTGAGCCGCAATCCTGCGTTTCGTTTACCCATTTCTCTTTCTACGCCCAATTCGCCTCAAAACACTATCAGTGCCAATCTTTCCCCAAGCTACACCGTGATTGATAGCAGGGACAGTTCTTTCTGGGTTATTAAACGCAGAATTGATTATGTGAGCTTGCCTGAAATACCGGGCTATGAGCAAATTGCTCCCTTAACCCGGTCTATTCTTTTAGATTTGGTATTACAGGACTCAGAGCTTGATGGCCTAACGCTTTACCTCTATGGTCCAGCCAATCTGGCAGGTGAGAGGCTCGAGCTAGCCAAAGCTGAGTGGAAGCATCAGGGAGATTTAAACGATCAGGCCATAGCTGCTCAGCTGGATAAACGTAGTAATTATGGTCTTACAGTAGAGCTTATGAGCCGAGATGCTTACCTGACCTATACCCTAAGACAACTTACCACCCCTTAGCCCTTTGGCAAGTAGGAAAGCGTATGCAGCAGGTACTCGAGCGAGCTGGATTTGTTGCTGTATGGGTTCCAGTTTTCCCTGGAATAGGGAAATAGCATTGCACCGCTGTTGTAAAAACAAATCTTGGCGCAATAGACCAAAAATTACAAACCCTAAAGATAATCGCCTTGTTTATAAACAAGGCGATCTTGGTTGAACTTTTTTTGCTTTGGTATTACTGACTGCCGCCCGCCCCTTCAATGGCCCACTGGGCATAGGCATCCACAAAACTAAAGCTTGCGTCACCTGTTTCTCCAGAAAGAAGATCAGCGAGAAAGTCTTGTATATCTTCGGGGGTGCTCTGGTTAAAGATTTCTCCGCCGCTTAAACCAGCAAAGCGTCCGCTTTCGGTTACGGGCAGAGCTTCATCGGCAGCTTCAGCGGTTGCCACCAGTTCCGCAAGCAATTTATCGGTTAGATAGCTGTCACTCTGATTAAGGTCGCTGTCCGTATAAAACGCGCTACCATTTTCAAGATCGGTCATAACAATGTTACGACTAATCAGCTGTCTGAGGAAACTGGCCTCACCTGAAACCTCGAGCTCATAACTCTGATCCACCTGTCTATCCTCACTGGCGCTAATCTCAAAATTTAGGGTATAGCTGCCAGGAGCAAGGTCGCTGGGCAAATCAAGGTTAAGCGTATCTACCACATAGCCAATAGCATTACGTGGAATCTCAATGCTTTGTTCCCGGCTTACCAGGGTGTTGGTGTCGGCATCCTGCAGGCTTAGTCTGGCAGTTACGTTACCGGGTAACTCGGCACCGGGCGTGAAGAGTTCAAACGAGGTGTAGAGTCTATCTCCTGCCTGATAGGTTTCACTTTGGAGCAGTTCTTTGCCCAGACCAAATCGGGCACCATCAGAAATTTCAATAGGAGCGGGCGGCGCACGCAAAATATCAATGCGCTGCTGAGCAAAGCGGTCAAAGGGTGCCTCGCCACCGGCTGCCAGATACAGTTCAAACTGCTCAGCGGCTTTTTCACGCTGTCCTTCTTGCTCATAGAGACTGGCCAGCGCATAGTGCACACCTGCCTGATTGGGGTAAAGCTCGAGGGCATTCACCAGATCATTGAGCGCCTCATCATCGACTTCAGGATCAAGGGCTATAGCTTCTGCGTAAGCGTCCATAGCTTCATCCAGACGCCCTGTCACCACCCTGACCAGACCCAGGTTAAAGAAGGCAATATTTTGAGCCGGGTTAAGAACTGTAGCCCGAACTGAAGCAGACTCACTTTTATCTAAAACACCCAAAAGGTAATAGGACCAGCCCAGGTTTGTCCAGTAAAGATCACTGTCAGGCGCAAGACGGGTAGCAACAGCTAAAGCCTTGCCCGCAGCCAGCGGGTCATCTTCATCAAAGGCGATAAAAGATAGACGCTCAAAGGGATAAACATAGGTAGGTTGCAGGTTGGTCAACTTAGTTAAAAATTCTTTTTCGACCGAGGTATTCTCCTGACCTTGGGCGACAAAAGCTGCGGTTAGTAAAACAGCAAAATCATCACTTGTTAGGAGGGCATCATAGTCGGGTTCTCCGCCTTGTTGAGCCATATAGGCCGAGCTGGCAGCCTGACCAAAAGGATAAAGCCCTTGAATTGCCTCAAACGCTGCAGCTGCCTCTTCTGATTCCTGACTGGCAAGCAGTGTCGCCACCCAGGTTTGCGCTACCGGCAAATCCGTTTGGCCAGCAAATTCCTTGAAGTAGCGAACTGAAAGTGCTTCATCGACTGGAGTATTGCTCAGTGACATGGTGGCCATCAGCGCAGCATTACTTCCTTCGCCACCTACTTGCACCGCATTAACATCATCCAAGAGTTGGGCGGCTCTTTCATCATCGCCTTCGGCCAGTACAGACTCGAGGGCATTACTGGCTTCGCCAAGTTCGCCAAAACTAAGCAGCGCCAGGGCTCTAACATAGTCAGCGTAAGAAGAAGATAAATCAATCTCACCCTGATAGTCAGGGCGACCCAGATCAAGACGCATAGCCAAACGGCTGATGCTCCGCGAAAGTAGCAGGCTGGGTTCAGCTTCGGGCGCGGTAACCAGAAAACGCTCAACTCTTTCAGGAGTGGCCAGGAAAAATCTGGCCTCGAGCTGACCGTCAACAAAATCGATCTCACCTGTCAGCACCTTGTCAGCACCAATAATGCTTCTGACCAGACTCGAGCCCTCAGGACTTGCCGTAACAACATTAAGGCGGCGCAAGCTTAAAAAGCCCCCTTCAACAATGATAGGCGCTTCCAGATTTGGGGCCACCGCCGGGCCATAAACCTCGAGGCTTCCGTCAAAAGCTTCGGTAAGTTGATCAGCCAGGGCGTAGCCTAACAGGGCATCCTGTGACTCTAAGGGGTAAATAATTAAATTCTCCGCAAATGCAGTTGCGAAACTCAGGCAAAGCGCAAGTATCAGACTCAGGCGCATATTGACCTCCAGACTGACTCAGGCTACACGTTTAGGTAAGCCTATGTCGGTATAAGAACGAACAGTCTTGTCTTCATAGATGTACACAGTATAGGTTGTACACAGTATAGGTGTACACAGCAAGCTCAAATCTTGACAAACATTTTAAAAATCGCCCGATGCTTTAAATGCATCAGGCGAAAACTCATCTTTTAGGTTAGCTAGGGCTGGCTATTCTCCAGAGTTTTCCTCGGTGTTAGTTGCGTCATCTGAGTTGTCAGTAGTATCACCTGAATTGTCAGTGGCATCGCCTGAGCTGCTGGTGTCCGTATCATCGCTAGGAGCAGCGTCATCGGCAGGTACCTCTTCGGTGGCAGGCGCTACCGGCGCAAGCGCCTCAGGGAAGGTTTCTATAGTCGCAGACGCACGAAGCGCATCAATCATAGTGGTGAATTTTTCTTGTTTGAGACTTTGCTCGAGTTCAGCCCTGACATCTTCAAACGACCGGGTACCAGCCTCCTGTTTGTCATAAACCAGAATCAGGTGATAGCCAAACTGGCTCTGCACTGGCCCTACAGGTTGATCGGTTTCAGCTGTAAACGCCGCCTCTTCAAAAGGCGGAACCATCATGCCACGACCAAAGCAACCTAAATCGCCCCCATTGCTGGCCCCACTCGGGTCAATGCTATTGGCAGATGCAAGTTCAGCGAAATCGGCTCCGTCATTGATTTGACTTAGGAGGTCGTTTGCTGCGTCTTCGGTTTCCACCAGAATATGTCTGGCGCAAACCCGCTCATCGGTTTGAAACTGATCTTTTTGTTCTTCGTAAGCTGCAGTTAAGTCTTCTTCGCTCACTTCAATATCACTTTGTAAGCTGCTTACAACATTTTGCAAAAGCTCGGTTTCATGAATGTAGTCACGAAATTGTGCTTCGTCTTTAAAGCCAGCATTGGCGAGAAAGTCTTCAAAGCTCGAGCCTTCAGGCATACTCGCCTTGATTTCATCAATCTGACTATCGACAAAACCCTCCTCGACGCCAATGTCTCTGGCTTCGGCTTCACTAATCAGCAAAAGTTCGGTGGAGCGACGCTGCAAAAACTGAGGTTTAAAGCCCTCGAGCTGGGCTCTGAGTTCTTCAGTTAAACCTATGCCCTGCTGCGCTGCCAGTGACCGTATAGCAATCTCAAAACGGTCGTTAAAATTGCTTAGCGTTTCTTCTTTATCACCAACACGCACAACAACAGGATCATCTGCCGCTACATCTGGACTTGTCGCTTCTTGTGCCAGGGCAAAAGACAGCAAAAGGACAAGTAAAACTAGTATTCTTTTCATCATTATTCCCTTTCAAACGGTGATTCTCGAGGCTTTTAGAAAACCAAAGTAATATAAGAAGCCGTTAGTTCCAAAGGCTTACCCTACCACCCCAAAGATGAAAAGCGTATGGATTTGCCTGACGCTTTGTTCATCTTGTCTACAGCAGCACCTAATGAACTGTCTGCAACTTGGTATAAAGGCTTATGGCAAAAGGTACCCACGAAGCAGTTCCTGATGAGCGTAACAAAGATGTTCTGGTTTATATCAACGGCGAATTTTTTCACCGCGACGAGGCCAAGATTTCGGTTTTTGATAGCGGCTATCTGGTTGGTGATGGCATCTGGGAAGGCATAAGACTGCATGAAGGCAAATTTGCCTTTTTAGACCTGCACTTAGACAGGTTGTTTCAAGCAGCTAAGACCGTTGACCTGAATATTGGCAAAAGCCGCGAAGAACTCACCGAAGCGCTGTACCAAACGGTTCAGCGTAACCACATGCAGACCAATGTCCATGTGCGCCTGATGATTACACGTGGCAACAAGAAAACCCCAGCGCAAGACCCCAGACTAACCATTTCCGGCCCCAATATTGTAATTATTGCTGAGCACAAGCTGGCTAACCCCACCGTGACCGAAACAGGCATCAGCCTATTCACTTCAACCGTACGCCGCCCACCCCCACAAACCCTTGACGCTAAACTCAATTGCCACAGTAAATTGCACGAAGTCATCGCTCTGATACAGGCTCTAAAAGCCGGGGCAGATGAAGCGCTTATGCTAGATGTCAATGGCAATGTTGCCACCTGCAATGCCACTAACTTTTTCATTGTGGTTAAGGGTGAAGTCTTAACTTCAACAGGTCAGCATTGTCTCAATGGCATTACGCGAAAACTGGTCATAGAATTGTGCAAAGCCAACAATATCCCGGTAGCAGAAAAAGACTTTTCTCTTACCGATGTTTATGGTGCTGATGAAGCCTTTGTAACAGGAACCTTTGGTAGTTTGACTCCTGTTATCAGCGTAGATGGGCGGACCATCGGCGAAGGTACACCGGGTGAACTTACTCAAACCCTAAGTCGTTTTTACAAAGAAGCGGTCGCCGCTTCTACCCTATGAGCAAACGCATATCCATGTGGTCAGGGCCACGCAATATTTCGACCACACTGATGTATAGCTTTCGGTCACGGACTGATACCACAGTGATCGATGAACCCCTTTACGCCCACTACCTGAGCAAAACACCAGTAAAGCACCCGGGCGATGATGAAGTTTTAGCCGCTATGGAAAACGATGGTCAGCGTGTCATTGACGAGGTCATTTTAGGAAACTACGCCAAACCCGTTGTCTTTTTTAAGAATATGGCCCACCACTTAACGGGCTTAGACACAGCTTTTTTAAGAGAACTGGACAACATTTTATTAACACGTCACCCGAAAGCTATGCTGGCTTCTTTGGTAAAACAATTGCCAGAACCTTGCTTAAGAGACACTGGCTTAAAGCAACTGAGTGAGGTACTCGAGCTAATCCTGTCTCAGGGTCAAACCCCACTTGTGCTCGAGTCTGCCGAAGTCTTAAAAAACCCCAGAGCCGTGCTGCAAAAACTCTGCCATGCGCTCAAGATTGACTTTCAGGAAAGCATGCTGAGCTGGCCTGCCGGCCCCAAACCCGAAGACGGTATGTGGGCAAAGTACTGGTACAGCACGGTGCATCAAAGTACGGGGTTTATAAAACCTGAAGATAAAGAGATTGACTTACCTGAGAGGCTCGAGCCTCTCCTGGAGGAGTGCTTACCTTATTATGAAACGTTAAGCAAGTATGCACTCAAAGCAGAAGGTATAACAGATTAAGCGTAATGATAGCACCTTCCCTATTTGCCTTCCTCACCCGTCTGAGGCGTTTGTTCTTGTGGCGGAGGGAGTGGATCATAATTATGGGGTCTAGGCACAAAAGTAAAGCCATTAAAGAACAACCTACCAATGTCAACCAGTCTCTTATTTTCTGGGCTTAGTGCTTCATAGGCTTCGTTGTAGCGTTGCGCTATTTCTTCATCTGTCGTTTGAAGCTCACTTGGATCAATGGGGTCTCCTGTAACCCCCTCATAAGGATCATAAGGCTTTTCTTCCTCATCTATCTGAGGCGTTTGCTCTTGTGGTGTAGCGTCTGTTTCCTGCGTACCTAAGGGTTCTGGGACATAATTACCACCAAGAGGAGACATAGGGCCAAAGGAGTATCCGTCAAAATGTAATCTACCTTCTGCTAGTAATCTACGTTGGGTTGGGCTTAAATCAGCTAGAGCTTCGTTGTAGCGTCTTAACAGTTCTTCATCAGTCGTTTGAAGCTCACTTGGATCAATGGGGTCTCCTGTAAACCCCTCATAAGGATCATAAGGCTTTTCTTGTTCCTGCCCATTACAACTAACATTCTGCGGCTCAACAAGCTGCTCACTTGTATACGTCCCTTGAAAACCAAAGTTTATAGTTTGATTTGGGTCAATTCGGGTATTCCAGCTGGCAGGGTTAACGGTGTAGTGGTTGCCATTTGAGAGCGTGTAGCTGGCATTCCACATGTTGGTGATTTGGGCGTCAAAGTCAAACTCGAGCTGCCAGTCTACAGGCTGTGACCCAACATGGGTTAGCTGTATTTGAGCAATAAAACCTTTAGCATCATCAGCGTCCCAATCGGCAGTTTTATCAAACGCAATGCTTATACCTTCACAAAAAACGCTATTTTGCGAAAGTAGCTTGTCATAGTTGACATGGCTACCCTGCGTTGCAGGTTTGAAGCCTTGAAAACAAGCGCTTAAGCTAAGTAGTATGCTTAGACCAAATAAGGCTATCAAGTTTTGCATTATTTTTCTATTCAGCTCGAGCATTTTTCTCCTTGACTAAGAAAGTCTATCTGACGAACCTTAGCTTGCTATAACCCTGATGATCGTTTGTTGAACTGGCGACTTAATAAGAAGCTACTAAACATTTAGGCCCGCATCTAAGTGACCTAAAGTTTAACAAATCTGCTTTAAGAATCTTGAGCTGATTATCACAAGAATGAGATTCTCTTTATACTTTAGTTGCCCTTAGCATCTCCCGCTTCCCCCCAACAGGCCCAGGTATCTTTTCAACCTCAAAACCAAGGCTTTTGAGTCTACGCCTTATCTCGCCCTTAACCGAATAAGTCGTGAGTTTGCCTCCTGGCTTTAGCGCATGAAGAAGCTTTGTAAAAAACGTTTCTGACCAGAGTTCGGCATTGGCATCTGGGCTAAAAGCATCCTGATAAATAGCATCAAAGCGGTTTTCGCCCAGATTTTGCTCGGTGGCTTCCCCCAGTAAAAGCTCGAGCCTCACGTCCTTAAATTTGAAGACCTGTTTTCCGCCAGGCTCTGGCCCCAAAGCATCACGAAACTGACAGTAGTCTGTTAAGAGTTCAGGGTGCTCGAGCCCTTCCTCGTAGCCCAAACCTTGTACTGTTTCCGAACTTAGCAGACTTTGCTCGAGCGATACAAAGGTCATAGGCGTCTCAGTTTTTAAGGCGAGATCAGCGCTAAGAAAAAAGTTAAGCCCGGTGCCAAAACCAACTTCTAAAATCGATGCTGTTAGGCTTCGCTCGAGCCTAGCCGTTACGCCAGATGCCCACAAAAACACATGTTTAGACTCAGTAACTGCCCCCTTATCCGAGTGAAAGGTTTGCCCGTAGCGCTCGCTGTAAAGGGTCTGACTGCCATCTGCAGTAGGCTCTTGCTTTAGACTCACGCCGCTAGTTTACGCCCTCCTGAGAGTTTTCGGGCTATCCAGAGACCTAGGCCAAAGAGCAGCGCCAAAATAACCACGGCAAGGTAATCAATCAGCGGTATGCGAATGATTTCGTTAAGCTTAGCCCAGCCCCTCGAGTTATAAACAAAAAGGACCGACGCTACATAAACGGCCATCAGCCCAGCCCTGGTAAGTTTATTAAGCCCTAAACCATGCATCTGCGTAATGACGAAAATGCCACCAAAGCCAAAGAGAAACATAGGCCAGATGCCGTTTCCCTGACCCACTGCTACCAGCGTGCCGTGAATCAAAACCGTAAATTCTAAAAAGAAAGTCCACCAGCGGTTTAAATGAGCGCGAGTGTACATAAGGCTGCTTTGCACCATGAGCAAAGCTGTGTAGAAGAAGCCCCAGAGATGCCCGGTAGTGGCCTCGGCCGGGTGATACCAGAAGGTGTAAATGATGGCCCAGGCAAAAAAGTAACCATGATACTTTCTGGCAAACTGCATAATGCTTTTGCCCACCGGCAACTTTTGCCCAAAAAACATACCCCGGCGATTATTTTCCATAAGCAAAACCCAGACCAGCAGGACAATCACGGAGCCTTGCGAGCTAAAAATGGAAACATCCTGTGCTAAACCGTCATACCAGAGGTGCGTCTGCAAAACATGCAAAAGCGCAAAAACCGCATTGATACTGAGCGCCCACACATTGACCCGGTGTAGCCCGGTGGTGTATTTCTTGACTCGAGTCTGAGCGTAGTAAATGGTCCACCAGATAGCCACCTGATGCCCCAGATAAAGGGCCCAAACACTAAATCTCGACCAGAAGGTAGGCTCGGGAAGCTTCCAGAAATAATGAGCTGCGCCTGTATCCGGCAAATGGGGTATGTTTGCCAAACGTCCACTTAAAAGGTAAATAAAACCTGTATAAAGCACACTAAACAGGATGCCACCCCAGAGTGCCAGATTATCTTTGCGGCTCAAACTTGCGCTTGCGGTTTTGCTTGCTGCCATATTACTAAAGTAAAGGACTTTGAGCGTTTTTGCTGTAGTCAGAAACCTAATTACTGCTGATCATTTTCAAATAACCAGGGAGCGTAGCTCTCCAAATCATCAGCGAGTGCCGAGTCTCGCCAATTTCTGGCATAAGATGCAAGCGGGATTTCAAGATGCTTACCGCCTAACGTGGTGAGCCACACCGCCCAGGGCTGACCGGAAAGCTTGACTTCTCTTAGTTTTAGTCCTTCAACCATGACACGACCCTGAGACACTTTGGTAATACTCAAAACATCTTCCCAGGGAGCAAACTGAGTGATACCAAACTGGACCTGTTTGATACCTTCCGGAGATAGCTCGAGCCGACTCTCTGCCAAACCCTTGCTAAATAACCTGTAGGCAATAAGAGAGACCACCACGAGGGGTAAAACCAGAGCGAGTAGTAGCAGCTTGTCCTTAAGCTGGGGTGAGGGCAAAAACAAGATGATCAACGCGAGCAGACTCATAAGCACCGGCATAATAAGCATCAGCCCACTGGCCATTTCAAACGCCATTTTGGGAAGACCGGTTAAGGGATAGCTCGAGCTTCTAGGTTCCATAGTTCAGATGAAAAGCAAAACCATTCTAATAAGATTTACAGCCTTAGTCCGGGGTTTTGCCTTAGTCCGGAGTTTTGTCTTAGTCCGGAATCTTAAAGCCACCATGCGTCTCAGATTCATAGTAAGCCTCAATCTCCGCCGGGATAATGCTGATATCATCAACAATTTTAAACAGGTGCAGGTCTTTTTCACTGATGGTATGGGCGCGCTGCAGTAGCGTACTCTGTATCCACTGAATAAGGCCCCGCCAAAAATCAACACCTACCAGGTAAACGGGAAAGGGTTTAATTTTCTTGGTCTGAATAAGGGTAATGGCCTCAAACATCTCATCTAAGGTGCCAAAGCCGCCAGGAAAAACCACAAAGGCAGTTGAGTATTTCATCAGTAAGACTTTGCGGGTAAAAAAGTACTTGAATTTAAGCTCATCGGTTAAATAAGGGTTAGCGTGCTGTTCAAAAGGCAGGTCAATATTTAGACCAATGCTGCGCCCCTGCGCCGTAAAAGCCCCCTTATTTCCGGCTTCCATAATACCCGGCCCACCCCCAGTAATAACCGTGTAACCAGAATTGGCAAGCTGGGCCGCCAGATCAACCGCTTTTTGATAATAGGGATTATCAGGCTTAAACCGGGCCGAACCAAAAATGGTAACGGCTTTTTCTACATCGGCAAGTTCTTCAAAGCCCTGAGCAAATTCACCAATTATGCGAAACATACGCCATGAGTCCACCGTTAAGGCGTCTATCACGTATTGTTTTTCAAGATCATCCATAGCCTATGGTATCAGCTTCCCGGCAGGTCATTTCATGACAGGTTTAACTTGGGCCATCTGAGGCTGCTCTGTCTCCAGCGTTATGACCGTAATCTCCCCCGGACAGTTTAGCCTTATAGGCAACGTGCTAAACCCCAAGCCTCTTGCTACATAGGCCTTTACAGGTTCATCTATCCAGCCTGCCGCAAAGGTCTTGCCATAATAGGATGAGGTTTGTGTGACTCCTAAAAGCGGCAGCACAATTTGCCCACCGTGGGTGTGGCCACAGAGGGTTAAGTCAACAAAGTCAGGTAGCAACGGTAAGACATCAGGAACATGCGAAAGAAACAAACAGCAGCGCTCCCCATCATAGTGGAGAAAACTCGCATCTAAGTCGGGGGCACCTTCCCGAACATCATCAAGTCCTGCCAGATAAAGATCATCTCTGAGGTTTACCCCTTCATTGACCAGTAGTCGAATGCCGATTTGCTCGAGCTTGGTCCTGAACAGCTCTCGGTAAGCCGTTGATTTATCATAATCATGATTTCCCCAAACGGCCCACACTCCTAAAGGGGCATTTAAGCGCTTAAGCTGGTCAAGCAAAAAATCATCGCTTGACCAGTGCAAGTAGTCATAAAAATCTCCTGTGATGACAATCAGATCAACCGCTTGCGCTGTCGCCACGTCAAACCAATCTTTAACTTTTTCTTGCGAAAGATAAACATTAAAATGCAAATCACTTAGTTGCAGGAGGCGCAAAGGTTGTTTGAGTTTAGCTAGCTCGAGCCGGTAATGACTCAGTTCAAAATCTCCCCCACGTTTGGAAAAAAGCATAAGGGGCAAGCCTAAAAGCGTAAAGAAAACCCGCTTTAAAACAGGAAAGTTATCATCATCTTTGAGTTCAGTCAGACTCAAAACCTTCGGCACAAGCTTAAGTTTATGCGATTGGCACTGAGAGCACTGTAAAAACTCAGCTTTTTAGCAGCCCTGGCAGAGCACTTAGATCATCGCTTAACGCTGTGGGCTTAGCCTGCGCCAGCATTGCAGCGTCATGGGTTCCCCAGCTCACAGCATAAGTTTTTAAACCAGCTGCCTTGCCTGCCTCTATGTCGTGAATGGTATCGCCTACCATCCAGAGTCCCTGACCCTTTATGGCCTCGAGCCCCTTAAAAATCACATGGGGTGCTGGCTTAGCCGGAAAATCATCGGTGCCCTGTATGTGATTTAGCAAAGGACTTAAGCCAAGCGCATCACAAAAGAGTCTTGCTATGCTACTTTCCTTGGTGGTAGCCACAACACAGGCAAAGCCTCGTGAGCGCAAAGCTTCCAGAGTCTCCAAAACGCTGGGGAAAAGGCTCGAGTTATCCACAAAGTGCTGTGGATAATGTTCCCGGTAGGCAAAAACCAGGCTGTCAATATGCTGCTCCTCTGCATAAACAGCATACATTTCTCTTAAGGGTCGCCCGATCAGGGCTTTGACCTCTTGAGCAGGGGGTTCAGGGTAACCATAGGCTTTGAGCGTCGCTTGAAAACTGGCAATGATGTCAGGCGAAGAGTCTACCAGCGTACCGTCTAAGTCAAAAACCAGCGTGGGAAGCTTTGTCACCAAGCTAGTATGACATGCTCATAAGACATTTACGCTCATAAGACATTTACTTAGTGCGCCAAACCTGAAAGCGCAAAGCGCAGGGCATCGCCAAGACCATTGCGCCAGGTTACCCAGTTATGGCCCGAGTTTCGCTCCGCGTAGCTGGTGTCATAGCCTTTGGCTTGCAGAGTTTCAGCAATTTGTTTATTGATGGGGTAAAGCCACTCGAGCTTCCCGGTATCAACATACCAGCGCAGGGGCAAGGGTTTTTCCTGCTGCAAAGTTTCTAAAACCCAGGAGCTTTTACCCGAGTAAAAATCCAGCTCATCTGGGCTACCTATAAAAGCCCCCGATTGACTTATGACAGTTTGAAACAGGTGGGGGTGGTTCAGGGCCAAAAGACCACTCATAAGTCCACCCAGACTTGCACCCATCACGACTCTTTCCTGGCTTGCCCCCAGTTCATCCGCAATAAAAGGCAGGAGTTCTTCGACCATAAATCCCTGATAATGCGGGTTATACCGATATTCTTTGGCACGGTCACCAGGTTCAACAAAGATCAGGTGGGCAGGCGGATAGCCCTCAGCAATAAGCGTTTCAAGCACCTCAGGAAGCCTGGCAATGCGGTAGTAAGCCACCCCGTCCTGAATATAAATACTGGCAAGCGGCTTATCGTCAAAACCCTCAGGCGTGTAACTAATAATACGGCGGGTTTGGGCAAGATGCTCTGACTCGAGTCTGAAACGTCTCACCTTCCCCTTTGCTTCCAGAATAGGGTCAGCAAGGGGGTCTGGCTTATAGGCAGGTCCCTGAAGGGCACTAATGCCCGGGTACCAGGGGTTGTCTGCCCGAAGGTCGTTTTCAGGGTCAGGCTCGAGCACCTTCGCGTCAATATCCGCTGCCGATTCTGCCCTGTCCTCTCGAACAAAGGCATACTCAAAATAGCAATCATCCGGCAAACTTAGTTTAAATGAGCGAATGGTTTTTGGATTAAGCGGCTGGGGATTTCTGTCCATGTCGGTAAGATCAGAAAGCACATAGCTGGCCCAGTCTGGCACTTTAATAGTGACTTGCATAAGGCAACTTTAGCAGCTTAAAAAGCAAGATTGACGTTAGTGATAACTCAGGCTGGACGATCTTCCGGGTTCATGCCTGGCGCATTGGTTAAAAAGCGACTGAACCAGACCACATGCATGGCAAGAAGCAGTAAAAAAGAACCCAGAGCAAAGAGCCCACTTAATAAGGGGCCAAACGGCATAGCAAAAAAAAGACCAAAGGCAAAAAAGAAATAGCCGATATAGGCAGGAAAATCAACTGGGAAAAAGTAGTCGATTAAAATCAGCGCAACCGCTACAATAAAGCTAATCTCCATCGCATGCCAGTTTTGCAGCTGCAAGAAAAAATCGTACATTGCCCTATCATAACAGGTTAAGACTACTATAACGTCCGTTCATCACAGGTTAGACTGGGGTGCATGTCATTATCTCATCTTTTTGATAGCCTGACTGCCGAGCAACTCCGTAACAAAGCCTGTGCCAAATGGCAACATTTTCCTGCTGATGTCTTACCTCTTTGGGTAGCTGACATGGACTTTCCCATTGCCGAACCCATTAAGGCAGCGTTACGTCAGTACGCCGACAGCGATAATTTTGGCTACCCTGAGCAAGACGGCCTACCCGGGGTGAAAGAAGCCACGCTTAAACGGCTTAATGAACGTCACGGCTGGCAAGTCGAAGCCAAAGATTTAACGCTTATAAATGGCATTGTCCCGGGTCTCTTTTTGAGTGTTATGGCACTAAGCAGTACCCAGGATGAAGTGATCGTCCCGAGTCCTATTTATGGACCTTTTAAAATGGCTGTTGAAATGACCGGGCGTAAAGGTGTCTATGTACCACTCATAGAACTAGGTTATGAACTGGATTTTGATGCGCTTGAAAAGAGCGTTACGCCTGCCAGTCGCGTACTGATGATCTGTAACCCACACAATCCGGTCGGGCGTGTTTTTACTCGAGCCGAACTCGAAAAACTTGCAGACTTTGCCTTGCGTCACCGCCTCTGGGTTGTTTCAGATGAACTGCACAGTGATCTGGTCTTTTCAAAGCACAAGCACATTCCCTTTGCTTCCTTAAATGACGAAATTGCCCAAAGAACCATCACGCTTTTTGGCCCCACCAAAACCTTTAACATTGCTGGTTTAAAAATCGGTTTTGCCGCCTCGCAAAACCCTGACCTGCTAAAACGTTTTGAGGCTGTTTCAGCTGGCCTTATGGGTAAACCCAATGTCTTTGCGCAGACCGCGCTGGTGGCCGCATTTACCGAAGGGGATGCCTGGCTAACAGAAACCCTGAGCTATTTAGAGGCTAACCGCGATTTTATTGGTGACTATCTCAAAACCAATATTCCTCAAATTGGCTACCGCGCACCTGAAGGCACCTATCTGGCCTGGTTGGATATGCGCAAATTAGAGCTCGAGAACCCTGAAACCTTTGCACTAGAACATGCCAAAGTTGCGCTAAATAATGGTGCCTGGTTTGGCCCTGGCGGTGAGGGTTTTCTAAGACTGAACTTTGCGACCTCAAGGGCCATTGTTACCGAAGCACTCGAGCGGCTAAAAGCGGCGGTTAATGCCCTGTAAATGTTTGACCCCTACCCGACCGCATTAGCAACTTGCCGCCTCTGCCCTCGCCTGGCGGAGCACCGCGAAGCGGTGGGGCGACGTGAGCGCATGCGCAGACAGGCCTATGCCAGAGAATCCTACTGGGCCAAGCCTGTACCTGGGTTTGGCGACCCCCAGGCGCAAATCTTGCTTCTGGGTCTGGCACCCGGTGCTCACGGCAGTAATCGTACCGGGCGCATGTTTACCGGCGACGCCAGCGGTGATTTTTTGTACCCTGCCCTCCACCGTGCCGGTTTCGCATCCAGCGCCCGGAGTCAGTCTTTAGAAGATGGTCTAGGGTTAAAAGGTCTCTGGATAACGGCAGCCTGTCGCTGCGTACCCCCAGGCAATAAACCAACAGGAAAAGAACTGGGGAACTGTCAGGTCTGGCTCGAGCATGATTTTACTGGTCTAAAAAACCTGAAACTGGTTCTGGCACTAGGTGCAGTAGCCCATAACAGCTATCTTGATTATTTAAAGCGAAAGGGACAGACGATTGTCAAAAAAACGTACCCCTTTGCCCATGGAAAGCTGCATCATTTTCCCGAGGCCTTACCGCTCTTAGACAGTTATCATGTCAGTTTTCAAAACACCAATACCGGCAAGCTGACTGAAGCCATGTTTGATGATGTTTTGAACCGGGCCAAGGCATTTTGCTTTTAGGCTTAGGTCATCATTTGCCTGAGACAGACAAAGTCGCCTCCAGGCGGATGATATACTTTTTTAGGATTACTACGGTGATCTTATCTGCTTTCTCTACATTTATTCGCAAATGACTATTCGTTCTGGAGGTTCGCCTCAAAAGCTATAAGCTTGGGTTTTTTACTCACCTCTGAGGGATGGAGACCTGTTGTACAAAAAAGATGAGGGCATACTGACATGATAGATTTATCGCACAATGCAGGCTTAGCAATTGCCGTAATCATTGGCCTTGGCATGTTTGCCCAGTGGTTGGCCTGGCGCATTCGCATACCTGCCATTTTGCCGCTATTACTTATTGGTTTTTTGATCGGGCCGATTTTTGGTCTACTTAGCCCTAGCGAACTTATCGGCAATGAGTTTTTGTTTCCAGCGGTTTCTTTGGCTGTTGGTCTGATTCTCTTTGAAGGGGGCATGACCCTTAGGCTTCCTGAAATCAAGGAAATTCGCTCTGTGGTGCGCAGACTCATAACTATAGGTGCCATTGTGACCTGGCTCGGCTCGACCCTGGCTGGGTATTTTATTGGCGGGCTCGAGCTTCCCCTAGCTCTGCTTTTTGGTGCGCTTATCATAGTTACTGGCCCTACCGTTATTGGCCCACTGATTCGCAACGTACGCCCTACCACCAAAATCGCCAATGTCCTAAAGTGGGAAGGCATTCTGATTGACCCGGTGGGCGCGCTGATTGCCGTTCTGGTCTTTGAGTATCTGCTCATTGCCAATAGTGCTAACCCTTTTGGGCAAACCCTACTGCTTATGCTGCAAGTGATTATTATTGGCAGCATTGTTGGCACACTGGGGGGCTTTTTTTTGTCCTTTATTTTGCGGCGCCACTTTATTCCTGACTATCTGATAAATCTGGTTGCGCTGGCGCTGGTTTTTGCAACCTTTGCCCTGTCCAATGAACTGGCTCACGAGTCAGGACTGCTGGCAACGACACTTATGGGCATGATCGTCGCTAACCGCAAAGTACCCAATCAGGAAGAACTGCTGAGCTTTAAAGAAACGCTGTCGATTCTCTTTATCTCCATGCTCTTTATTGTGCTGGCTGCCAACGTCAGTCTGGATATTATTTTAGATGCCCTGAGCTGGCGAAGCCTCTTGCTCATTCTGGTCATTATGCTGGTGGTCAGACCTCTGAATATTTTTATCAGTAGCGTGGGCTCGAGCCTTAACCTTAATGAAAAATTATTTCTTTCCTGGATTGCACCAAGGGGGATTGTCGCTGCCTCGGTCAGCTCGCTTTTTGTTTTTGAGCTCAATCAGGCCGGCACATTTCCCAGTGCTGGCAAGGTTGAAGCCCTGGTTTTTCTGGTCATTGTCGGTACCGTAGTGCTCAATGGGCTTACGGCGAAACCTCTGGCAACCTGGCTCAGAGTGGCTGAACCTGACCCGCAAGGCTTTCTTATTATGGGTGCGCACCCTTTTGCTCGCAGCATCGCCTCGTTTTTAAAGAAGGAAGGCTTTACTACACTGGTTGCAGATACGAACTGGGCAAATATTGCTACGGCTCGAGTTGATGGCCTAAATGCTTACTACGGCAGTCTGCTCTCAAGCAGCAGTGATGATGAGGTACGTCTCTCAGGCATTGGGCGACTTTTAGCACTGACCTCAAACGACGAAGCAAATGCCCTGGCAGCGCTTAAATTTGCCCGTGAATTTGGCTCGCAGGACGTCTTTCAACTGCAACCCAGCCGCCGCAACAGCGAGCGCAAACAGGTAGGCGAAGAGCAGCGCGGACGCACCCTGTTTAACGCAAACACGACTTATGCCAGTTTGAGTGATCTTTTTAACCGGGGTGCCAAAATCAAAAAGACTGATATTACCGAGCAGTATGGTCTCGATGATATCAAGGCAAGTTACGGCAAAAACTATATTCCTATGTTTGTCATCAATGGCAAAAAGATCAGGGTGCTGTCAGGAAACAGCAGTGATCCTGAAGTCGGCAGTACCTTTGTCTATCTGGTTGTCGAACCCAATCCTTCAAACAATGGTCAAAAACAAGCATAAAAAAACGCCTCGAGCCAGTAAGCTCGAGGCGTCTATCGTTTAAGTCTGGTTATTCGCTAGCTTCATCCAAGAATTGTTGCAGTTTTTCGGTATTTACGGTGATTGGAGCGCGGCGGCGACGTACAGCACCATACTCTAAGAGGCGAGCTAAACAGTGAGATACCGTTTCACGGGTAGCGCCAATCATCTTGGCAAGGTCTTGCTGGGTCAGGTTCAAATCAATAACCGTACCGCGTTCACCGTCAACGCCAAAGTCATTGGCAAGGCGGAGCAGCAAGTTGGCTAAACGGCCAGGTGCGTCAAAAGCGCCAACTTCAGCAAAACGCGACTGAGCTTGCCAGAGATTAGTTGACATAACCTGAATAAACTTCATGGCAATATGTGGGTGCTGGGCCAGGAGTCGCTGGAAATCAGCTTCGGGCAGAACAATCAGGGTAGTGTCAGTAACAGCTTCGGCCTGATTGGGGCGGCGCTCTGAAGGTAAGAGCAGAAGCTCACCGAAAATGTCGTACTTGCCAAATAGCGCAAGAATCATCTCTTTGCCATTGGGGAAGTACATACTGATTTTGACCATGCCATCACGTATAAAGTAAAGGGCGTCAGCGTGGTCTTCCATGTGGTAAATGATTTCGCCAGCAGCAAACTTTTTGTAAGGGGTAATGCGGGTAATTTGCTCGAGCTCTTCAGCCGAGAGATCTTCAAATAATTGAGTATTCTTTAAATGCCAAACTAAACTTGGATATTCATGCATGGCAAAGGTATAACATCACGCTATTCTCTCACGCAAGCTTTAATGTCCCAGATATGAGTTTTTTAACACGAAACTGCTCATTTTAACGCAGCTCGCTTTAAAAATCGGTGAAATGTTTACAAGCCGTATAGTAACTTGTCAGGATTGTAAATTGACCTTAAAGATAAGGCTCGAGCCCATTTACCAAGCTACAAAAGCAAGCTTAGAGCCCAGGTTTATCTCATCTGCCAGATTTAAAGAAAATACGACTTAGTTAACGTTAAAATGCCAAAAACTGTGCTTATACTAAGTTTGGTCGCTAGTTATTAGCCACCTGTTAAGGAAGAAATTATGTTTGCACTTTTTGCTGCGCTGCTCATCGCAGCTGATCAGCTAACCAAACTCTGGGCCGCGAGTACCTTTCCGCTTGGCTCAGTTGGTAGATACATTGGCCTGGGTTTTTACTTTACTTATGTTCAAAACACAGGTGCTGCCTTTGGTATTTTTCAGGGGGTTAACATGCCCCTGGGTCCTTTTACGCTAAATGGCACCAGTCTTTTGGGCATCTTATCTGCCACCGTCTCCTTATTTATCTTTATTTATATCTGGCGCAACCGAACAACGATGCCCCGCATCCAACAAACCGCTTTAACCCTGATACTTGCTGGAGCTTTGGGCAATATGATTGACCGCTTCAGGCTCAGCTACGTGATCGACTTTATTCATTTCAATACGCCTTTTTTGAACTTTCCTGTTTTTAATGTCGCTGATAGTTGTGTGGTTATAGGTGCAGGTTTACTGATTATTTCGAGTCTCTTTGTTCAGCCTAAAGCTGAACCTCAAAGCGATTTAGACTTTGCACGGGCCGAAACCTCAGAAGAGGTCAAACCCTTAACGCACGAGTCGCAGGAACCTGTCTCGTAAAACCAAATCTTGAAAGACTTCTCTTGCTGACCAGTGTGCGCAAGCTTCATAGGCCTGCCAGACATTTCGTGGGTCCAGTTCAAAAAAACCCGCACTGCCTTTTTTAAGCAGCGAGAATGCTTGTTTTTCTAAGTTATAGAACAGCTCGAGCCCATCCTCGCCTGAAAAAAGGGCTAGTTCTGGATCATGCTGAACTTCTGAACTTAGCCAGGCTTTATCTGACGCTGGCAAATAGGGCAAATTGGCAAGCAGCACGTCAACTGTTCTGGCATAGTCAGCCAGTTCAGGTTCTGTAAGCAAATCTGCGTGAATAAAAGTAACTTCAAGATGCAAGCATTTGGCATTTTCTCTGGCAATTTTGAGGGCATCTGCTGAAAGATCACTTGCCCAGACCTCAGCACTGGGACACTCCTGTTTGATAGCCAAGGCAATGGCGCCACTGCCTGTTCCCACATCTAACACTCGAGGCTTAGCCAGTTTTCTTAACTGCTGCAAAGCCCTATCAACCAGCACCTCGGTTTCAGGACGGGGAATGAGTACCTCTGGAGAAACCATTAGCTCGAGTCCGTAAAAAGGTGCCTTAGCCAGAATGTGCTGTAAGGGTTCACCCGCCGTGCGGCGCTCGAGCCAGGTCTTTAAGGTTTTAACTTGTTCTTTTGTTAAGAGTTTCGAGCGACTAAGCACAAGTTCAGGTTTGCTTTTACCAAGGAGAGACTCGAGTAGCGAAAAGGCCTCTCCCTGGGAGTTAGCTTTATCCGCCAGGTGTTTTTGGGCTAGCTCGAGGGCTTCAGCGATGGTCATAAATCACGTCTTCCAGGTTGAAGTTTACCGCAAACAGACTTTCAGCTCTAAGCTGGTAACTCAGAGTGCCAGGAAGAGAATCACGAAACTCAGCAAGCCCCCGATAATCATCGTCACCAGTCCTTTATTTCTTAGTTTTTTGAGCAGCAACGTAAGCACCAGACCACTGAGGGAAATTAAAATCAGGAAAATGGCAGTGGCGTCTATCGTCCAGTTCCAGCCCTGACCCGTACCATGACCTTTATGCAAATCGTTAATAAAAGCAAGTAGGCCCTGTGACTCGCTATAGAGGCTGTAGTCTCCCGTGGGCAAATCTATAAAAACATCAGCGGTGTAACCTGGCCCGGTAAAATTGAGCTGTCCGGTGGTCTCATCACTCCAGTAGTCGCCAACCTGACCGTGGACGTCGTGCTCATGGCGCATATACTCAGCTACTCTGAGCCAATCAATCTGACCGTTTTTGAACCAGCCATCTGGCAAAGTTCCGCTCAGATCCTGGGTAACAGGTTCTTTTGCCGAAGACCAGTCAGGGTGATTGAGTAAAAACCCGGTCACGGAAAAAAATAAAATAACCAGCAAGGTTGCGGTAGACAAATAAACATGGGCTAACCGCGCATATTTATAAAGCTGTGTTTTAAAGGGTTTGGTAGCAAGCACTTTAGCAGGTCTGGCGGCTTGCTTAGGCGCGGGTACGGAATTCAACATGAACATCTCCTAACTCTGAACCACCTAAAAAGGTTTCAGCAAAATCCGTAGTATCCAGATTTACCCGCCCTCTCACCAAATGATAAGGCCCATTTTCTCTGGCATATTCAACACAGATGTAGTACTCTCCTGCTGCAACAGCCTGACCATTATCATCAAGCCCATCCCAGATCATCGAATACTGACCGGCACGACGAGTTGGGCTCGAGACCGAACTTATCAGACGATTATTACCCCGCTCATTGTTGTACCAGCGTCTCAGATGGTTGAGATATTTTGTGTGCTGCATCCAAAGCTCGAGAGTGCGCACCGGGCTACCGGTCCAGTCTTCGACCCAAACAGCCACATAGGGTCGGCGACCCTGAGCTTTGATTTCAAAATTTATTGCCAGTTCCATAACGTCGTTCCAGGTGCTGCTGGCAGCTCGAGCAAACAGTCTGGTTCCCCCTAAAGATAGGGCCAGCAGCCCCAAACCTGATTTCTTTAAGAAGTTTCTGCGGTTAAGTAATCTTGATTTTTCATTAATTTCCATAACGGTTCCTTTCAAGGACTTGAAGCTGTCCGATTTTGTGCGTATGGGGTGGGTAAATTCAGTCATAATCGGCATTCAGTTAAGCAGAGCCACAAAATCTGGTACACCGCCCAAAAACTTCTAACAACGGTGTTGATCAAAAAAGGGGTTAGACCTGACCTCGCCTGTTGCCAGGAGCAAATGGCAACCCACGCCCTCGAGACTGTTGGCTAAGGCCATACTTTCCTCGGGCTTAAGAATGCTAAATACGGTTGCCAGGACATCGGCAGTCTGACAATCTGGGGCGATAACGGTTGCGCTCACTCTGGTATCAACCGGCCAGCCTGTGCGCGGGTCAATAATATGCGAATACCAGTTATCCTTAACTTTAAAGCCGCGGTAGGGCGACCCACTACTGGCAACCGCTTGATTGGTAATTCCTAGCGTCAATCTGGCTCGAGCCAGACCTGTTTCTACTTCAATCAGGGTAGCTTTTGGCTCAGACTTACGGCTTATATGCTTCAAATCCCCCCCTATATTGAGCAGAACTGCCTCAACATTGCCTTGATCTAGAGCAATTTGAGCAGCAAAATCAACAATCAAACCTTTAGCAAGGGCATTGAAATTTAGCTTGAGCGGACTTAATTTGCTAAGCATTCGGCTCGAGCTGTCCAGATGGCAAAACTCGAGCTGCAACTTGGTTACACAGTCATCTAGCTCGGAGCGCTCCGGAACTTTGTCTTGCTGTTCGGCAGCCTGCCAGAGTGTCATGAGTGCCTGAACCCCCGGATGAAAGACCCCCTGGGTCTTTGCTACCCAGTCAAGTGCCTTTTCCATGAGCAAACTAAGCTCATAAGAAGCGTGGTAGCTGGCCTCTGGCGAAGCAAGCCAGGTATTTAGTTCACTTTTAGTATCAAAACAACTGTAAATCTTTTCCAGTCTTTTTATTTCTTCTAGAACCCTTTCCAGGATAGTCTCGTTCACCTCTTCAGCAGACCAGATCACCAGATCCATGGTGGTGCCCAAAACAGGCTCATAAGCATAGCGGCTCAGCTCTAACAGCTGACGCTTTCTTAACGGCCAGAAGCTAGACGGGTTGAGGAAGTTGGTTTTTAGAGAATCTAACATTGACCTTTCCTTTCTAAAAGCAGCATAGACAGCCAATGTTGGATAAATGTTGGAATCAACCGTAGGGTAAAATTACACAGCTTCAGATGCTAAGTATCCCGCTGGTGGGCATTTTGCTGACTCCTCTAAGTTCTAGAGTGGAAATGCTTTGGCTTTGCTACCTAACACTCATTGCATTTCTAACAAAGCTTGTGCACCGTTTGCTAAGTTGATTGGTTTCAAATCGCACTGGCATTCTCATTACCCTCAGATTAGCTCGCAATAAGTACTACTAGCGCAATACTTGTTGGAAAGGCTATAAGGAAGACCCTTTAAGTTTTCAGGCTTTAATGAGAGGCAGGGTCAGACTGAAACAAGACCCCCCTCTGGCAAGATTCGTTACTTTGATTCTGGCACCATGCCAGTCAGCAATACTTTTAACCAGCGCTAGGCCCAGACCGCTTCCCATTTGCCTGTGGCTTACTTCAGTTTGATAAAAACGGTCAAAAAGCTTATCCTGAACTGCTTCGGGTATACCTGGTCCCTGATCCTCTACACTCAGTAGAGCAAGATCATTTTGCACCTTGACCCGTATAGTAACGCAACCCTCAGGGGTAAATTTAAGGGCATTTTCCAGCAGGTTTTTAATCAGCAGTTCCAGTGCTAGCCTGTCTCCCTTGACCCAGACCGGTTGCTCAGGCAACCGGGTTATTAGCTCGAGCCCCTGTTTACCAAATAAAGGGCGCAGCTGTTCAGCACTATGAAAGGCCACTTCATCCAGGGCAAGTTTTTCTTTTTGAAGACCCTGACCTGCTTCTGTTCGGGCCAGGAGCAAGAGCTTTTCCACGAGGGTTAATAAATGCTCAGCAGCGCCATGTGCCTTTAACAGCCTGGCTCTGGACTGCGGTTCTTTGGTTTCTTCCAGAACTTGCTCGAGCCTGCCCTGCAAAACCGTTATAGGTGTGCGCAGCTCATGTGCTGCGTCTGCGGTAAAACGCCGCTCTGTTTCAATGACGTCCTTTAGTGCAGCCAGCAAGGTGTTGGTAGCTTGACTGAGGCGCCAGAGTTCATCTTTGACCGCAGGTTCGGGCAAACTTTCGCGCCAGGCTCTGCGCTCGGCCAGGCTATAGGCCTCTTTGGTCATCCGATCAACCGGGCTAAGGGCCTGTTTCGCCAGAGCATATCCCAGAACAAATGACAGAACCAGCGCCAGGGGCAGGAGAAGCAGCACCAGCCGATCAAATTGGCTGAGCGTATGATGTATAGCTTCGGTATTTTTTAAGAGAGCAATGGTAAATAAACCAATAGTGTCAATATAAATACGCCAAGAATCTTTGGTGTTAAAGCCAGGGTTTAGATCTTTAACCAGCTCCGTGATACCCTCTACCTTACCTCCAAGCAACATTTTAAGGTTACCAGCCCGGTCAAAAATAAGGGCGGTTTGTTCATTGGGAAACGTACTGGGGTCGATATGAAGCTCGAGTTCTCTATTGTCATACTCGAATTCACCCGCTTCTAAGGTGGCGCGAATTATCTGACTGCTTTCAAGCATGCTCTGGTTAAAGCTAGCGGACAGGCTTCTTTGCAAAAGATAATGCAAAGCTAGACCGCTGGCTGCCAGAATAACAGCAACCAGCAGCGTATAAAAGAGGGTTAAGCGTAAGCGTAAACTCATTAGCCCCTAAAGCGGTAGCCTATATTACGCACCGTTTCTATAGCGTCATCACCGAGTTTGCGGCGCAAATAGCGAATATAGGTATCTACGGTGCGCGGGTCTATACTGGCTTCACCCGGCCAGACATGCTCCAGCAATTTTTCCCTGGGATAAAAACCATCAGCATGCAGGGCAAAAAATTCTAGCAGGGCATACTCCCGACCCGAAAGTGAAATCGATTCGCCCTGCCAGACAACCTGACGCCTTGAAATATCAAGCTTTAGGCGACCCACCTGAATGCTATTGTCAGCTTCGCCTTTCGAGCGGCGCAGTAACGCCATGACCCTGGCTCTTAACTCGGTGAGGTGAAAGGGCTTGACCAGATAATCATCTGCGCCAAGCTCGAGCCCCTTAACCCGGTCTTCTATACCGTCTCGAGCCGTAAGCATAAGCACAGGAACCTTAGCTTTTTCAGTACGCAGTTTTTTCGTCAATTCAAAGCCGTTTTGACCCGGCAGCATGATATCTAGAACCAGAAGATCATAAGGAAAAGAGCGGCTCAGGCTGTAGGCCTCATCGCCATCTTGCGCCCAATCAACCGCAAACCCCTGCGCTTCTAGATCTTCTTTGACAAGTTCAGCTATCGCCAAATCATCTTCCACCACTAAAATGCGCATCTTTTCCTTTCGTCAGTCTATTTTATACCAGTGGATTAAGCGCCTGGCATCCACTGGCAAGGGCATTTAAAAAGCTCTAAAAAGCTTAAGGCTAATCATCATCGTCATGGCCTTCATGCTCAGAACCTTCATGATCTTCGTGATCACCACCGCTATGTTCATAGTCATTATCATCATCGTCGTCTCCTGCAGTCATTTGCCCGGTAATGGCATTCGTTTGCAAGCTAATGTTTTGACTGTTACCAATATCGACATAAACGGTCTGATCGCCCAGAGCTACCGACCAGACGAGGAAATCGTTGATAACAGTAAGTTCAGCCAATGCATCTGGCGATGATACGCCTGCAAATGCTTCAGCAGCGGCGACTGCTTCCTCGGCACTTACCGTAGCCAGCGCCTCTGCTTCTGTAAGCGTCAGGCCGGACTGGTAAGGCACACTGCCGCTAAAGCTTGTCGTCTGAGCAAATGCATAGGTAGCGAGTAAAAGGGCAGCTATAAGTATAAAAGGCTTTTTCATCATTAACTCCTTTTTTCCGTCAGGTTTGATTTACCTGTTTGGATAAAAAGAGTTTAGAAAGCTTTTGTTGGAAGGATGTTGGAGCTTAAGCAAACATAGCTAGCTTATTCAATCAGCAAAACCTCGAGCGTCCGTGGCCCATGCACTCCTTCAACCCTATTTAGTTCAATATCTGAAGTTGCAGAAGGCCCTGAAATAAAGGTAATGGGTTTGCAGTTTTGCACACTAGGCTCGAGTTTCTTAAACGCCTCAGGCACCAAATCAACTACTTGCTCAGCAAAAACCAGACAGAGATGATAGTCAGGCAATAAACTAATAGCCCTCCGTCCCTGATACTTGCCTGCTGCTAACGCTATACTTCCCGTTTGCGCCACTGCCACCTCACAACCTGTAATGACCCCATCACTTTCATCTAACTGCTGATGGCTTAAGTTTTCATCTTTGATAAAAGAGAAGCCTTCAGGCAACCAGTTATCAGGAAAATCTATAGGGATGACGATGGTTTTGGCAGTTCTTGCCTGCAAACATGCTGCAATTCTTGAGACAATG
Organism: Trueperaceae bacterium; assembly: GCA_020431825.1. Lineage (GTDB taxonomy): Bacteria > Deinococcota > Deinococci > Deinococcales > Trueperaceae > JAHEBB01. Next base: position 17,317 of record JAGQHN010000012.1, on the reverse strand, counting down.
TCGTTTTGGTTGATACGCTGAACCACCACTTTATAGTCTTCGGTGCGCTCGGTGAACAGCTCGAGCCTGTCCTCTAGACTCGTCTCTAGGCTCGTCAAATACTCTCTAGGAACAGGCGTATCCTCTGGCGTTTCAGCCTCAGGCACATCTTTTAAGGCTGCGCGAATGGTAGCCAACATGTTTTCCTTGCTCATTTTTTCCCCTCACGCTTGCGCCACCAGTCCCTAAAACTTTCTTTGGGCAGGGCTTTCATATCGCGCATCGCTGTCCAGCCTGACAGGTAGCCCGGCAAACTGTTGATATAGCCATTTTTGACCACAATGCCCTGACCCATGCGCGCCATTTTTTGAGCGCTTTCATAGCGTGACTGGTTTGCAAATACCTTTGCGGAAGCTTGCATGCCAATAAATTCGGGGTTAAGTTTATCTTGAAAGCTGCCATGTTCCTTTTTGTGCGTGACGGCACGACCTCGCAAATGTACCAGCACTTCAGGGATATTGATTTTGACGGGGCAAACTTCATAACAGGCACCACACAGGCTCGAGGCATAAGGCAGCGAACTGGCATTTTCTATCCCTTTAAGCTGCGGCGTTAAAATCGCCCCTATCGGCCCCGGGTAGACCGAATGATAGGCGTGACCTCCAGTACGCTCATAGACCGGGCAGACGTTAAGACAGGCGCTACAGCGTATGCAGTTAAGGGTCTGACGACCAATTTCATCTTTGAGAACTTCCGTGCGGCCATTATCGACCAGCACCAGGTGAAATTCTTGTGGCCCATCAGCCTCATGCACCCCTGTCCAGAATGAATTATAGGGGTTCATGCGCTCAGCCGTTGAGGAGCGCGGTAAGGTCTGCATGAAAACTTCAAAATCTTGCCAGGTTGGGATGATTTTTTCTATTCCCATCATCGTTATGAGCACTTTGGGCAAGGTGGTGCACATGCGCCCATTGCCTTCAGACTCAACCACCGCGATGGTGCCTGTTTCAGCTACGGCAAAATTCGCACCTGATATGCCTACAGGTACGGTTAAGAATTTTTTTCTTAGATAACGACGCGCAGCGCCCGCTAAGTCCGCAGGTTCATCGGTTAAATCTGGTTCACCGAGCGTACGAATAAAGAGTTCGCGGATTTCGCTGCGGTTTTTGTGAATCGCTGGCACCAGAATGTGCGAGGATTCTTCGTTGGCAAGTTTGATAATCAGTTCAGCGAGGTCAGTTTCAATGGCTTTGATGCCTGAGGCTGCCAGCGCATCATTGAGCCGGGTTTCTTCAGTGGTCATCGACTTGACTTTGATAACTTCGGTTGCGCCGTGGCCCTTGACCAAATCAGTAACAATTTTGTTGGCTTCTTCGGCGGTTTGTGCCCAGTGAACCTTGCCGCCCACTCGAGTAACCGAAGCTTCAAGCTCGAGCAAGTACGTGTCAAGATTCCTTAGGACTTTGGTTTTCAGGGCGTAGCCTGCATCTCGCAGGGCTTCCCAGTCAGGCATCTCATCAACAACCCTTGCCCGCTTTACCCGAATTGCCCCGGTTACTTTGCCAAGATTACGCCTGAGCTGACTGTTTTGCACATTTTCAGGCGCGGTTTTTTCGAACATGGGCAGTTTAACTGACATGAGCATGCTCCTCGGTTGAGGCCAAAATTTCAGCCAGATGCAAGGTTTTTATCCCGGTTCTCAGACGGTGCAACCCACCGCCAATATGCATCAGGCAACTGGTATCGGCAGCAGTGCAAATCTCCGCACCTGTATTCATTATGTTTTTTATTTTACTCGAGAGCATCGCCATGCTGGTATCAGCATTTTTTATGCTAAAGGTACCGCCAAACCCGCAGCATTCTTCTTTTGCACCCAGTTCGACCAGATCAATGCCCCTAACCTTACGCAAAAGTTTCAGAGGCGCATCACCAATCTTGAGCATCCGCGTGGAGTGACAGGTCGGGTGAAAGGTCACGCGGTGCGGATAGTACGCCCCGACATCTTCTATGCCCAATTTGTTCACCAGAAACTCAGAAAGTTCAAAGGTTTTGGCATTTAGTGATTCAACCCTTTGAGCCTGCTCATGATTGCCATGCTGCTCTGCCAGGTACGGATAATATTCACGCATCATGCCTACACAGGAAGCCGATGGCGAGACGACCACTTCGGCACTATCAAAAGCAGCAAGCATGTTATCCAGGAGCGGCATACACTCAATCTGGTAACCGGTATTAAAGTGCATTTGTCCGCAGCAGGTCTGCTGCATCGGCACGTCAACGGTGTGACCTAAGCGCTCGAGCACCGTTACCGTTGCCTTTAACGCCTCAGGAAACAACGTATCGTGATAGCAAGTTAAAAAAAGCGAAACTTTCATGCCTGCTTTGACCTCCAAGTACTAGTCTTATGTTTTCACTGCCTCAACCACTCTTAGAAACTGTGCAGCGACAAAACCATTCTTAATTATTTGGAAAATCCCTGGCAAGCTTCAAAAGAGGCTTACAGGGATTTTCACATCATGCTCTTGGACAAAGGCATGAATGTCCAAACTTAGCGCAAGAAAGCCTCATGCAAACCACCATCAACATTTAATATCTGCCCGGTAGTTTTCGCCAGTTTGTTACTGGCTAAAAGGTAGGCACCTTCTGCCTGATCTGCCAGCGTTATAGGCGCTTTGGTCAGGGTACGCTGAGCGTAAAAGTTAGCAAGTTTGTTTCTTAAGTCCTCAGTTGATTCATCTTCACTATAAGCAATACCGTACTTCGTTAAAGAACTCATCACCCGGTCTCGAGGGAACATGCTGCTGCCCTCAACAACCGTAGCAGGTGCCAGACCATTCACCCGAACCAGCGGGGAAAGCTCCATAGCCAACTCACGTATGAGGTGATTCGCAGCAGCCTTGCTGGTGTCATAGGCAAGCGAACCCTTTTTAGCCACGGCAGCATTGACACTGCTGGTCAGGACCAGACTTCCTTTTAGCCCTTGCGCCTGCCAGAGACGGTTAGCTTCATCGGCAATCAGGTACATACCCGTTACATTGATGTCAAAGGTAAAGCCCCATTTATCATCCGGGATACGGCCTTCTTTATCAGGACTTACAAAAACACCAGCCGTCACAATGATGTTGTCTATGCCGCCGTAGGCAAGAGTGACTTGCTCGAGCATCTTCCTTACACTTTCGCGGCTGGTCACATTGACCTGTAAGCCAATAGCAGGTCCACAGTTCGAAATACCCGTCCCAGCAACCCCTATACCGAGACCGTAAATTTTGGTGAGTTCATCGGCAGTTTCCTGAGCAGCGGCTTCATTCAGGTCAGCGCACACAATATGCGCGGCTTCTTTGGCCATACGGTGGGCGACAGCTTTACCAATCCCACTTCCGGCTCCTACCACAATCACCACGTTACGCTCGAATTCGCGCTCGGGTGGCATGCGTTTGAGTTTAGCTTCTTCAAGAAGCCAGTACTCTATATCAAAGGCTTCTTGCTGAGGCAGGGCAATATACTCGCTTATTGCTTCAGCACCTCGCATCACTTCTACCGCGCAGGTATAAAACTCAGCGGTGACCCTTGACTCGCTCTTGTTTTTACCCCAGGCAATCATACCCACACCAGGAATCAAAATGACTGTGGGGTTAGGGTCACGCATAGCAGGTGAATCAGGATGTTTGCAGGCTTCGTAGTAGGCTGCGTAGTCTTTGCGGTAGCGCTCGAGCCCGGCCTCTAACTTACTAACCAGACTTGCCAAATCTTCAGCTTGTGGATTCCAGTCTACATACAAGGGTTTAATCTTGGTGCGCAAGAAATGGTCAGGGCAACTGGTTCCCAGCTCAGCCAAACGCAGCGCATCATGACTGTTTACAAATTCCAAAATAGCTTCTCTGGCTTCAATGGTGCCTATGAATTTGTTTTGTTGCGAAACCATGCCGCGTAGTTTAGGTAAAAGCTCTACCAGCAGGGCATTTCTAGTTTCCTCACTGAGGCTCTTATACTTTTGCCCACCAAAGGTTGTGTCGCCTTTATCCTTATCTTCTATGTAGCGAGCGGCCTTTTCGATAAGCTCGAGGCTAAGTTCATAGCACTCCTTATCATCATCGGCCCAGTTAATCAGTCCATGCTGACCCATAATCAAACCCTTGAGCTTGGGGTTTTTCTTAAGCTCGTCACGCATAACCAGACCCAGGTCAAAGCCTGGACGTTGCCACTTAACCCAGCCTACCTCATCACCATAGATTTTTTGGCTGAGTTCTTTGGAATCTTTTGAAGCAGCTACCGCAATCGCAGCATTCGGGTGCGTGTGGTCAACATGCTTAAAAGGAATAAAGCCGTGAAGCGGCGTATCAATGGAGCTAGCTCTTGGATTCAGGTTATAAACGGTATGCGGATACATACCCACCATGGCATCTTCTATCTCAGTTTTAACGCCCTTAACCGGTGCACGGTTATAAACATCTTCAAGCGATAACAGCTTGTCCATATAAAGGCTGGCAAAGTTCTCACGCTTGGACGTGCGCAAATCGCCGCCGGAGCCTTTTACATACATCACTTCAACATTGTCACCCGTGATGGGGTCAGGCATCATCACTTTGCTGCTGGTGTTTCCCCCGCCGGTATTGGTTATGCCCTGATCGGCACCCAGAATGTTTGAGCGGTAAACCAGTCGCTCTACCGGATCAAGGGACGCTGCTTTGGCATCATCCCAGAGATACTTTACATGCTTAAAATCGCTTGCTTTCATAGTTTGTCCCGTCCTTAACGGTGTGCAAAATTCTAGTGACTGATAGCTGCAAAAGAATCCTCTCCACCCCTCCTTTTCTAATGGAGGGGGTTAGACCTTTTTCACCTTATCCTTTTACTTTTCACTTTCCACTATCCTATTAACTTCTCTTTGCAAGCACATCCCGCTCGTAAGCTTTAATTTCATCCATAAAGGCCATGCCAACGGGCGTACCCTGCTGTTCACAAAAATAATCCCAGACCGCAGCGAAGGGCATGACTTTAAGTTCTTCCAAGAGAGCAAGGCGTGAGGAGTAGTCACCAGATTGCTCGAGCTCTTTCATCTTACCCAGCGGCTCCAAGAGTGCCATCAGCAGGGCTTTTTGCGCGTTACGCGTCCCAATCGCCCAGGCAGCAATGCGGTTAATGCTGGCATCAAAAAAGTCCAGACCAATATGCACCCGCTTGCTAAAATCACCGCGGATAATCTCCTGCATAATGAGCTGTAAATCATCACTCAGGGTCACCACATGGTCACTATCCCAGCGGACACCGCGACTGACGTGCAGCAAAATTTCATCGATATAAAGCATCATCGAAGAAAGCTTGTCTGAGATGGTTTCGGTTGGGTGGAAATGTCCGGCATCAAGGCACAGCACCACGTCATTGCTGAGGGCATAGCCCATATAAAACTCGTGAGAGCCTACGGTGTAGCTCTCAAAGCCCAGCCCAAAAAGCTTGCACTCTACAGCGTCAAGGTTATGGTTTTTATCCAGCTTTTCGGCAAAGACCTTATCAAGCGAGTCTTTTAACCGCTGCCTCGGTGAAAGTTTGTCAACGGGGACGTCTTTATAGCCATCAGGCACCCAGACATTAGTAATACAGGGGTTATTTAGTTCTTTACCAAAATGGGCGCCAACCTTCCTCGAGGCAATGCAGTGCTCGATCCAGAACTGTCTGACCCCTTCATCTTGATGCGCTAGGGTAAAACCATCATCTGCCATCGGGTGAGAGAAACAGGTTGGGTTAAAGTCAACTCCGTGATTGTTGGCCTTGGCCCAGTCCACCCAGTTTTGAAAATGCTCGGGTTGAATTTCATTGCGCGGGATGGCCTTGTCTGACTCGAGGTAAATCGCATGTAAGTTAAGTCGGTGTGTACCTGGTATAAGGCTATAAGCTTTATCAAGGTCAGCTCTGAGTTGCTCAGCAGTACGCGCCTTGCCCGGATAATTCCCGGTTGCCATAACCCCGCCACTCAAAGCGCGGTCCGGTGATTCAAAACCCACCACATCATCGCCCTGCCAGCAGTGAAGACTAATAGGAATTTGGGCGAGCTGTTTTAGGGCCGCTTCGGTATCTACCCCAAGCTCTGCGTAACGCTCCTGGGCTAAGTTATAAGCTTGCTCAATCTTGCTCATACAATCTGCCATCCTTCTTTAAAGTTTCATTCTTAGTTTAAGGCCCAGCCTATACCTTTTCAGCCTCCCTCAGGGTAAACTTATCTCAATAAAGACCTGGAAAACCAGAAAAACTAAGAGTTCGCTTTTTTATAGGGGTAGTCTAGCAAATGAACACAAAAAAGCACAAGTTCACACAGGTATTATGTGCAAGCTTGACAATCTTTGTTCGTTTTCATAAACTACCGACACCTTAGCAGGATTGTTTTGGGGAAGTTTCCCCTTTGGAGACGCGTGGCCCATGGCTTCTGACAACACACGACTCTTGCCCTCCGAGCGGCAACAGCGCATCAAGCAACTGGTTCTGGCTCAGGGCAGCATCCGGGTTGCTGAACTGGCTGAGCAATTTGGCGTGAGTGAAATGACCATACGCCGTGACTTTGAGTTATTAGAAGAAGAAGGCCACTTGGAGCGTACCTTTGGGGGTGCGGTTGCCTCTGAGCAAACAGCATTTGAGACCAGCTACACAGTCAGGCTTAGTAAGCATAAACCCGAAAAAATGGCCATTGCGGCCTATGCCGCCAGCCTGATTCAAGATGGCGATAGCATCGCTCTGGACGCTTCAACCACCTGCTTAGCGCTGGCAAGAGAGCTCGCCAAGCGCCCCTTGACCCTTATTACGAACAGTTTGGACTGCGCTATTGAACTTAGAGCAAGCCCTGCCAAAATCCTGCTTACAGGTGGCTACTTGAGACAGGTTTCAGGCAGTTTTGCCGGGCCACTAGCGATCAAAGCCTTACAAGAATTTCGGGTTGACCACTGTTTTGTAAGTGCTAAAGGCATAAGTCTGGAAGACGGCCTCATGGACTCTGACGCTGATGAAGTTGAAGTGAAACGGGTTATGCTGGCAGCCGCTGCCAAGAAAACGGCTCTGGTAGACTCGAGCAAATTTGACAAGCGTGCTCTGGTGCGTATATGTGGTATAGCAGAAGTGGATCTTATGATTTCAGATACTTATTTGAGTGCGGACTGGCAGCGCCGCTTAAAAACTGCCCAGATACCTCATTATCTGGTTGAGCTTAGCTCATGAGCCAGTTACTCGAGCTAAAGGGCATTCACAAGCGCTTTTCGGGTGTCTATGCCCTTAAAGGCGTTGATTTTGAAGTCAAGGCTGGCGAAATTCATGCTCTTCTGGGCGAAAACGGTGCAGGTAAATCGACTCTGATAAAAACCATTGCCGGAGTACACAGACCCGATGAAGGCAGCATCAGATTTAAAGGAAAACAGGTCAGCTTTAATAACCCCAGGGATGCCCAGGCGCAGGGCATTGACACCGTGCATCAGGAGCTGAGCCTTTACCCTGAACTTACCGTGGCAGAAAATATTTTTATGGGTCATGCGCCCAAACGGCAAATCGGTCCTTTTAGCTTTATTGACTGGGGCAAGATGGAAGAGCGTTCCAAAGAATTATTGGCTGAGCTCGAGGTCTTTGATGTTGATGTAAGGCGCATTGTCGGCGGTTTTAATGTCGGCAACCGTCAGCGCGTGGAGATTGCCAAGGCCCTCTCCCACAATGCTCAACTGCTGATTATGGATGAACCAACGGCTGCTCTTACCGAGGCCGATGTTGGGCAACTGTTCAGAATTGTCAGGCTGTTAAAAGAGCGCGGTGTAGGCATTATTTTTATCACACATAAGCTCAGCGAGGTCTTTGAACTCTGCGACCGCGTCACGGTTTTACGCGACGGCGAATATATAGGCACCAAAGAAGTCAAAGATACCAGTGAGCGTGATCTTATCAGCATGATGGTAGGCCGCACCATTGACCAGCTCTTTCCCAAACAAGAAAGTAAATTTGGTGAAGTGGTGCTCGAGGTTCGCAATTTGGTCCGCGAGCCTTACACCAGAGATGTTTCATTTAAGGTACGTGCCGGAGAAATTGTCGGCCTGGCTGGCCTGGTGGGTTCAGGCCGCAGTGAAACCGCTCAAACCATTTTTGGCATTACGCCTGCCCAGAGCGGCGAGATTCTGGTCAATGGCAAACCGCTAAGCATTAGCGACCCGGCACAGGCCGTTGAGGCTGGCATAGCCTATGTGCCCGAAGACCGCGGTACCCAGGGTTTAATTAAACAAATGACCATTCGAGATAATGTTTCGCTAGCCGTTTTGAAAACGCTCTCAACTTTCAGTTTTATTGACTTTCCAAAAGAGGATGTGCTGGCAAAAGATGCCATCAAACGTTTTAGCATTCGGGCATATGGCCCTGAACAAAGGGTCAACAAACTATCAGGTGGCAATCAGCAAAAAGTAGTACTGGGCAAATGGCTTGCCAGCGAACCCAAACTTTTAATTATGGATGAACCCACAAGAGGGGTTGATGTTGGTGCCAAAAGCGAGATTCACCGACTTATGAGTCAACTGGCGGCTGAACGGGGTCTGGCCATTATTATGATCTCAAGCGAACTTCCAGAGGTCTTGGGCATGAGCGACCGGGTTCTGGTGATGAAACAAGGAAAAATCGTCGCCGAGTTTGACCGCAAAGACGCCAGTCAGGAAAAAGTTGGCGCAGCTATGATGAGCGAGAGGGCAGCCTAAATGAGCAAAGCCTTCACCAATCCCCTTAGCCTGCTGCCCATTATTCTAGGTTTAGTTGGGCTCATTGCCTATCAGTTTTTGCCCTTTGTCAATCAGCCCGACCTGGGAGCAACAACGGTTCCTATGCTAACTGAAGTCAGAGGCAACAATGAATTTGGGCTTAGTACCAATGGTATTGCACTCTTACCTATAGGGGCAGCCGCAGCTTTACTACTGGGTCTATGGAGTTTGACCAACAGGCAACTAGCCAGAGCCGCTTCGGTATTTAGTGCCCTGGCGGGTGTGGTAATGCTCGAGTACTTTGTGCTCTTTTTTCTTGATTACCGTGCCGAAGGTGCGAGCTTTATTGGCTCCATGGCCTTTGGCTTCTGGCTGTTGTTTGTAGTAGCGGTCTTGCTGATTTTGCAAGCGCTTATACCCAAACCAAGCGTAAGTAAAGAGTTCCAATTACGTAGCCTCTTGGCCAATCAAGAAAGTGCCATTGTCATGGCACTGGTTCTGCTGGTCGTCAGCATAGGTCTGTCTAGCCCGCGCTTTTTAGCAACTAGGAACATTCTTGACATCT
>JAGQHN010000012.1:4807-7972 GCA_020431825.1 Trueperaceae bacterium | reverse complement strand
TGCAGGGTAATGCTTACATTGCCGTGGCTGCCATTGGCATGGCGATGGTCATTATCACTGGAAACATAGATATTTCGGTAGGTTCTCTCATTGGGCTTTTAGCCGTTATCTCAGGACGCATGGTCGTAGCAGGCAGCCCTATCTGGCTAAGCTGGCTCATGCCTCTGCTGGTCGGCGCTCTGGTTGGTGCTGTCATTGGTTTTATTGTGGCCTATTTAAAAGTACCCTCCATCGTGGTTACACTAGGGTTTTTGAGTATTTTGAAGGGGGGACTGATTATCTGGACGAACGGCGAACGCGTTACCAATATGCCTCCAGGGTTTTATCTGGCGCAGATGAAGTTTTTTGGCATCTCTACCCCGATTCTCTTCATGATTATTCTGACGATTCTGGCAGCCATCTGGATGCGCTATAGCCCTATGGGGCGGTCATTTTATGCTCTTGGGGGCAATGCCGAGGCGGCAAGGCTTTCTGGCTTTTCTGAAAACCTTATCCTGATGCAAGTCTTTATCTTAAATGGGGTTTTTGCTGGCATTGCATCTGTACTTTACGCTACTCAGTTACGCGTCATTCAGTCTACGCCGCCTCCGGGCTTAGAGCTAACTGTCATTACGGCAGTCGTGGTTGGCGGAGTAAGCATTCTTGGGGGTAAAGGTACAATCATGGGCGCTACGCTGGCTGCCATATTGCTCAATACTATTCGTTCGGGTATGGTTTTTATCAATGTTTCTCCTTTCTGGATTCTGGCAGTGCAGGGTATTCTTATTCTCGTCACCGTTCTGATTGATCTTATCCGCCGGCAAAGGCAGTTGATTTAAATGGCAGCTGATACCGCTAAAGTCGAAAACAGCTTCGCCAAGCGCCTGCGTAATCTGCTCTTTAGTCAGGAGGGCATTCTTTTTATCATTTTAGTCCTGGTAATCGTGGTGCTTTCCGGGCGCAATGCCAATTTCCTGAGTGCTGCAAATCTGCTTAATCAGGGTCGCCTTATGAGTGAGGTCGGGCTTGTCGCCTTGCCCATGACCTATATCATCATTACGGCAGGAATCGACCTGTCTGTTGGGTCCATACTGGGTCTAAGTGCCATTTTACTAGGGGTGTTCTGGAAAAACCTGGGCATGCCTTTAGAGCTGGCTATTGTGCTGGCACTCGTAGTAGGCACCGTAGCAGGCTTTGTCAATGGCCTGTTTATTGTCAAACTCAATGTACCACCTCTGATTATGACCCTGGCTACTTTGGCCTTTTACCGTGGTTTAGCCCAGGGGATTAGTGAGGCTAAGAGCGTCACAGGTTACCCCGAGTGGTTTTACATTTTTGGGCAAAAGAGCATTATGGGCTTACCTACTCAGCTCTGGTTTTTTATCATTGCCACAATTATTTCTATCATCATTTTGCGCATGACAACACTGGGGCGCTATCTTTATGCCATTGGCAATAACCCAGTAGGCGCACGTTTTTCAGGTTTACCCGTCGGCCGCACCCTCATGATCATTTATGGCTACTCGGGGTTTATGTCAGCTCTGGCAGCTATTATTTTTGTGTCTCGAGTCACGACGACTCGTAGTGATATGGGTACCGGGCTCGAGCTTGATGTCATTGCAGCCGTAGTACTAGGCGGCACCAGCATCTTTGGGGGCAAAGGTGGCATTGTTGGCACCCTAATTGGCCTGGTGCTTATACAGCTTTTAAAGAACGGTCTGGCGCTTTCTGGCATTACCAGCGACGCCACCACTATCGTGATTGGCATTGTCCTTATTCTGGCGATTCTGGTTAATAACTTTATTCAGCGTCGCCGTGATTCGTAAAACGGTGTACCCTATTTTACATAGATCATTTTGTAAACGTCATTTTGTAAATGTCTTCATACCCTTAATGGGTATTGCCCTATGCAAGATAGGCAGCCTTAAGAAAGGAGGAATAATCTGCTACCAAACTCTCATAAGATTATTAGGTAAGATACACTTTGCAACACACTTTTAGAAAAGGGAGAATGCATGAAGAACTTTAGTTTTCGTATGTTTGTTAGTCTTAGTATTGTTTTACTGGGCTTAAGTTTTGCCCAAACCTGGGACGGTGCTGATGACCTGCCCACCAACCCCCTAGCCTGCGGCGAAGGTGCTGGCGGCGGCGCCGTTGCCATGCTTGACTATAACGGTGGCCAGGCCACCAACGCCCCTGATTTAGCCGGCCAAGCCATCAATCTGATTGATGTTCCTAAGCTTGTCGGCATTGGTTACTTTGCCGCTACCACCCTGGGTCAAGAGCAAGCCGCCGAAGAACTCGGCAATGTTACGGTAACCACTGACGCACCCACCGAAGCTAACATTGATGACCAAATTGCCGTCATTGAAAGCTACATTGCCAGCGGTAACATTAATGGCATCCTGTTTGCTGCTAACGACCCTGTGGCTATTGCCCCTGTTCTGCGTAAAGCTTTAGAACAAGGCATTCATGTGGTTGGTTACGATGCTAACTCAGAACCCGATGCCCGCGAGTGGTTCGTTAATCAGGCTGAGTTCAATGGCATTGCTAAAGCCATGGTTGACAGCTTAGCCAAAGAAAAAGGTGAAGACGCCAAATTCGGTATCGTTACTTCAACCTTTACCACCCCTAACCAAGCCCGCTGGATTGCTGAGATGCAAGCCTACCAAGCTGCTTGCTACCCCAACATGGAGTGGTTAGAAACCTTAGAAGCTCAGGAAGACGCTGTTCTTAGCTTTAATCAGGCCAATACCCTGATCAACAAATACGGAGATGACTTAGACGGCATCTTTGGTATGACCAGTGTTGCTACCCCTTCAAGTGCTGACGCCGTTACTCAAGCTGGTCTTTGTGGTGAAGTTGCCGTTATCGGTCTGGCCACACCCAATGCCATGAAACCTTTTGTAAATGACGGCTGTGTTCAGTCTGTTGTTCTGTGGAACCCTATTGACTTAGGGTACGCCGCCACTTATGTGATGAGGGCTGTGGTTGATGGCACCCTCAATCCTGGAGATAGCAGTGTCGAAGCTGGACGTTTAGGTACCCTCCAAGTAGTGAATGGGTCTGAAATCTTACTTGGTGCACCCTTCATCTTTACCCCAGAGAACATTAACGACTTCGATTTTTGAGTCTTTAAGTTAGCGAACAAAAAGAAGCTCGAGCCTAGGCTCGAGCTTCTTTTTT
>JAGQHN010000012.1:0-4707 GCA_020431825.1 Trueperaceae bacterium | reverse complement strand
GATCCTCGAGTAATCTTGCGTATTAGCCTGGCGAACAGTCCTGCCAAAAAGATTGCGCCCCCACACCACCGAATTGCAGCGGCAATACTCGCGTGATAGGCATAACGCGCTGCTAACTCTGGCGTAGGGTCCGGATAGGGAATTCCAGCAAACAGCACGTCATAGATAAAACCAGCAATAACGAGCACTATGCCTACCAGAATTACCCCAAGGGGCCAGAATCGCCTCACGCTGTCGTTTCTAGCTATTATCTCCACCGAGTAAGCCACCCAGTACTGAGCCACCTAAACCAGCAACGCCCTTAGACTCACCTTTATTTTGAAAGGTTGCAGCTGCCATACGATCTGCCAGGCGAGAGAACGGCAAGCTTTGTAAGAAGACCAGCCCCGGCCCCTTTAGAATAGCCAGAAACATTCCTTCGCCGCCAAATAGGGCATTTTTAAAGCCTTTCATCATCTGAATGTCATAGTCAACCCCCGGCGTCATACCTACCAAACATCCGGTATCCACTCGTAGGGTTTCACCCGCAGCTAATTGCTTTTGGATAATGGTGCCACCCGCATGGATAAAGGCGCGACCATCTCCTTTAAGACGCTGCAAAATAAAACCTTCGCCACCAAAAAAACCAGCCCCGAGTTTTCTCGTGAAGGCAATGTCTATATCTATGCCTTTGGCAGCGCAGAGAAAAGAATCTTTCTGGCAGATAAACTCGCCACCAAGCTGATCAAGCTCTAAAGGAATAATCTTGCCAGGATAAGGTGCAGCAAATGCCACATGACCTTTACCACTTCCGATATGGGTAAAGTTGGTAATGAAGAAACTTTCTCCCATGAGCGCCCGTTTCAGGCCACCAAACAGGGCTTTGCCTAAACCACCGCCCCCGCCACCCAAATTGGTATCCATCTCAATGCCAGGTCCCATGTACATCATAGTGCCAGCTTCGGCACGTACACTTTCATTAGGGTCAAGTTCAATCTCAACCAGTTGCATGTCATCGCCGTAAATCTGATAGTCAATTTCATGTGCTGCCATTTGCATCCTCCTTTTTGCTCACCTTTAGTTTAGCAAGGTGGCTATGAAACAATCCTGCTTACTGTTTCTTTAGGCATGGTAGCGAGATTTGGCACCCATGCCAAGCAAAGTTTTCTCATTATTTGAGCGTGCTTCCACCAAGACATCACCCTCTTCCTTGTTACAGAGTTAAAATTTATTGCACGAAACTACAATCATAAGATTTCAACTCGCTACAAAATGCTTGCAAAGCTTGACTGAGTTCGCAAACGTATTTACTGAATTCAGCCATATTCAATGATAAATACCTATGGAAATGCAAAAATATTCTTAAAGTTTTCTTCTAAAGCAAACCATTCCTAAACAATTGAAGCATATTCTATATATACCCCCCCAGGGTATGAAGTGGCTGCCAAACGATTGCAGCTCGGAAAGCGAGAACTTATGTTTAAGAAACTGCTAATTGGTTTTATTTTAATAACCAGTTTACTTTCCTGTGGCTACGCTGAAAACCCAGGATATTTGGCAACAAACTCGAGCCTCAGCGAACAGGAAATCAGCGACCTTTTGTGGATGGTTGAAGAAGAGAAATTAGCCAGTGATGTTTATGGGGAACTCTATGATCTTTGGGGTCTTCGTCCCTTTTATAATATCGGGGCGAGAAGTGAAGTCCAGCATGTTGAGGCAGTAAACTATTTACTGGCAACGTATGGCATTGAAAACCCGAGTAGCAGCACTCGAGGCGAGTTTAGTAACCCAGACTTGCAAGCCCTGTATGACAAGCTGATTGCCCAGGGAACTCAGTCCTTAGAACAGGCCCTATACGTAGGGGCAACGATTGAAGAAGTTGACATTGTTGATCTGCAAAACGCCCTTGCCCAAACCACTCAGGCAGATATTGCAACGGTTTACAAAAACCTGATGATGGGCTCGAGCAATCATCTGCAAGCCTTTATGAGTCAGATTGAGGCTCGAGGCTACAGCTACACCCCTCAGTATCTTGATGAAGCAACCTTTTACGCTATCTTGGATGGCACCTGGAACTAAATCCTAAAACTTTCATCCGTTTACCTTGAATCCGGATAAACCGAAAGATCATCTCCATTCTCCTTTAGTGACAACTCCCCCTTTTCGGGGGAGTTCTTTTTAGTTGATACTTTTAATGAAAAGGTTAATTCACTACACTCGGCTCTAAGCTGAGTTCGCTATAGGTCTCGAGGCACTGTGTAGCTGCAATCAGCCAGTTATCGTCTGGTCGCTCACCCAGAAATTTCTTGTGCGCTTCAATCATAACAGCTTTAAAATCTAAACCGCCCGCGCTCAAACTTTCCAAAAGCGCATCTTCGAAACTTTGCCGTACAGTCTGCTGGTTTTTCTCAGAGTTGTCGTCGGCAAGCTGAAAAACATCAACAATAGCGTCAATCAGTCTGGTCATAAATCACCTCAAACGTTAACTGGGGATGAAATGCAAGTAGGATGGCTCGAGACCTGGCTCGAGCTTTGCATCAGACTAAAAGACCGCTGTTACAGTTCTGTTACATTTACATTAGCCTTTAAGCCGAGTAACGGCTTCCTGCAAATTACTACTGCCTGCCAAACTCGTACCAATAAGCACGGCATCTGCTATACCCTTGATATCGGCTAGCTCACCCAGTGTTTTATAACCGGACTCAGCGACCAGCAAACCTTTAAATCCGGTAGCCCTGGCCTGCCTTATAAGCTGGGGAGCATTGTTTAAATCAATCTCCAGGTTCTGCAAATTACGATTATTAACCCCAATAATATCTGCACCGCTATCAAGCGCAATTTCAAGTTCATGGCTGTCATGAACTTCCACCAAAACATCCAGCTCTAAGCCTCTGGCAAACTCGAGGTAAGTGGCAGTTTCTTCAGCAAGCACAGCTACAATCAGTAAAACTGCACTGGCACCTGCTTCTTTCGCCTCAACAATTTGTTGTGGGTGAACAGTGAAATCCTTGCGCAAACAGGGCAGGTACACCTGGCTACTTACAGCTTTAAGATGAGCCAATTCACCCCCAAAATGGCGGCTTTCGGTGAGTACACTGATTGCCGATGCCCCTCCTGCCTGATAACTCAGCGCTGCTTTTAGGGGGTCAAGATCTGCGATAGCACCCTGAGAAGGACTCGAGCGCTTGACTTCGGCAATTATACTTAGCCCTGGCTGGGCTAGCGCCTCCTTGAACCTTGGCCTAGCAGGTGCATTTTCTACCCCGGTAACGGCAACCTCCTGATAATCAGCGTAGCGTTCACGGGAAATTTGACCAAGAACCCCTGGAACTTTTCCCAGACGCTCCAGCGAAACCGGCTTAATAGATGTAAAAGTCGGCAAGATGGCTCACCTCTCCCCAGCTTATTTCAAGATTGCTTACAACCGCATGGGCGGGTCCTTTGCGCAGCATGATTAAAAGATGCTCGAGCTCACTTTCAGGACCTTCTGCCACCACTTCTACCCGACCGTCTGATAAGTTCTCGGCGTAACCGGTCAGCCCCATATCAAGCGCGTGGCGTTTGACAAAGGCGCGGTAACCAACGCCTTGCACCTCGCCCGAAATCAGGACATTAATATGCTTTATCGTCATCATGACCTGAGTATAAGCCAAGTTTTTAAGCTGTTTGGTACCCCTTAAGCAGCTCATCAGGCTCGAGCTTTCTCATTGCACTAATCGCTGCTTCCCACGCACCTTCATGACATAAGCCGCTGATAGCCGCATCTTCATAGCCTTCCAAGGCAGCCTTTATACAAGCCTCTCTTATAGCATCTGCCAGTACCCTGAGGTCTTCTTTATTTTCCATAGAAAAAGTATAAGGCTAAACTTCTTTGATAAATTCATTAAGCTTCTTTAAGCGACATTTGCAGCTTTGAGCGCACCCATCAGTGTTACACTTTAAACAGATCACAATTGAGACCACGACCTAGTTGATTAAAAAGGGAGTGCCAAAATGTACGAATTAGAAGCTTTAGGGGCTTATTCGGCGACCAGTCGTAAATGGATGAACGGTGCCCTGAGTAATTTACAACCGCGAACCTATCCCCAACGGGAACGGTTTGAACAAAACCGCCGCTTAAATCGTGGCCAAAGGATTGACTCGAGGGTAGCCAGAGTAAAAAGTAGTAAGTAAGGATAAACTTGAGTAAATTAACTGAGGCTTGAGGTTTATAAGATTTCCTTCGCTGTTTTAGCTCATCCTTGAGTGCTGGTGGCCACTATTGGGAGCTTTTAATAGGCTAATCTCCCTTAAATATTCTCATGCACAAAAATAACTTTTCTGTGACAAATGGTTGATTAAACTTGTAGTTAATAGCGTGGATGCATGCGCTATCAAACCCTTTACTTAACCCTGCTGATTACCTCTACAGTTAGCAGGGTAATTTTTTTTCTCTCGCTCGTTACGTGACTCGAGCCCCTTAAAGTAAGACATCCGAAAGTCACATTCCGGTAAATTAAGTCACGAAAGAGGATGGGTTATAGAAAAGCGCTGAGGTTTTGCATCCTACCTCAGCGCCTGTTTTTATTTAGGCCCCTTTTGGTCAAAAGCAAAGCCTTACCCAGATAGTAAGGCTTATTTGAAAAGCTTAATTTTCTTCAGGTCCCGCTTAACAATGGTTCGGAAGCTTTTAAGCAGCCTTAACACCGATAGACAGGGCATCATGGATGAGCTGAAAGAATTTAGGTC
>JAGQHN010000129.1 GCA_020431825.1 Trueperaceae bacterium | reverse complement strand
AAATCAAAGAGGGTAATGTCGCAGCTAGAGCGCAAGGTGAGTTTGCAGGGTACAACATTCCGAGCCTCTATGGTTTGCAGGCAGGTGCGCCGTATCTTCACCACGGGCAAGCTGCAACCCTAGAAGAGCTGCTCGATCCGGCTGGACCCTGGACTGCTCACCTGCAAGCTGGCAATCCAAATTTTGCTGCATTTTTAGACACGCCAGCAAAACTAACTGATCTGGTTAATTTCTTGCTGTCAATTGACGCAAGTACCACCGAGTTTGCCGTGCCTGGTGGGGCAGATAAGTGTCCTGTAACGTTCCCTTAAGCTAGGTTGACAAAGAATTTTAAGTTGAGGTGCCCAGCACCTCAACTTTTTTGTATAAAAGGTTTTAGCTGAATACTTGAGGGTATGGACTCCGCTGCCCCCGAGGAATATTAATTGGCATCAAGGGTTTCACCAAATGGGCTGGTTTCAAAAGTACCCTGTTGAAACATTAGGAAAATCTCCTGAAAGGCCGCTCTTGTTACAGAGTCAGAACTGTTTCGCTTTTGGCTAGCCTCGAGCAAAACAAATTGCTTATGCAGCCGCTGGTAGAGGCGTGGTTTGTACCAGCGGGATAGCAAAAACCCTCCGCGGTAGCCTTCTACTATAAAGCGGGCATCTCTGGGTGTTGAGCTACCCCCCAGATGAGTAACAGAGGTATTTACCAACTCGCACTGCCAGCCAGCTTTTTGCAGGCGCCAGCACCACTCCATGTCTTCATTGTAAAATCTGAGGCTCGAGTTCATAGCGCCGACCTGCTCGAGTGCTTCCCTTTTTAGTAACATGCAGGCACCAGACAACCAAGCTACCCGGATGCTTTTACGTGGCGTCCGCCGTAATATCTCAAAGTATCGCCTATAAAGGAAGCCTTGATTTTGAACTTCGCCCCTGGCATTTTTACAAATTGGCCCAACCATCCCTAGTTTAGACTTCCTTAATTTATTCAGGAGAACAGGAACCGTTGCCTCTTCAATATAAACGTCTGCATTCATTTGTATGATAAAACCTTTGGTGCTGCGTTTTAGCCCTTCATTGACCGTATTTGCCATGCTGTGGTTACGAACTCTAAAAACAGTAACATCTGGAAAGCTTTGTCGAATTAGCTCGAGGCTGGCATCGCTACCTGAATCCACCACAATGACCTCAGCACCAGGTAAAAATCTCATGATTCTCTCAAGGCACTTTTCTAGAATGCTGGGCGTTTGGTAGTGCGTGACTACCACCGAGAGATCGTCAAACGACATAAGTATAAAGTTTGACACATTTGGTCACCACATGAACCCAAATTAATTAAATGTAAGGGTTTTGTTATTCTTGAAAACTTACACTCTGACCATGGATGATGCATGTAGGCAGGTGTCTGCCAAGCCAGGAACAATGCCACGTATTGGTGTGGCGCTGGGTGGGGGGAGTGCCAGGGGCTACGCCCATATTGGCGCGCTTGCCAGTTTAGAAAATCACAGCTATTTCCCAAGTCTCATTAGTGGTACCAGTTTTGGTGCTGTCATAGGCGCGTTCTATGCCATGGGGCATAGCATAGAGCAGTTAACTCTGGATGCTAAGAATACGCGGACCAGAGATGTCATAGGGCAGGTCACTGATTTTGGTCTGCACAAAGCGGCGCTTTTCAGTGGTGACAGGCTCGAGCACTACTATGACCGCCTTACTGAAGGGCGCCATTTTAGTGATCTGGAGAAAGAACTGATTATTGTCACTACCGATATTGATAGCGGAGAACTTGTTCTCATAAGCGAGGGTCCTTTGGCTCCAGCCATCCGCGCAAGTTGCTCTATGCCAGGCGTTTTTGCACCAGTAGAAATAAACGGGCGGCGACTGGTGGATGGGGGTCTCGCGGCACCCATCCCCCTTGCAACCCTCGAGGGCTTTTCTCTTGATATTGCTATCGGTATTGGCGCTGGTACAACTTCAAAAGATTCTGGTGTTATAAAAATGACACAGAAACTTCTATCTACTGATTGGGGTTCCCGCATACATCAGAAGATGCATAATTCTGTAAAAACCCATCCCCTTTCCAGATTAGGTCGGGGACTGGCTTATACCGCAAATACCTATATGATTGGTCAGCCCGATCAGCATACCTTGCAGGTTCATACCAACCCGCCCATAAGCTGGCTGCATTTTCATAAAGCAGAACAGGCGATTCGTGCAGGAGAGGCTGCCCTTAATGCCTTTATGCCAAAGATCATGCAGGCCTTTTCACTTTTACCAGCTCCAGCTTTAGCTGCTGATTAAACCTGCCGTAGGCTGATAGCCACCTGAAAGGAACTAGGCTCCTGCATTTTCGCCTTTGTAAGAATAGTTGCGCTTTAATAGCTTGCTTAAGCAAGGATATAAGCCATTACAGAATCGCTTTACCAAGTAAACTGGCGACCATTTCTACCATGATTTGAGCAGTTTTATTCTGAGTATCAAGGATGGGGTTAACCTCAACCAGATCTATGCTCGTGACTATGTTGGCTTCTGCAAGCATCTCCATAAGCAGATGGGCTTCCCGGTAACTTAGGCCACCGGGAACAGGCGTGCCGACACCCGGTGCAACATTTGGGTCCAGCGCGTCTGCATCAAAAGAAATATGAACCAGGTCTTGTTTTGCCAACTGAGCAATAGCCTCTTGAGCGACTCGAGCCATGCCCATCTTGTCTATATCGGTCATGGTATAAGCCTTTATACCGTGCTCACGCAAGAAGTTTTTTTCACCTTCATCTACACTTCTTAAGCCAATAAAGACCAGGTCTTCGGCGTGGATGACAGCTTGATTTCCCCAGATAGAAAGTAAGCCCTGATCACCTTTGCCAAGCAGGTGCGAGAGTGGCATTCCGTGGATATTCCCACTGGGACTGGTCTCTGGTGTATTGACATCGGCATGAGCGTCTATCCATAAAATGCTGGTTCTGCCTTTGGTGGCAACGCCTGCGACACTACCCATGGAAATGGAGTGATCACCTCCTAGAATCAGCGGCAAGACAGCATCAGGCAGTCCTTTGAGGGTTTCGTAGGTTTCTTTGCAGGTTGCAGCGATTTCATCTATGAAGGGAAGCGTTTTGGCTTTTGCGTGTTGCTTGGTTTCTTGTACTGGCGAGCTGACATTGCCGAGATCAGTGATCGTATGTCCGAGAGCCTCGAGTGTGCTTGCCAATTTGGCCAAGCGTAGCGCACTCGGCCCCATGTCCACACCTCGTCGACCAGCGCCAAGATCCATTGGTACGCCAAGAATATTTATGGTTGCCATAGCTCTAAACTAACATAGCCAGCCAGTAAGGTTTTCAATTTTTTGTTTTTGAATACGTTTGCCCTCAAATTTACGAGGAGTCATAGCTAGCAAGAAACATAATCTGCTAGACCGCATAGATAGAGCCGTGATGCGGTTTAGAGTTGCTTCACCAGGCTCAGCCTTGAAATGACTTCGCTGCCTTTCAATATAGTTCCAGGTGACAGTACTGAATTTGCACCAATTTTCGCCCCGTCGCCGATTAGCGCACCAAATTTTAAAAGTCCGGTATCAACGACACTGTTTTCCTGCTTTATTTTGATAGTAGTACCCGGAGATTCATTTAGGTGATTGGCAATGATTACTCCCGCCTCGAGATTAACCCCTGTGCCAACAACTGAGTTGCCCACATAATTAAGATGGGCAAATGCTGTGTTTCCAGAACATAGGACAGATTTCAGCTCAACCCCGGGGCCGACATGCGTATTGGGTCCAAGTATGACTCCGCCTCGCAAGTAGGCATTAGAAGCAATAAAACAGCCTGCGGAAATCACTGCAAAGCCCCGAATTTGCACATTTCGCTCGACAATGGCGGTTGGGTGAATATAGGCATTCCCTGTTTTTCTAAAGTCTTCAAGATTGGCTAGAGGTGGCATTTTGGCAAAGTGAGCCTCAACATCACTTGCTAATAGCCAGGGCTCGAGCTTAGTCTCGAGCCCTGGAAAGACCTCCAAAAAACTTGGTACATAGGTCTCAATAAGTGACCTGGTTTTATTTGCCATTGCCTGGTTTATGCCAGTAGCGTCCCTGACGCTCGAGCATTTCATCAGCCTGACTTGGTCCTGGGGTTCCGGCGGAGTAAAAGGCCGGGTCTTTTTTGGAGTGTTCCCACTCACTTAGCAGTGGGTCTACAATGCGCCACTGCGCTTCGACCTCGTCGGCACGCATAAAGAGCGTGGCATCCCCTTGCATCACATCAAGAATGAGGGTCTCATAGGCGTCAGGTGTTGGGCGGTCAAATTCTTTGTCATAGTAAAAATTCATGCTTACGCGGTCCATCTTAAAGTCCTGACCGGGCTCCTTAGCATTAAAACGGAAGCTAATGCCTTCATTGGGTACCAGACGAAAGACCAGACGATCAGATATGAGCGAATTGGGCACAGCAAAGGGAATATGAGGGGGTTTTTTAAAACGTAATACAATCTCACTTGCTTTATCACCGAGACGCTTGCCGCTGCGCATATAAAACGGCACATCGGCCCAGCGCCAGTTGTTGATTTTAAAGGTGGCTGCGGCGTAGGTGGCTTGCCTCGAGCGTGGGTTGACCCCTTCTTCATCGCGGTAGCCTTTCATGCCATTTCCTGCCACATATTGACCCATAACAGCATGATTAAGGTCAAGGCATTCCATTGCCCGAAAGACCTTTACCTTTTCATCCCTGACGCTTACTGCGTCATAGCGGGACGGTGGCTCCATTGCAACCAGCGCGAGCAGTTGGAGCAGGTGGTTTTGAAATACATCTCGTATAATGCCGGCTTCTTCGTAAAAGCTTCCGCGGCCCTCAACGCCCATAGGCTCGGTCATGGTGACCTGAACATGGTCGATGTACTTGTTGTTCCAGATGGGTTCAAAGAGTGTGTTGGCAAAGCGCAGGGCAGAGAGGTTTTGTGCCGT
The DNA here is from genome assembly GCA_020431825.1 of Trueperaceae bacterium. GTDB lineage: Bacteria > Deinococcota > Deinococci > Deinococcales > Trueperaceae > JAHEBB01. The sequence continues at coordinate 9,760 of JAGQHN010000129.1, read as the reverse complement.
TTCCTTGGCCAGATAGTGGTCAATGCGGTAGATCTGGTCTTCGCTAAAATGGCCCAAGACCTGAGCATTGAGTTCTTTGGCAGTTTCCAGATTAATTCCAAAGGGCTTCTCGATAACGACTCGAGCATAGCCTCCCTCAGACTTGTTTAAGCCAGCATTGGCAAGGCCATTAACAATGCCAGCATAGGTGGCTGGGGGCGTGGAGGTGTAAAATATCCGGTTTTCATGCTCTAGATCGTTAAGGTGTTTGGCCAGTGCCTCGAAGCCTTCAGGCGCATCGTAGGCACCCTGAACATAACTGATGCGCTTCTCTAAACTGGTCCAGTCTTTGGCATCAAAGCCTTTGACATAGGTCTTGAGTGCTTTTTTCATACTTGCCCGCAGGGCAGCATCGTCATTTTGGCTCCGAGCATAACCAACAATGTTTGTTTCAGGGTGCAAAACGCCTTCGACATGAAGTTGATACAGTGCTGGCATCAACTTGCGAGCGGTTAAATCACCCGTAACACCAAAGATGACAAAAGCGGTTTTTGGAGCTTTCTCCACAACGATCCTCCAGCTAGCCAGGGCTAGTAAATAGTCAGAAAAGTATAACCTTGACTGCCACTGCAGCCTATAGCAGTTTACCTCTAAAAAGCGGAGCCAATGTTAGTCGAGGCTCGAGTCTCGCAGGATGCAGCAGGTCTGCCGGCCACTTTTTGGCTAGGTCGTGCGGCAGTGTCCGCCCATGATTTGACCGTCTTTGCGAATATAGGGCGGAACCCAATGTTCCTGCGCTTCACATGAATCAGCAGATGATGTCCCATGAGTCGACTCATAAGTGTCTTGGGGATCATAACTGCAGGCAAACCCATCACCATCTGTGTCAAGTGCGTAAGGGTCGAGTTCTGGGCCACCTTCTCTGATAAAAAAGCTCTGGGCCTCGAGGGTATTTTCAAAGTCGGCGCAGGCTTTTTCATGTTGGAGCAGGGATGGTTTACTGCGGTCAAACTGGTTTATACCTGGAGTAGCGAGGGTGCCTTCATTTTGGCTGAAATAAACAGTCAGAGTCCAGGCGTCCTCGTTTGCGGTATTAACGAGAATATAAAGATAGCCTGTGTCTTTGACAAGTCGACCCGGAATGAGTTCTTTCCTTTCGCCCGGGCTCTCGTCGTTGTAGAGATAGATGCTGCGGTCTTTACTACCAAAATAGTCAAAAAGCCAGGGATGGCCAGGGTTTATGACGGCAGTGGTACCACTGCCGGAGCCAGTGAAGATCTTTTTGTAAATAGCAAGAGGGTCGCCTACCCAGACGCGGTATTCAAAAACAATTTTCTCGTCTGGCTCCATGACGCTCAGTACGGTCCAGGAAAGTGTATCTTCGCTTACCTCGAGCCCTATTTTGCTGTTTTCGGTAGCAGAATCAGGGATGTAAGTCGTGCCTTCAGGTATTGCAAGAGTAATCGTGACGCTGTACTCGGGTAAAGGCTCGCCACTTATGTTGCTTGCGGTTAGGCGGTAGACCACCGTTTGACCGGTAAGGGCAGAACTTGAAAGCCGCATGGTGCCATTACTGTCTAAGATAAAGGTCTCGAGTTCGGTTGAGATTGCATTTTGATCGATTTCAGGTGGGTCAGGGTCTTGTGCCAGACCAAACCAGTGACCGGATAGCACCAGCCAGAAAAATATGCTTAAAGGCAAAAAAATGCGCATGCAATCAACCCTGATGTGGCTACGTTGAGTTGTAAGACGATAACATGCATAGTTGAGGCATATGGTGTCATTTTCACTTTTGCAGAATGAGTGCCACGATTCCGAAGCCTTAGCTGGCTCGAGTCAGATTTGGAAAGAAGATGCCTGAATCTAGTCCAGGATGCATTTTGCCGGGCTTGCCACAAACAGATACAACAAGGTAGACGAGCGTTTAGCGATGTTTTCGCAATTTGTATAAATACCCCGTCCGCTTGCAGTAGCGTTTTTCGTTTTTCAAGAAGTGGTTATTCTTCATCTTGCTGCATACACCAGTCCACTTGATAAAGCCAGCTTAGCTTCTCACTTTTTGCCCGACAAGCAAGCTATACTAGCTACCGATACTAATGAAACTACAGTACCAAAAAGAAAGCTTTATTGCTAAAGAATACTGGGGCACAGCGTTTGCCAGATTTTTCCCTGTGATGTTTGCGCAGCGCTGTCCTGTTTGCCTTGAAGCAGGTATATTCAAAAATTATTTTGAGCTAAGAGAAGCGTGTCCGGTTTGCCATTCACAGTTTGAGCGGGACAAAGGAAGTGCCATTTTATCTGCTGCGATTTCTTATTTTGCGGTTATGGTGATTGGCTTACTCATTGCAATTCCTATGATTTTGACTTACGGCTTTTTTGAGGGCATTACCTTTGTCCTGGTTGGAATAATATTAGCCCTGATTTTTCTCCTTCACCGTCCTGTCAAAGGGCTTTATATATGGACAATGTGGTGTTTTGGATTTGTCTACCCGGATAGGTAAAGCCAGCAGGCTGCAAAGCTGCTGGCTCTAAGGATGTCTGTCAAAACGTTAAAGACTTACACGCACAAAAGTGTCTTTGCCTTTTTGCAGCACAATGGCACTATCCAGGGTTACCTGTAATTGAAGATCGGTAACAGTTTCACCGTCCAGCTTTAAGCCTCGGTTTTGAATGAGGCGGCGTGCCTCACCGTTAGAAGCGGTCAGCCCTGCCAGGGTGGCTAACTTGCATATCCAGATACTGTTGTCCTCGAGTTCTGCTTTATCTATCGTCTGTACCGGAATGTCATCAGGAATGCCGCCTTTCGCCACGTAGTCATAGCGCTCTTCGGCGTAGGCAATGGGTTCCTCACCGTGATAAATGCGCACAAGCTCCCGGGCGAAAACTCTGTGTGCTTCCTTGACATCTGTTTCAATAAGTTTTGACATGTCAGTCAGATTGAGTGCGGTGCAGAGTTCAGCGTAGCGGTACAGCAGATCATCTGGAACCTGCATGGCCTTTTTGAACATGGGCTCTGGGCCTTCTGCTATGCCTATATAATTGCCCAGTGATTTAGACATTTTTTCAACGCCATCTAAGCCCTCGAGTAGCGGCGTGGTAAGCGCAATTTGAGGTTCCTGACCAAACTCTCTTTGTATGTCGCGACCGACCAGCAGGTTAAAAAGCTGATCGGTACCGCCTAGCTCTATGTCTGATTTGATTGCTACAGAATCATAGGCCTGGGCCAGCGGGTAAAGCAACTCATGCATGCTTATCGGAACGCCGTCACGGAAGCGGTTGGTAAAGTCGTCACGCTCCATCATACGTGCAACGGTATATTTGGCACTTAGCGAAACAATGTCGGCAAAATTTAAGGGCTCGAGCCATTCGCTATTGTATCTGATCTCGAGTTTATCAGGGCCTGCATCAAGAATTTGGGTGGCCTGCGCCACATAGGTCTCGCCATTTTTCCGTGTTTCTTCCAAAGATAAAACGGGGCGGGTTTTTGACTTGCCCGTAGGGTCACCGATCATGGCAGTAAAGTCGCCAATAATCAGAACCACCTTGTGCCCAAGGTCTTGAAACTGGCGCATTTTTCGTAAGACAACGGCGTGGCCAACATGTAGGTCACTGCTTGAAGGGTCAACACCTAGTTTGACTCTAAGCTGCCGGTTTTCTTTTTGAGCAAGCTCGAGTTTTTCTTGCAGTCCTGTTTCTGGCACAATCTGTGCTGCGCCCCGATTGAGAATCGTTAGTTGTTCATCTACTGTCATGCTTTACCTTTCAAAATGCGGTTGCCAGAGCTCCATCTGAGCCTGGAAAAACCAAAATCTGTCTTTTGCTGTTTTTACAGAGGCTGCCTAAGAAGTAATGCAATGCGGCAATAACCATAGCCATCGTCCATAGCACCACCTCCAGTTTGTCCTTGATTACCTTGCGGCATAGAGTCTAGTGTAACAGAGTGTCCTGGCTTTCGTATACCAAGCCCTGTGTTTGCACTTCTGAAAATGAAGCTTTGCTGGTTTTTAGGAAATCACGTCACTTTTCCAAAGTGAGAGGTGACTGTAAAACCTGGGCATCTGAAGATTTATTGCTGTGAAAAAGTAAATGCTTCTTGCTGGTAGTAAATCTCCCTGCACTGTGTCCCTAAAAGAGTTAGCATGCATAAGAAAAATGGTTAAGTTAAGAAAGCGCCTTGCACAACTCTGGTCTGGTTCAAGTCTGGGACCAAGGTACCGGGAATCATCAGAAACGATTTCGCTCGTGGTTACTGCTCTGATCATTGGTTTACTTGCTGGTCTTGGGGCGGTGGTTTTTGACAGGGTGGTTCACTATATGGGTCTTGCCTTTGAAGCCCTGCGTGGTGAAATGGGAGGTTTCTGGGGTTCATTCATTGGTGTGATGATACCTGTGCTGGGGGGCATTTTAGTTACTCCTATCGTTGTTCGCTGGTCACCAGATGTCAGGGGTTCGGGCATTCCTGGAGTTATGTACTCAGTTAGTAATTTAGGGGGACGCCTACCCAAAAGGATTATCTTTTGGCGTCCTATTGCTTCGGGTATTTCCATTGGGACGGGGGCGTCGTTGGGCAGTGAGGGGCCAGTGGTGCAGTTAAGTGCGTCTATGGCCTCAGTTATGGCTGATTTCCTGAGACTAAATGATGAACGCAGACGAAGTTTGGCGGCAGTTGCTGCTGCCAGTGGCATTGCGGCTACCTTTAATGCACCAATAGCAGGAGTGCTGTTTGCACTCGAGGTTGTTCTGGGGAAATTCACCAATAAATATTTCTCTTCGGTGGTGATTGGTGCAGTAGCAGCCTCAGCCCTTTCCAGAAGGGTTCTTGGTCCTGACCCGGCCTTTGCCGTACCAAACTATGCGCTCGACAATCTTTATGAGTTGCCCCTTTATTTATTGCTTGGTGCCCTTTCGGCCTTTATTGGTATAGCGATTATTCGGGTTATGGTGGCTGTGGAAAATGAGTTTAACCATCTCCGTTTACCTCCCTGGTTAAGACCAGCTTTTGGGGGCCTGCTCATTGGTCTACTTGGTCTTGCCTTACCAGAAGTTTTAGGACGGGGCTTTGAAGTCACAGGTCAGATGCTCCGCGGTGACATGGTCGGTATTGGCTTTTTACTGGCAATTACATTTGGCAAGATGCTAGCAATGGGAATATCTCTAGGAAGCTGGCACTCCGGTGGGATTTTTGCACCTATTTTGTTTGTTGGTGCGGCTTTTGGACTTGTCTTTGCTCAGATTGTAGAAGTGGCTTTTCCAGCTTTGACCATCACGCCTGGGGCTTTTGCACTGGTAGGCATGGCTGCGGTTTTTGCGGGTGCTGAACGCGCGCCCATGAGCACCATAGTGATGGTCTTTGAGATGTCAAATGACTATCAGCTCATTTTACCTTTGCTGCTGGCGGCCGTGATTGCAACCTTAATTGCTGATGTTTTGCATCCAGAGTCTATCTACCATGTCATGCTTTCCAGAAAAGGGCAGTCCCTGTTACGTCTTCGGCAAGGAGATTTGCTCCAGACAGTTTTGCTCGAGGAAGTCATGGACAGTGAGATTCCTTCTGTTTATGCCGATGACAGCATTGAAAGATTTGCCGAGGTGATTACTGAGTCACATCATCATGGTTTCCTCGTGGTGGACAGGGAAGACCCTGATCATTTTATTGGCATTATTACGCTCACAGATCTTGAACGTGCCCGGCGTGAGGGTCGCTCACTGTCGACCGAGTTGCGCAATATTTGTCAGCAGACGGTTTATACTGCCCTGCCGACAGAAGCAATTAGCGAGGTGCTCGAGCGCATGGCTCAGTACGATATCGGGCGTATGCCCGTGGTCAGTCCTCAGGACAAATTAAAAGTGATTGGCTTTGTCAGACAAAGTGATCTTGCCAGAGCCTATTATCAGGCAGTGCAGCGACACCGCCGAATTGAGGAACAGGAAGAAGCAACGCGCTTGCGCGACCTGACAGGTCAAGAAATTATCGAAGTGAAGGTAAGGCAGGGCTGTAAACTTGCCGGGCTTACGCTGCGCGAGGCGAAATTGCCAAAAGAGAGCATTGTCGTTGCTATAAGGCGTGGGGGCAGAACCATATTTCCACATGGAGATACCAAGCTCGAGCCAGGAGACACCGTGGTTGCCAATGTTGCCCCAGGTTTTGGTCCGACCTTCCGAGCCTTGTTTAATCAAGCTCGTTAAATCAAGATTGCACGTAATATTCGTCTGGTTCTGCTGAGCGTTCCTTTTTTGTCTTTTTAGGGCGTTCAAATGCGTGTATCAATTCAAACATAGATGAGTGAGGGAATAAATCTTATGTTTTATGGAGTAAGGTTCAGGATACAGGTCTGACTAATGTCAGATATCTCACTAGAGGACTCGAGTGTGACCGAAGTGGGGGATCAGGACTATAGCTCCCCTATGCTAGGGAGATAAAACTTGTTTCTTTTGGAGCCTTCATGTTTTCAATTCGCCAGATACCAAAAGTTATCCTTATTAGCTTGATCTTTCTCGCAGCTTGTTCGCAAAACCCAACCCCATCAGCTTCTAAACCTCTTCGTCTTGACGGTACGGGTTTGGCTGCCACCTATTATTCGCAGCCCAATTTTGACGGCGTTCGGGTGGCCCAAACTGACCGCTATATCAATTTTGATTGGCAGGCTTCAGTACCTGCAAGGTACCTTCCAGCAGGGGAATTTAGTGCCCGCTGGCAGGCAGACTTTAGGGTGCCAGAGACTGGCAGCTATCAGTTTTTTCTTGATGCTTTAGGAAATGCTCAGCTGTTTATTGAGGGAGACAAGGTGGCAAATGGCTCGAGCCTGAAATTAAAGGCTGGTCAGAGCTATGATTTTGTGCTCGAGTTTGTAAAAACGGGTGATCAAGCAGGTCTTAAACTTGAGTGGCAATTTGGTCAAGGTGCGCGAGAACTCATCCCACAAACTTCGTTTTATCCTGGTTTTAAGCTAAGCACCCTAGCAGTTGCAACCGGCGTAAATTTACTACTTAACCCCTCTTTCACTGTAGATACAGGTTCCTGGCAACTTTATGGTTCGGGCAGCAAGACTTCGGTTAGTCCTGGGCGAGATGGCACCGGGAAAGCACTCGAGGCAGCAGCCTGGGCCTGGATTCAGCAGGATCTTCCCGTCTCAGATATAGAACTAGGGCAAAGCTATACCTTAAAAGGTTATGCAAGTGCTGCCGCAGGTCAAATCTGCACGCTGGGTATTGCAGGCGGCGGAAGCGCAGGGGAGACGTTTAACCAAAAGCTCGAGTTTACGGGTGGCTGGCAGGAACAGGGGCTTGTCCAGATAATCCCAGCAGGTACAGCCTGGATGGCCGTTTATCTTAGCTCGCAGGACTCGAGCTGCCGCTTTGATGACCTAAGCCTTGTTGCGGGTGAAAGCAATCCCCCACCACCTGTTAGTACCGATGAAGCTATCGTTTCTGGTGGATTTGAGGCGGGTAAAGATCCCTGGCAACAATTTGGTGGTTCGGCAGTTTTAACCTCTGACGCTCGAGTGGGTAGCCAGGCACTCCTACTCCGTGATTACAGCTGGCTTCAGCAAAATATCGCGGTGTCCAGGCTCGAGGCCGGAAAAACCTATACGTTTTCAGCATTTGCCAAATCTCAAGCCACGTGCAAAGTTGGTCTGGTCTTGGCAACGGATGCTGCGATTGTATTTAATCAAACGCTTGATTTTTCGGCTAACCCTTGGCAGCATGCTTTCCTGGATTTAACCATACCAGCCAATTTGAGCTGGGCTGCTGTTTATGTCGCTTCAGAGAGTCTTGACTGCGTAATTGATGAGCTAAGCCTTTTGAAACAAGCCCCTTCACTTAATCCCGTGGCAAACTGGACAAATGATGGCTACGGAGGGACTGGAGAATCGCTAACGGTTGCCAGCTCACTCGATACCCTAAGTGGCGTTATTTATGGGGATATCATCAGTTATGGTCAGGCTTGCTCCTTTAAAGGTACCCTGTTTGCTAATTTAACTGGGAACATTGCAGCCGGGTCTATTTCTGGCGCTGAGGTTGATGCCAGTGTTCGGCTGACGATGAGAGATAGCTTTATCGATGGGCAGTTTAGTTACTCGAGTGGCAGCTGTCAGGGAGAAACTCGAGCCTTCACCCTTCTAAAAACCAGTGCCGACATCATGCTGGACGCTGAACTGCGCATGTTACTTTTCCAGAATGATGTCGCGCCGTTAACTGCAAACTTTTCCCTTAATGCCAATAAGGTCGCGCTGGGCAAGCTTCTCTTTCATGACAAAGAGTTGAGTGGTAACCGCGATATCTCCTGTGCTACCTGTCACCCTGCAAGTCTTGGTACGACAGACCATCTGGCGCTGTCGATCGGAACTGGCGGAACTGGCTTTGGCCCTAACCGCGTCATGGGAGCAGGTCGTTTGCGTGTGCCACGCCATGCTCCTGATTTATTTAACCGTGCTTTTTCTGACCTGATGTTCTGGGACGGGCGGGTGAGTGGCACTACCAGTACCGGGTTTATGACACCTGCTGGGGCACAGCTCCCAACCGGCCTTGATAGTGCTTTGGCTGCCCAGGCGATGTTTCCTGTGATTACTCGAGCCGAAATGCTGGGTAATGCCGGTGACAAGGACGTTTTCGGTGCAATCAATGAGCTTGCCAACCTGAGTGAAGGCAACTTGACGGCCATGTGGTCAGCCATAATGACGCGCCTCATGCGTGTGCCCGAATATCAGACGCTCTTTTCTCAGGCTTATCCAGGCATATCAACAAGTGCTATGGGCTTTGAATACGCCGCCAATGCCATTGCTGAATATCAAAAAGACGCCTTTACCACGCTAAATAGCCCATTTGACCGCTATTTGGCAGGGAATGATAGTGCGCTTAGCCTAGATCAGAAACAAGGCGCCCTTATTTTCTATGGCATTGGGAAATGCGGTAGCTGCCACTCTGGTGCTCTTCTTACTGATAACAGCTTCCATAATATTGCAGTCCCACAACTGGGTCCAGGCATTGGTTCTACGGGTCTAGACTTTGGTAGATTTAATCTGACTGGGCAAGCTCAGGAGCAATTCGCTTTTAAGACACCCTCTCTTCGCAACGTCACCCTAACCGCGCCTTACATGCATAACGGTGCTATCAATAATCTGGTTGATGCTGTAGCTCATTACCACTTGATTGAAGAGTCACTGAAGAACTATGACTCGAGCCAGCTCGAGCCTGCCCTGCAAGCCACCGTAAAAAACGATACCGCTACCCTAAATCAAATTCTGGCAACGCTGGATGACAAAGCCAAAAACCTGCCACTCGAGGGTCGGGCGCAGAGCATCACCAGCTTTTTAGCTGCCCTTACCGACCCTGCGGCAGGCAACCTCTCTGGAAAAGTACCTGCTTCCGTTCCAAGCGGCTTGCCTGTCTTGCCTTAAGAGACTGACTATTCTTGTCACAGGTGGATGTTTGACCATCCACCTATTTCTTTTTAGCCCGTTTGTATATTCCAATGGTTCGGAAGCTTTTAAGCAGCCTTAACACCGATAGACAGGGCATCATGGATGAGCTGAAAGAATTTAGGTCTGGTCAAGTCAAAAGGTAAAAAGCGAATAATTGACTCAGCAAAGAACTGGTTGTAGGCACGACGTTTGGCATCCTCGATACTGAAGCGAAAAGAATGCAGATGTCCTTGGTGGTTTAGGAGTTGTTCAGCCTTAACGAGGTTGACCATGAACAAGGCCATATTCCAGTGAAAAAGGATAGTCCTTGGCTGACGGGATTGGCAGTGTTGTAAGCCAGCAAACTGCTTGGCATCTCA
>JAGQHN010000128.1 GCA_020431825.1 Trueperaceae bacterium | reverse complement strand
TCTTATATCTTTCCTTCATACCCTAGCTTGCCATGACTCATTCCTGAATTATGTCAAAGGGGGGGGCGGAAAGTCGGATGTAAGATTCCTAAAAAGAAAAAGGGCTCGAGTAAACTCGAGCCCTTTTTAACTAAACCTGTTTATTCAAAGTCAACAAGTTCAATAATGGCTTCTTGGGTAGCGTCACCGCGTCTATGACCAAGACGGTAAATACGCGTATAACCACCAGGACGATTTTGATAGGCAGGGCCAATGTCATCCATGAGCTTACGAAGGATTTCATGGTCATGAATTTCTCTGGCAACCAAACGTCTGGCATGCAGGTCACCACCACGGGCAGTGGTGATAAGTTTTTCAGCATATGCCTGGAGGTTTTTAGCTTTCGTCAAGGTTGTGGTAATGCGACCATGGCGAAACAGAGCTGTAGCTTGTGCACGGTTTAAGGCCACACGGTGGCTACTACTACGATTTAATTTGCGTCCACTAGATAAATGTCTCATGGGATTACTCCTTAAGTTTCAGGCCTTTGGCAGCCAGTTGCTCAGCGATCTCACCCAGAGACTTTTCACCAATGCCGCCTACTTTTTTAAGGTCGCGCTCAGACAAGGCTAAAAGAGCGTTTACCGAATCAATGCCTTCCTCTTGCAAAGAGTGAAGCACGCGACTTGATAAATCCAGGCTATCAAGACTGATATGTGCAACATCGGGTTCAGTTTTCTTAGGTTCAGCGGCAGCTACTGGAGCTTGAGTGCTGGTGCTTGGAATGACCGCAGCAGGCATCGGCGGGAATTGGTCTTCCAGAACTTCAATCTCAGAGCCAAACACAGAAAGCTGGGTCCGGAGACTGAGAACAGCGGTATCAAGCGCCTCTTTGGGACTTATACTGCCATCAGTCCAGATGCGAAGGACCAGACGGTCAAGGTCAGTTTCTTGACCTACACGGGTATCTTCAACACGGTAGGCAACGCGGCGAACCGGCGTAAAAATAGCATCTACAGGTATAGAATTAATTCTATCTTTGGTGTTATGAATCTCAGCTGGTACATAACCTGTGCCAGGCTCGACTCTGACTTCCATCACCAATTTGCCCTTACCTGCAAGCGTGGCAATATGAAGATCTTTATTAATGACTTCGGCATTTGGCGGAAGTTCAAAATCAGCAGCAGTAACCGGTCCTTCACGCTCAACTCGGAGGGTTAAGGTAACAGGTTCGTCATCATGCAGTTTTACAACAAGCTCTTTCAAGTTAAGGATAATTTGCATGACATCTTCTTTAACTCCATCAATCGTAGAGAATTCATGCAAAACATCTTCTATATAGACACTGGTTACCGCTGTGCCGGGAACGGCTGAAAGCAGCAAGCGTCTAAGGGGCGTGCCGATGGTTTGTCCATAACCCCGTGGTAAGGGTTCAACGATAAACTCACCATAGGTTTCATTTGCTCTTACTTTAAAATGAGGTTCCATTTGTACCATCATTTACCTCGAGTAATATTCAATAATTTGCAGTTCGTTTACAGGCACATTCAAATCTTCACGGGCAGGTAAAGATAAGAACTTGCCTTTCAGATTATCGGCATCAAACTCGAGCCACGGTAAGGTTCTGCCACGGCGCTTGGCTTCGACATTTTGCTTGATAAAGACATTATCGCGGCTAGCGTTTGCCACAGCAATTTCATCGCCAGGTAGTACACGGTAACTTGGGATATCAACGCGTTTACCGTTGACCAAGATATGACCGTGAGAAACAAATTGTCTGGCCTGTCTGCGGGTATGTGCAATACCTAAACGGAATACCACATTGTCAAGACGAGACTCGAGCAGTTGCAGGAACACAGCTCCGGTAGCCCCTTCTTTTTTGACAGCTTCGGCGAACAAGTTAGCGAACTGCTTTTCGCTTACATTGTAATAAAAGCGCAGTTTTTGTTTTTCACGCAAACGTACCCCGTAGTCACTACGTTTTCCTCTGCGGCGCTGACCATGCTGACCAGGCGCATAAGGATGACGCTCCATATACCGTGCTACTTTGGGGGTTTCACTTAAATTTACGCCTTCGCGACGACTAATTTTTACGGCTGGTCCTCTATATCGACCCATAATGACTCCTTAATTCTTAGGCGTTACGCTTGCGTTTGCGTAAACGGCAACCATTGTGAGGCGTTGGTGTATCATCAACAATTGAACGTACATTTACCCCAGTTGCTTGAATAGAACGAATGGCTTGTTCACGGCCAGAGCCTGTGCCACGAATAACGATATCGATTTGCGACAAACCCATATTTTGTGCTTTACGAGTTGCATCGGCCGCAGCTAGCTGAGCAGCATAAGGTGTGCCTTTTTTAGAACCTTTGTAGCCGATATGTCCAGCACTGGACCACGCCACGGTATTACCATCCAGATCTGTAATGGTAATAATGGTGTTGTTATAGCTTGCGTGAATAAAGGCTTTGCCCTCTGCAATATTACGCTTGACGCGCTTTTTTGTTTTGGTTGTTGTCTTAGCTTTTGCCATAAATCAGTCCTACTTCCGTGGCGCTTTCTTCTTACCAGCTACCGTACGACGTGGCCCTTTACGGGTTCTTGCATTGGTTTTGGTAGATTGCCCACGAACGGGTAAACCACGGCGATGCCTCAAACCACGGTAAGCACCAATATCCATAAGTCGCTTGATATTGAGTTGAATCTCGCGGCGTAAGTCGCCCTCTACTTTAAAGTTTCTATCGATATACTCACGGATTTTTTGCGCATCGGCCTCAGCCAAGTCTTTGACTCTGGTGTCAGGATCAACACCCGTTGCGTCTAAAATCTCCTGAGAACGGCTTAGACCTACGCCATAGATATAAGGTAGGGCATGTTCAATCCGTTTATCTCTAGGTAAATCAACCCCTGAAATTCTTGCCATACTAACCCTGCCTTTGCTTATGTTTTGGGTTTACTGGACAAATCACAAAGACTTTTCCGTGCCGGCGGATTACTTTGCATTTGTCACAAATTGGTTTAACAGATGCACGTACTTTCATTGACTTGCTCCTTATTTCCTGTAGACGATACGACCCTTTTCAGGATCATACGTACTAATTTCTAAAACAACACGATCACCGGGAAGAATACGAATGTAATTGCGGCGCATCTTTCCGCCAACATGCGCAAGAAGTTCCGGTCCAGCATCTAGCTGTACAAGAAAAGTAGTGTTTGGTCTGGCTTCGACCACTACACCTTCAGCACGAATGGTGTCCTGATTGGTTTCTTCAGGACGTTCTTTTTGCACTTTTGGCGGTCTGTTTCTTTTAGGCGCCACGTACACCTCCCAGGGCGTATTCTGCTCGAGGCGTTTGATCCTGAGCAGTTAAAATTCTTGGGCCATCTTTACTAATAGCCACAGTGTGTTCAAAATGGGCAGCCAGACTTTTATTTGCCGTTGGGGCTGTCCATTCGTCTTTTAAAATGCGAACCTTGGTGCGAGACTCCGCAACCATAGGTTCAATAGCCAAAACCAAACCCGGTCTTAAAACAGGACCTGTGCCTGCCTTGCCGTAGTTTGGCATCTCAGGCGATTCATGGAATTCAGCACCTATGCCGTGTCCCACAAACTCTCTAATCACCCAAAATCCAGCAGCCTCGATGACATTTTGTATAGCCGCGGAAATGTCACCAAGCCTGTTGCCGACTAACGCCTTTTCGATGCCTGCGTAAAGAGAGTTTTCGGTGACATCAAGAAGGCGCTTTGCCTTATCAGAGATCTTGCCAACTGCATAGGTTTTCGCCATGTCAGCTGCATAGCCTCTGTAAAAGGTACCAATATCAATAGACACAATGTCACCTTCTTTTAAAGGCTGCCCATTAGGAATACCATGGACAACCACTTCGTTAACAGAAGTGCATAGTGTCGCCGGAAAGCCGCGATAACCCTTAAAAGCAGGTTTACCGCCGCGCGAAATGATAGCATCCTCAGCGATTTTATTCAACTCTGCCGTAGAAACACCCACTTGAATATAGGGTTCTACTGCCTCAAGGGCTTCGCGGTTAATAACCGCAGCTTCAGCCATGATGTCGATTTCGCTAGGACGCTTTAAAATCAAGACAAAACCTCAGTAATTCTTGCAAACACATCCTCAACTGAACCCAGACCATCAACCTTGCGGAGTTTGCCTCGGCCCTGATAATAATCAATCAGGGGTTGTGTTTGTTCTTTATAGACCCTCATGCGCGTACGAATGGTGTCTTCATTGTCGTCACTACGCCCTTGTTCCTGAGCACGTTGCAGTAAGCGACTTACAAGTTCGTCTTCGTTAACCTCGAGTAAAACAGCAGCACTCAAACTTGCATCAAAAGCTTGCAGAAGCTCTTCAAGGGCGTCAGCCTGTCCGGGAGTACGCGGAAAGCCATCAAGCAAAACTCGCACGCCTTCGGTATCCCGACCTTCTATGGCTGAACGAACCATGCCGACAATAATGTCATCTGAAACAAGTTCGCCAGCATCCATAATAGCTTTGGCTTCTTTACCAAGTTCAGTTCCTCTTGCTACATGGTCCCGGAGCATATCGCCGGTCGAAAGCTTGGTCAGCTTTCTCGCTCGAGCCAACTTACTGGCCTGCGTACCTTTACCCGCGCCAGGAGGGCCCATGAGTAAAAGAACTTCAGAATCTGTCAAAGCCACTAAAAACGCCGCCCTCTACCACGAATTCTACCTTTAGAGACAAACCCTTCATAATGCCTCATGGTCAGTTGGGTCTCGAGTTGCCGTAACGTGTCAAGTGCAACACCCACCATAATCAGCAAACCCGTGCCAGAAAACGCAAAGGGCAAGCTACCCGTTCGGGTAATCCAGGCAAATAGCTCTGGTAAGGCGTTTACTAATCCTAGAAACAATGCACCCCAAAGCGTAATTCTATTGGTAATTCTGGTCAAATGCTCTTGGGTAGGCTGTCCTGGTCTTACCCCAGGAATAAAGCCACCGTATTCACGCAAATTTTCACTAATCCGCCGGGGATCAAATGAAATCTGGGTGTAAAAATAGGTAAAGGCAACAATAAGCAAAGTGCTTACCAGCAAGCCCTCAGGACGTCTGGGGGTAAACCAATAACCAACTCGCTGTGCCCAGAGTGCATTTGGAAACAAACCCAGAATCGTTGTGGGTAGGACAAGAATCGAAACAGCAAAAATGATAGGAATAACGCCAGCGGCATTTAAGCGCAAAGGAATATAAGTCGTCTGGCCTCCCATAACCCTCCGCCCAACAACTTTTCGAGCATATTGAACTGGAATACGGCGCTCGGCTTGTTGAATCAAAACCATGCCAGCAATGGCTACAACAAGCAGAACCAAATAGACAATCAGGCCAAAGATATTACCCTGACCCTGTTGAATGAGGGTAAATTGCTGTGCCAAAGCACTGGGAAATGCGGCAACAATACCTGCATAGATAATCAGAGAAATACCATTTCCTATGCCAAATTCTGTGATTTTCTCACCAAGCCACATGACTACAGTAATTCCGGCGATCTGAGTTAACATTACGATGAACCAGAAAAATGGGCCATTTGCCCAGCCTACTTTTAAAGCGCCACTGGGTCCTATAAGGGCCATCGCCAGGAAAATAGACTGAATAGCACCTAGGGCAGTTGCGGCGTAACGGGTGTACTGTGTGATTTTGCGGCGTCCTTCTTCACCCTCTTTTTGCAACTTCTCGAGTGGTGGGTAGACCGATGTCAAAAGTTGAAAGATAATGCTCGCAGTAATGTAGGGGATAACCCCTAAGGCTGCAATAGAAAACTGCTCAAAATTTCCACCAGAAATAAAGTTGAGAAGAGTGAAGATGTCTGACTGTCCCAAAGCACCTGATTTAAGGAGTTCAATGTCAACACCAGGCGTAGGGATAAAAACCATGAGACGATAGACCGCTAAAAGGCCTATCGTCGTCAAGAGTTTCGCACGCAAATCAGGAATGATCAGCGCATTGCGAAACGCAGCTAACATCAGGCAGTCTCCTCTGATGCGGCTGCGCCGACAACTTTGCCACCTTGCGCCTCGATGGCTGCGATGGCAGATTTGCTGTAAGCATCAACATCAATCGTTAGATTTTTTACGGTGAGTTCGCCACCACCAAGAAGTTTAACCGGTTGGTTACTATTACCAACAAGACCTACAGCCTTTAAGGATTCGGTATTAACGGTAGCACCTTCTTCAAAGCGCTCGAGGTCTTTAAGATTAACGACCTGAAAGTCAACGCTAGCATTGTTAAAACCGCGTTTAGGTAAACGCACTATGAGTCTCGAGCGTCCACCTTCCCAGCCAGCACCTTGAGAAAAACCGCTACGGCTTTTTTGCCCTTTGGTACCACGACCAGCAGTTTTACCACGACCACTGCCTAAACCACGGCCCACGCGGCGCCGAGCTTTTTTGGCACCTGGAGCTGGTTTTAAATCATTAAGTTTCACTATCTCACCCTTCAATCTTCAGAAGATAAGCAACTTTATTGACCATGCCACGAACATCGGGGGTGTCTTTGATTTCTCTCGAGTCACCCGTCTTATTTAATCCCAGAGCACGGACAGTAGCACGCTGATCCTTTTTAACACCAATTAGGCTTTTGACCAGCGTCACTTTCATTGGGCTGCCTCACGTTCTTGCTTGGCTTCTTCAAAGGTTTTGAGTTGTTTTAAGCCGTCGATAACAGCATAGGCAACATTGGTTTGATTGCGTGAACCTAGCTCTTTGCTTAAAAGGTTTCTAAGACCTGCAAGTTCAGCAATAGCCCGAGGCACGGTTCCAGCAATAACACCAGTACCTGCACCCGCAGGTTTTAACATAACTCTGCTGGTTCCATGAGAACCTACCACTTCATGGGGAATGGTTCCTGGCTCTTCAATGGGCACCTCGATAATATTACGGTGGGCGAAATACTGGCCTTTTTGTACGGCAACAGGTACTTCTTTGGCCTTACCAAGCCCAATCCCAACTCGTCCATTACGGTCACCAACCACAACCATTGCACCAAATCTGAAACGACGACCACCTTTATAGGTTTTGGCAGTACGCCGAATATAAACGACCTTTTCTTCAAAATCACCATGTGATGCCATTAGAAATTCAAGCCTCCCTCACGAGCACCGTCAGCCAGTGCTTTTATGCGCCCGTGATAGCGGTACCCACCTCTGTCGAATACCACATTTTCAACACCTGCTGCTTTAGCCTTTTCAGCCAGAGCCAGACCAACTGCCTTTGCCTGAGCACTTTTATCGCCCGTAGCAGCTAAAGATTTTGAGTTCGCCTCAGCAACAGTTACGCCTTTGGTATCGTCAATTACCTGGGCATAAATATGCTTACTGCTGCGAAAAACGCTCAAGCGCAATCTGTCAGTTTTTACAGGACGTTTTAATTTATTTCGGGTGCGAAACTTACGTCTTACTGTTTGTTCTAATCTATTCATGCTTACCTCGAGGCTGCCTTACCAGGTTTGAGTCGAACTTGTTCGCCCTCATAGCGAACGCCTTTACCATGATAAGAATCTGGTGAGCGAATGGCGCGAATATTGGCAGCCACCTGACCTACTAACTGCTTATCGATACCAGAGATAGTGATCTTGGTTTGCTCAGGTGCAGCAATCGTAATGCCTTCAGGGGCTTCGATCACAACTGGGTGAGAAAAACCGAGGCTCAACTCTAGATCTTTTCCTTTCATGGCACAACGGTAACCAACGCCACGAATCTCAAGGTTCTTGGAGAAACCTTCAGTAACGCCGATGATAGCGTTGTTAATGAGTGAGCGAGCCAAGCCGTGCTGAGCGCGGTCATTGCGGTGATCACTCGGGCGGCTAACGTTTAACTCTCCGTCCTCGAGCTTTAACTCGAGTCTCGGGCTCACAGGAACCGTAAGATTACCCTTGGGTCCCTTAACATTTACCCTGTCTTTGGCAAGCTTTAATTCAACCGATTGTGGAACCGTGATAGGTGCTCTACCAATTCGTGACATTACCAGACCTCACAAATGACTTCGCCACCTACGTTTTGACGTCTAGCATCTCGGTCAACCATCAGACCGTGCGAAGTTGAAACAATAGCAAGACCTAAGCCTCCACGGACAACGGGAACGCCTTTGGCTTTTGAGTAAGCTCTACGACCAGGTCTTGAAACACGGGCAATTGAATTGATAAGGGGCTTGCGCTTAGGGCCATATTTTAAGCCGATGCGAATAACGGCTTTACCCTTATCATCGTTTGCATCTTCTACTGACTTAAGGTAACCCTCGCGAACCAAAAGTTCAGCGATTGCTTTTTTAAACTTACTTGCTGGCACATCTACGCTTGCCTCAGCAATAGCTTGAGCGTTGCGAATGCGGGTCAGCATATCTGCAATGGGATCAGTTTGCATCTTAGTTTAAGAGCGGTATCAATTAAAGCTAATTGACCGTACTCTCGTAACCATCCTTTCTTTGTTATGCCTTTAGCTCTATGAAATTATGAGAGCTTACCAACTGGATTTAGTAACGCCTGGCAAATAGCCTTTATGGGCCATTTCACGCATACAAATGCGGCACAGGCCGAAATCTCTCATGTAGCCTTTGTTACGTCCACAGCGGTTACAACGGTTTACCTGGCGACTAGAGAATTTCACGGGGCGCTTGGCTTTTGCTATATGTGCTTTGGTTGCCACTATTTCTCCTTACTTTCTAAAGGGCATGCCTAAGTGCTCGAGCAATGACCTGGCCTCTTCATCTGTTTTGGCAGAAGTAACAATCGTGATATCCATACCACGGGTTTCTGTATTGTCAAAACTAATTTCAGGGAATACCAGCTGCTCACGAACACCTAAACTATAATTTCCACGACCATCAAAACTATTAGGGTTAACACCGCGGAAGTCTCTGACTCGAGGCAAGGCAATGTTAATTAGTTTTTCCAGGAAAATCCACATGCGGTCGCCGCGCAAGGTTACCATGATACCTACTGGCATACCTGCACGAATTTTAAAGTTCGACACAGATTTCTTGGCCTTGGTAACCACCGGACGTTGCAGGGCAAGCTGGGCTAATTCCTTACTGGCTTTTTCAATGATCTTTGAGTCATCCTTAGCTTCTCCAAGACCCATATTGATAACAATTTTCTCGAGTCCGGGAATTGCCATAGGATTGTCATAGCCATGCTGCTCTTTTAAGGCAGAGACCACTTTGTCTTTGTATATTTCTCGTAACTGAACTTTTACAGCCATACTATCCTCTTAATTATCGAGCTGGGCGCCTGATTTGGCACTCACACGAATTTTACTCGAGCCTTCAATTTTGTAGGCAATCCGACTTGGCTGATTGGTTTGAGGATCAAGAATTTGCACATTACTTGCGTGAATGGCCGCTTCGCGCTCAACAAAACCACCCCGAGGGTTATCTTGCGTGGGGCGCTGAGCCTTTTTGATCACATTGACGTTTTCTACGATCACTCTATGAGTTTCAGGATAGACAGCTAATATCTTGCCTTCTGAACCCTTATGAGAACCAGAAACGACTTTAACCAGATCGCCTTTCTTTAAACGCATTTTCTTAGCGGACATTAGAGTACCTCCGGCGCTAAAGACACGATACGCATAAACCGCTTATCGCGCAGTTCTCTGGCAACAGGGCCAAACACACGGGTACCCCGCGGTTCATTATTGTTATTAATAAGAACAGCGGCATTGGTATCAAAACGAATAGAAGAACCATCCTTGCGGTTAATTTCCTTTTTGGTTCTTACGATAACGGCTTTTACCACATCACCTTTTTTGACATTGGCATGAGGTATGGCATCTTTAACGGCAGCAACAATCACGTCACCTACGCCGCCGACCCACTGTTGACCCGTACCAAGTACACGTATACACATGATACGACGTGCACCCGAATTATCGGCAACTTCTAAAACAGTTTCCTGCTGAATCATCGCTAGCCTCTGGCCTTTTCAATCAGACGAACAACTGTAAACCTTTTACGCTTGCTTATAGGGCGACTCGAGACAATCTCGACCGTGTCACCTTCACCATAGGTATTCTCTTCGTCATGAGCCAAATACTTTTTGGTGGTCGTAACAACTTTTCCGTAAAGAGGATGCTTAAAACGACGCTCAACTAGAACCGTAACGGTCTTATCGGCTTTATCGCTTACCACCCGACCTAACAACACTTTTTTCATCGAGCTTCTTCTTTCTCACGGACTATGGTCAGTAATTGCGCTATTTCCCGCCTTTTCGCACGTATTTCACGCACATTGCTGTTTTGACCAATCGCGGCCGTAAACCTTAATTCCTGAAGTTTCTGACGACGACTAGCAACCTCATCATGGATTTCATCCACAGATAAATTGCGTATCTCATTGGACTTCATCGTAAACCTCACGCTTAACCATTTTGGTTTTAATAGGCAGTTTGTGTCCTGCCAGCCTAAAGGCCTCTTTGGCTTGTTCCTCAGTCACGTTGGCGACTTCGAAAAGAATACGACCAGGCTTAACAACCGCAACCCAGTACTCTACAGCACCCTTACCTTTCCCCATCCGCACTTCCTGCGGCTTTTTGGTAACAGGCTTATCAGGGAATATACGGATATAGATTTTACCACCCCGTTTAAAGTAACGGCTCATGGTAATCCGGCAGGCTTCTATATGGTTTGATTTGATCCAAGCAGGTTCCATAGCGACCAGACCATAGTCCCCAAAAGCGACATAATCGCCACCTTTGGTGTCGCCTGTCATGCGACCGCGGAACTGCTTACGATGCTTAACACGCTTAGGCAATAACATTAATCGGACTCCCTTGAACGGCTGGTTCTCGAGCGATCACCACGATCAGAACGTTCGCCACCTTCGTTACGGCGTCTTGCCTGTGGGCGGCGGCGGCGGCGGCGGTCTTTATCATCGTCACGTTTAGTACGGGGTAAAACGGCAGCCTTACGTTGCTTATCGCCCACAATTTCACCATTAAAGACCCAGGTTTTTATGCCAATGACGCCGTAAGTAGTATTGGCTCTGGCAGTACCATAGTCAATATCAGCGCGGAGAGTCTGAAGGGGCACACGGCCATCGGCATACCATTCAGCTCTGGCTTGTTCTGCACCACCCAGGCGACCTGAGCAGCGAATTTTTACACCTTGAGCACCGGTTTCCATAGTGCGCTGAACAGCTTGTTTCATGGCACGTCTGAAAGCAAAGCGACGCTCGAGTTGATCGGCAATGCGCTGAGCAATCAGGCTGGCATTGGTGTTGGCATTGGTAACTTCCTGGACATTGACTGCAATGGTTCCGTCAACTTTGCCATCAAGTTTGGTACGCAGATCTTTGATTGACTCGCCCCCACGACCAATGACTACGCCAGGCTTGGCCGTATGAATTGTGATATTGATATTGTGGGCCGCGCGTTCAATCTCGATATGAGATATACCAGAATGACCGACTTCTTTCATGACCACTTCGCGGATAAGCTCATCTTCTTTAAGCATCTTAGGATACTTATCAAAGGTAGCATACCAACGAGCCGTCGGCGACTTATTGATACCAAGGCGTATACCCCTGGCATTAATCTTATTACCCATTACGTTCCTCCAGAACAATCGTCACATGACTGGTGCGCTTGCGCATCATGTCAGCACGGCCCCGCGCACGAGGAAGAAAGCGCTTTAAGACAGGGCCCTCATCAACCATTATCTTGGAGACAACAAGACTATCTTCAAACATGTCATGGTTATTAACCGCATTGGCCTTGGCACTCTGCAACAACTTTAAGATAGGCTTAGCAGCCCTGCGAGGCGTAAAGGTCAAGATGCTCTCAGCTTCATTGACATTTTTCCCGCGAATTAAATCTGCTACCAGACGCGTTTTTTGTGGCGTCGAGCGCAACATTGTGAGTTTAGCTTTAGCTTCCATTATTTTTTGTTATTTCCACTATGGCCACGGTAGGTACGCGTGGGAGAAAACTCACCTAATTTATGACCTACCATGTTTTCCTGAACAAAAACTGGGACATGCTGCTTGCCGTTATAAACACCAATGGTTAAACCAATCATTTCAGGCACAATGGTGCTGCGACGACTCCAGGTTTTAATGACTCTACGATTGTTGGTTTCAATCGCATCATCAACCTTGTCTAAGAGGTGATCATCGACAAAGGGTCCCTTTTTCATACTACGTGGCATGATTATTTCCCTTTCTTCCGGCGAATAATAAACCTTGAACTGGTTTTGCGCTTACTGCGTGTTTTGAGACCTTTTGCTTTCTGACCCCAAGGGCTTACAGGTGCGCGACCACCCGTAGAGCGACCTTCACCACCACCGTGAGGGTGATCAACTGGGTTCATAGCACGCCCGCGTACATGAGGCTTACGACCGGCCCAGCGTTTGCGACCCGCTTTACCTAAAGTGAGGTTTTTATGCTCACTGTTACCAACAGATCCAATAGTTGCGTAACATTCTCCGTGGAGACGACGAATTTCACCGCTTGGTAAGCGAACCGAAACATAATCGCCATCGCGGCCTTGAATCTGAACACTGGTACCTGCGCTACGAGCAAGCTGAGCACCTTTACCAGGAACCAGCTCGAGTCCATGAACAATCGTACCAATCGGTATAAATCTCAGGGGCATTGCGTTGCCAACTACTGGTTCAGCGGTTGGCCCACTAAGAATATGGCTGCCAACCTCGAGCTTTTCTGGTGCAATTATGTAACGCTTTTCCCCATCAAGATAATGCAAAAGAGCAATATTAGCACTGCGGTTTGGGTCATACTCAATCCCTGCAACCTTGGCAGCTATGCCCTCTTTATCACGACGACGAAAATCAATCACCCGGTAACGGCGCTTGTGACCACCACCACGAAATCTCGAGGTGATACGACCACGGTTGTTACGGCCACCAGATTTTTTGATGGGCTCGAGCAGTGATCTTTCGGGGCTGGACTTGGTAATCTCATCAAATCCAGGTGTGGTCATGAAGCGGCGTGAAGGGGTATAGGGTCTATAACTTTTAACTGGCATCAGACCGCTCCTTAGGTGAGCCCTTCAAGCTCTTGAATACGTTGTCCCTCTTTAAGAGTTACAACAGCCTTTTTTTTTTTATTTTGACGACCAGAATGGCGGCCAATAGTCTTAATTTTACCTCTTACCGTCGACACGTTGATTTTGACAACATTTACATCAAAGACTTTTTCAACGGCATCTTTGATCTGAGTCCGGTTTGCTTTTGGGTGTACATAAAAAGCATACTTGCCATCTTCAACGGTCATAAGTGCCTTTTCACTCAGGACAGGTCTTAGAAGCACTTCGTGAGCGGTCATTCGCCGGCCTCCTCAAAAATAGAGGCATCAGCAACCAAACGGTCATAGCGTAAAATGTCATAAACATTCAGACCACTCTTTGGCAGTACCCCTACCCAAGGTAGATTTCTTGCAGCGCGGCGCACCATTTCATCATCGGTGACTACCAGAACGCGTTCATTTCCATCAAGGCCGTTGTTTTTTGCCCAAGTCACGAATTCTTTGGTTTTACCAGCAATGCCAAAACTATCTACCAGCGTTAATTTACCGTCATTAGCCCTGGCCGCCAGTGCCATTTGTAAACCCAGACGACGAACCCGCTTGGGTAAGGTGTAACTGTAATCACGGTGGCGAGGACCAAAAGCTTTACCGCCACCAACAAAAATAGGAGCACGGCGACTACCATGGCGGGCACGACCTGTACCTTTTTGAGGGTAGATTTTCGCACCTGAAAGCGAAACTTCGGCCCTTGTCTGTGCCTGGGCCGTACCACGACGGCGTTTGGACAACTGCCAGCTCACCACTTCGTGGAGAACTGCTTCTTTGGGCTCAGGCAAATCTAAGGTAAGTTCGCGAGAGGAACCAACGACATTTAGTGTAACCGCCATTAGTTCACCTTCCTTTTTGAGTCTTTTACGACAACCAGACCACCGTTAGGACCAGGAATGGCCCCTTTAATGAGCAGCAAATTGTCATCAGAACGAATTTCGAGAAGCTCGAGGCCAACTGTCGTAACCTTTTCACTCCCGTAGTGCCCTGCCATTTTCTTACCTTTATAAACACGGCCCGGGAACTTACGTTGACCAATAGAACCAGGTGAACGGTGCTTTTTCTTAACACCGTGCGTGGCAGGCAGACCGCCAAAGTTCCAGCGCTTAATAACGCCAGCTGTACCACGGCCTTTGCTAGTCGCAGTTACATCGACCTTTTGCCCTTGCTCAAAAATCTCAACCGAGACTTGATCGGCTTCAGGTAAAAAATCGCGGAATTCCACCAGGTGACGCTGGGGAGTCACGCCTGATTTTTTGAAATGTCCAAGCTCAGGCTTTGTACTTGCTTTGGTGGTTTTTTCTTCCCAGCCAAGCTGTACAGCACTATACCCATCGGTATCTGCTGCCTTGCGCTGAACGACAGGGCATGGACCAGCAAGAATGACCGTAACAGGAACAAGCCTGTCACCCTGCCAAACTTGCGTCATGCCTACTTTAGTGCCTAGGATGCCTTTCATGTTTAGCGTCCTCCGACCGTCTTAATCTCGATATCTACCCCGGTAGGAAGGTCAAGATGCATGAGGCTATCAATTGTGCTTTTGGTTGGCGACTTGATATCAATGAGACGGTTATGCGTGCGAATTTCGAAGTGTTCGCGGCTGTCTTTGTTAACAAAGGGGCTGCGCAAAACACAGTAACGACGGGTTTTTGTTGGAAGAGGTACTGGCCCAGCTACCTTAGCACCGGTACGGCGTACCGTATCAACAATTTTGGTTGCTGAATTGTCCAAAGATTTGTGGTCAAAACCTCTAAGTTTAATGCGAATACGAGGAGCTGCCATGATTACTTAGTAATACCAGTAACAACCCCAGCACCGACAGTACGACCACCTTCGCGAATAGCAAAGCGTAAGCCTTCT
>JAGQHN010000127.1 GCA_020431825.1 Trueperaceae bacterium | reverse complement strand
TGAATTAACCACAGAAGGGTAAACAATGAGATTCTACCGAAAAGGAGCAACCGCTGAAGCTTGGACCGAGACAGATTATAAATCACCTAAAGAATATGAAGAACACTATAAAGAATGGGGAATGGTTACCTTCGATGTAACGAAAGACCCTGATAGTACTAAGAATACTGACGGACAAGTCGAGTTTGATTCTGATGACATAAAAGCACTTGTGAGCCTTGAATTTGATCGTCTTAATGAACAACAAATGGCGCTTTTTAGGGAAAATGCATTACTAAAAGGGAAAATTGAAGAGCTTTCAGAAGAGAAACGAGATCTGGAAGAGCAGATTTATCTACTCAAGACTAAATTAAATGCTAAAGATCTTTTACTAATTCGGCTATATAGCGACGAGGAAATTGTGATAAGCCCATTTGGCAATTACTATATTAATCATCTCCGATTTGAGCAAACTTCTCCGGTCGAGTACTACGAAACGTTGATGGTTCTAACTAGTTCTGAGTCACTACTGTACTTTTTTACAAACTACGGATATGTATATAGGAAAAAGGTAAGTGAAGTGCGCAATGCTACACGGATTTTTGCTGGCGAATTATTAAACCTGAGAGAGGGAGAACGTGTAGTTTCGCTCCTGAGCAGTGATGGATATGAGTGGGGGCAAACTATTATTCTTGGGACTAAACGAGGCTATTTACGGGAGTTTTTTGCACTTGATATAGATAATGTCAGTTCTTACGGGAAATTAGTAATTGATTTACATGATGATGAATTGATGTTTGCACAGGCTAAAAATGGTTCAGCAGATATTCTCATGGTTAGTAAAAATGGAAAAATTGCTCGAATAAGTGATTCAAAATTACTTAAGGATAAGAGAACTCTGAAAAGTGTTCGAGGCCTTACTTTGACTGATGAAGATTTTGTGATTGGAATAAACTGTATTGCATACCATCAACAAAAAAACGCAGAATTCTTAATTATTACTCGATTAGGTAAGGGAAAACGAATTCGCCTATCAGACTTAGAAATAGAAAGGTTGTGGAAAAATAGCAGAGTAGAGCACCTTTCTGATTTCGCCGAGGAAGATGAAATAAAATGCCTAACTCAGGTAAGTGAAGAATTAGTTTTTGTAGTTTTGTCTAAGACTGGAAAGTGGTTACTGAGGACTCCAAAAAAGGTTAAAGCTTCAAATCTAGAAGACCCTCTTGAAGAAGTAGTTAAACTCAGTGAGCAACAAGGGGTCATAGGTACAATGGCAAAACTAGGAAAAGTAGAAATTGAGATTCTTACTGGTAGCTGTAGTTAAACAGGTAGTATTAACATTTGCTCTTTTAGCCAGGTCTCATGAATTTGAAGAAAAGAACTTAAGATTATTTTGTCTTGTAATTCAGGTTGGCACACAAACGGCACACAAAACCTTTTAAAATTCCCATAAATAAAAATAGCCTATCTAAGATTTTGTTGTCCTAGACAGGCTTTCTCTTGGTGGGCGATGACGGGCTCGAACCGCCGACCCTCTGCTTGTAAGGCAGATGCTCTCCCAGCTGAGCTAATCGCCCTGGGCTAGAGGTATCATCTTTAATATTTTAAAGATGATACCTCTAAAATTGGTGACCCCTACGAGATTCGAACTCGTGCCGCCACCTTGAAAGGGTGGTGACCTAACCGCTAGTCGAAGGGGCCACTGGTGGGTCGTGTAGGGCTCGAACCTACGACCTGCCGGTTAAAAGCCGGATGCTCTACCAACTGAGCTAACGACCCTCGCTGCCAACTACGTCGGTACAGCCCGACTAGTATATGGAGTCATCTTTACGCTGTCAAGCCCCACTAGCACAGAATGATGTTTGGAGTCTAAAACAGCTTTTTACATAGAGAGGTTTGAGTCAGGTAAAGTATGCTAAGTGTCGGTTTGTTTTATGTACTAAAAGACCGACCATCTGCACTAATTGAGGACAGAATGCTGGATACGTTCAAACGTGTTTGGGATAATATTTATCTTAGAGTTTTGTTTTTAGCAGGCTCTTTCTATTTAGTCTTTTTCCTACTGAGCGCTACAAGGATTGCCTGGGGAAGTTTTTTAATTGCTTACCTGATCGCTTATCTTGTGGAGCCCTTTGTTTTACGCCTCGAGAAAGCCCGGCTAGTCGCTCGCTGGCTCAGCGTTGCACTAACTGTACTTCTTATTCTCGTTCTATTTGTCATTGGTACTTTACTCGTCGGTGATATTTTGCTACAGCTTTCTGAGCTAGTTGCGCCCTCAAAACTGGTTCCTTTATTAACTCGAGACTTTCCTGATCGCCTCGATGCCTGGGAGCAGGCCTTTTTAGCCAACCTGCCGGAAAGGTTTAATGTCTTTTTTGGCGATGAAGTGCCGAGCCTGAGTACCTTATTTGAACAGCAGCGGGGCGATTTTTCCATCTGGTTGCGCAATCGTACAGGCAATCTAGTTAATCTGGCTCGAGAAGCCGTTACCGGCGTATTTGGTGGCTTGGGCAGGGGGCTTGTCATTGTCACACTGGCTGCTTTTATCATTTCTGGCTATCGCAAATTGCAGTATGGTTTTTATCAATTGTTTCCAGAAAGGCATCGCCCCTTTATCAAAGAATTGACTATAAAACTTGATAAATCAGTAGGTGGCTATGTAAGGGCGAAAGCACTCGAGTCCATCATTATTGGCTTTGTGGTCTGGATAGTTCTTCTTATTCTTCAGGTGCCAAAAGCCGCAGCGATTGCTTTTGTTGCTGCCATACTCAATCCGATTCCCTACATCGGTCCTGCGATTGCTACTATCCCAGCCACCTTATCTGCTTTGACGGTTGGTTGGGTTCCGGCACTTATCACCTTTATTGTAATGGCGATTATCCAGGGCTTAGATGGCAATGTGCTCGCCCCTATTCTCTTGTCACAAAGTATTTCCGTAAATCCAGTAACGGTTCTGGTATCTGTGCTGGCTGGGGGCGCGCTTTTAGGCTTTTGGGGTATCCTTTTATCGATTCCTTTTGCTGCATTTGTGCAGCTTCTTTATAACGACTACTATCTCAAAAGTGACTGGTATCTGGGCAAAACCCGACTGGGTCAGCCGCCAGAAGACAACTGAGGTTCATTTGTACTGGCTCGTATCCAGAGCAATCAGTAAAATAGACCCGCGACTCGAGGTGATTCATGTCTGCACAACTATTAGAAGGTCAAAAGGTTGCTGAAGCAGTTCTGGCTGATTTGGTCAAGCGTATAGCACTACTAAAAACAAAAGGGGTTACGCCCGGGCTCGGGACGATACTCGTCGGAGAAGACGCACCCAGTCAGGGCTACGTGCGCAAAAAGCACGAAACGGCTGCCGAAATTGGTATCGCCTCGTTTCATAAATCCATACCTGCCGATGCCAAACAAGCCG
Organism: Trueperaceae bacterium; assembly: GCA_020431825.1. Taxonomy (GTDB): domain Bacteria; phylum Deinococcota; class Deinococci; order Deinococcales; family Trueperaceae; genus JAHEBB01. The sequence continues at coordinate 11,756 of JAGQHN010000127.1, read as the reverse complement.
ATTTGCTTAGCGCCGTAGATGCCTATAATCAAGACCCAAAGATTCACGGCTTTATCATTCAGTATCCGGTGCCAGAGCAATTTGATTTTAGCCAGGCTATGGAGCGAATTAATCCGGGAAAAGATGCAGATGGTTTGCATCCTATAAACCTAGGCAAGCTGGTATTACAGGAACCTGGCCCTATTCCAGCAACGCCTGCCGGGATTAGAGAGATGCTTATTCACTATGGTATTGATATAGCAGGAAAAGAAGTAGTGGTGATTGGTCGTGGGCCCACCCTAGGGAGACCTCTGGCATTACTGCTTAGTATGAAAGCCAAAGGCGCCAATGCCGCGGTCACGGTGGTACACTCGAGCATCAAGAACATAGCGGAATACACCCGCCGGGCCGATTTTGTCATTGCTGCCGTAGGAAGCCCGAGTGTACTTATGCCCGATATGGTTAAACCGGGTGCCGTGGTTATAAGTGGTGGCATTACCTGGAAGGGTAAGCGGCTTATACCAGATGTGGATGAGTCTGTAGGAGACGTTGCCAGTTATATTACGCCACGACTTGGCGGCGTAGGACCAACCACCGTAGCCATGCTTTTAAGAAACGTGGTTACAGCGGCAGAAGTGTCTATTCGCTAGGTTGCGCTTCGATTCTTTGCTGATTCGTTTCCAGAAACTGAATAAAGCTTCGGGTCGTCTGTGAGCAAAGCTCGAGTCCGGCATGAACCATGCTTAGGGGTCTTATTAACCCCTTATCGATACGTAGCGCCTTCAGCAGTCCCATAGAAACTTCACGTTCTAGTGCCAACTTAGATAAAAAAGCTGCCCCAAAACCTTGCAAAACGGCTTCCTTAACGGCGTCAACACCTTTGGCCTCGAGTACCGTTTTCGGCCTGATACCTGCCGGGTTTAGCACTGCATCCACCACAGCTCTTGTACCAGAGCCAGATTCTCGCCTCACGACCTCGAGCCCATTTAGTTCGGCTAGCTGCAGCACCTTTTTACCAGCAAAAGGATGCTCGGGCAGGACTGCCAGCATGATCTCATCCTGAGCGATTTGCCTTTGCTCGAGCCTCGAGTTTTGAAGTGGTCCCTCTATGAGCGCTAGATCAGCACTTCCCTCAGTCAGTAAATGAACAGCCTCCTGTGTATTACAAGTGATGAGCCTCAGTTCGATGCCCGGCATTTCTTCCTGAAATAACTTCAGTTGTTTAGGCAAATAGTACATGGCAATGGTGGTACTAGCAGCAATGCTCAGTTGTCCCGTCTGGCCAACTCTCAGTTCATGGACATAGTGGCGGGCGGCCTCCAGTGTTCGCGTTAATGTTTGCGCAAAAGGTAAGAGGGCTTCACCTGTACTGGTTAGCCTGATGCCGTAACGGTGCCTTGTGTACAGCGGTTCACCAACCGCTTCCTGCAGGCGCTTCAGTTGATTTGAAATAGCGGGTTGACTCTTATAAAGGTGCTCAGCAGCCAGACTCAAGCTCTCGAGCTTAGCCACGGTGGCAAACGTAATCAGATGATCTGCTTCCAGCATACTTAATTATAAAATAAAATGATATCTATATCCATAAAAATTATTTGAGATTATATCTTGGGCTTATTAAACTGGCTACAACGCTTTTCGTTGCAAAAAGTGAGGTATAAGGTGCAACTTATCGAACTCGAGCCCCAGTTTAATCCCCCTCCGCAGTGGATTAAAGTCTTAGATCAGAGCCGCTGTATTGGCTGTCATGCCTGTACCGTGGCCTGTAAAAGTGAAAATGAAGTGCCACTTGGTGTCACCCGTACTTATGTTAAGCAGGTAGAAACAGGCGTTTTTCCTGACACGCGGCGGCATTTTCAAATTACGCGCTGTAATCAGTGCGCCAACCCTCCTTGCGTAACGGCATGCCCAGTAACCGCCATGTATCAGCGTGAAGATGGCATCGTTGACTTTGACAAAGATGTTTGCATTGGCTGCAAAGCCTGCATAGCCGCTTGCCCTTATGATGCTATTTTTATTAACCCAGCCGATAACAGTGCAGAGAAATGTAACTTCTGTGCTCACAAGCTTGATGTCGGACTCGAGCCTGCCTGTGTAACCGTCTGTCCGGCTGAGGCCATCTTGATAGGGGATCTCAATGACCCCACAACCAAGGTAGCTCAGTACGTCGGCCGTGAAAGTGTCAATGTACGGCGACCCGAAAAAAACACCCGGCCCAAAATGTACTACGTAGGCATTGATCAAGCAACGCTTGACCCCTTAGCAGCGCAAACGCCCGAGGGGGGACTTTTTCAGTGGAGTGAACAATCAAATGACCTTGAAACTGGCAAGGTCGCCAGTGGCATGCCGGCCGGCTGGACCAAAAATAATAGTGCCGCATCTTTGTTAGCCTATGACGTTAACCATAAGCGCCCCTGGGATTACCGCGTCAGCCTTTATACCTGGACCAAAAGTGTAGCTTCTGGGGCAATGTTTTTTATTTCTCTGATGGTACTGCTTGGCACCTTACCCATTGAAAGCATTTTGGCGCAGTGGGTTGCTCCGCTCGTAGCTGGTTTCTTTTTGGCGGCTACAGGTGGCCTGCTCATCTGGGATTTAAAGCATCCTGCCCGCTTCTATCTAATCTTTACCCGACCACAGTGGAAAAGCTGGTTGACTCGAGGCGCTTTTATTATTGCTGCCTATGGAGCGCTTTTGCTCCTTTGGCTCCTGGCCTCTTTGGCTGGGGGCTATGGCTTTCAGAAATTTCTAAGCTGGCTTATCTTGCCTGCCTCTCTTATGACCAGCGTTTATACAGCTTTTCTTTTTGCTCAGAGTAAAGCCAGGGACCTCTGGCAAAATCCTCTTCTCCCCTTTCACTTGGGGCTGCAAGCCCTATTAGCTGGCGCTTCAATCATGGGTTTACTGGGCGCATTTGCCAACCCCAGCTATCAGGCCGCCAGCCTCTGGACAATCGCTATCTCTGCCTTAATCCATCTACTTATCACCTGGGGAGAACTTGCCTTGCCACATGTTACCGCGCATGCCAGCTTGGCTGCCAAACACCTGACCCAAGGCGTTTTCAGAAAGTTTTTCTGGGCTGGCATGCTGATAGGCGGCGTTTTGCCTGTCCTTCTGATCATCCTGTTTAGTAATCCTTTTGGTCTGATTTTGGCATCCATCGCCAGTCTGTTTGGTCTGCTCGCTTTTGAACATGCCTATGTACAAGCCGGGCAGTCAGTTCCCCTAGCATAGGAGTGATGATGAGCAGCATAAACCTAAAACAACTTGGTGAAAAACTTAAAGATAAACTAAAAGGCAAACCAAGACTGGTCATTTCTGATAGTGCTCCAAAATATTTGTCGAAAGAAGGCCATGCTACTAGATTCCCTGGACCCAGTGAAATTGGCTTAGACAGCTTTCCACCGGTAGATAAATGGGACAACTGGACGGAACTTGACTCTAAAGCCTGGCCCAAGCGTGACGAACGAAATTACTCACTGGTACCAACAATTTGTTTTAACTGTGAGGCAGCCTGTGGCCTTTTAGCTTATATCGATAAAACCACTCACCAGATAAGAAAGCTCGAGGGTAACCCCCTTCACCCAGGCTCGAGGGGCCGAAACTGCGCCAAAGGTCCGGCCACCCACAATCAGCTAACCGACCCTGATCGCATCCTCTACCCAATGAAACGTGCTGGCAAACGGGGCGAGGGTAAATGGCAGCGCGTTTCCTGGGATGAAGCCCTGGATGATATTGCCGGTCGTATTCGTGCCGATATCGTTAAATCAGGGGGTAAAGGGGTTGCCTATCATGTCGGCAGACCTGGAGAAGATGGCTACACAAACCGGGTTTTACAGGCCTGGGGCATTGATGGTCACAACAGCCATACCAATGTCTGTAGCAGTGGCGCCCGAGCAGGCTATACCTTCTGGATGGGCTTAGACAGACCATCGCCAGATTTTGCTGAGGCAGATTTTATCTTGATGGTTTCAGCGCACCTCGAGTCCGGTCACTACTTCAACCCACATGCCCAGCGCATTATCGAGGCGCGTAAACGCGGTGCTAAGGTGGCAACCTTTGACCCAAGACTCAGTAACACTGCTTCAAGTACCGATTATTGGCTACCCAGCTATCCTGGAACCGAGCCAGCGATTATTCTGGCCATCGCCAACTACATGATTCAAAGTGGGCAGTATGACCGTGACTTCATAAGAGACTGGTGGAACTGGGAAGAATACATGCTGGCGGAGCACCCGGACAAAGAACCCATCTTTGACAATTTTGAGGCTGTCCTAAAAACGCTCTACAGCTCTTACACCTTTGACTATGCAGCGCAAGAATCTGGGGTGCGTCAGGACCGCATAGAGGAAGTGGCAAAACTTGCGGCTCGAGCCGGAAAACGCCTTAGTACCTACAACTGGCGCTCCTCTGGTGCAGGCAATGAAGGCGGCTGGCAGGTCGCTCGCACGCTCATGCTGCTTCATGCCTTAAACGGTTCTATTGGCACTGAAGGAGGGTTCTGGCCCGCTGCCTGGAACAAATTTGTCCCCGCCTTCCCGCACCCTGCCCCTGGCCCCAAGTGGTGGCAGGACCTGCACATCAGTGATGAGTTTCCTCTAGCCTTTTATGAAATGAGCATTTTATTGCCGCATTTCTTAAAAGAAGGGCGGGGCAAGCTCGAGGTTTACTTCATGAGGGTCTATAACCCCATCTGGATTAACCCCGATGGCTTTACCTGGCTCGAGGCGCTGTCTGACGAAAACAAGTTTGGCTGCACTGTCTCGCTAACACCCACCTGGAATGAGTCAGCCTGGTTCGCAGATTATGTTTTGCCGATGGGACACTCAACCGAACGTCATGACATTCAGTCGCAAGAGGTCACCACCAGTCAGTGGCTTGGCTTCAGGCAACCCGTCATGCGCGAGTACTATGAGCGGATGGGCAAGCCCTTTAAAGACTCCAGAGATGTTAACCCCGGAGAAGTCTGGGAAGAAAACGAATTCTGGATGGAACTGAGCTGGCGCATCGACCCGGATAACGCGCTTGACATTCGTAAATACTTTGAAAAACCAGGTAGTCCCGGCGAAAAAATGACCATTGATGATTTTTACGCCCATACATTTGAAAAAGGTGTTCCCGGTTTAAAAGAGGCTGCAGCCAAAGAAAATCTGACCGCTTTAAAGTACATGAGAAAATACGGTGCTTTTGAGGTTACCAGTAAACCCAGTGCCAGGTATCTCGAGCCTGTTTCAGAAGCCGAACTGAAAAATGCCACCGAGCAAGAGGGCATTGTCTACAGCGAAAGTGGCAAGGGCGCCTACGCACCGCATGCCGATGCGCTGGCTGATGGCAAAAAACCAGTTGGAATAAAAGTAGGCGAGGGCGTTAGGCGCGGCTGGCCCACGCCCAGTGGCAAGCTCGAGTTTTACAGCTCTACTCTGCGTGATTGGGGCTGGCCCGAATACGCCTTACCAACCTACATAAAAAGTCATGTGCACCCAGAAAATATGCGTGAGGGAGAGATGTGTCTTTTACCAAACTTCCGCATTCCTATACAAATTCACACGAGAAGTGCCAACAGCAAATGGCTTGACGAAATTGCCCATACCAACCCGCTCTGGATGCATCCGCAAAAAGCCAGGGAGCTTCATGTCAGAACAGGTGATCTGGTAAGGGTAAATACGCGCATAGGTTACTTTGTGGTTAAGGCCTGGGTAACCGAAGGCATACGTCCTGACATCGTGGCCTGTAGTCACCACTTTGGACGCTGGCGCTTAGATGATGAGCATGGTGGCAACCGTGCCCTCAGCAATGTTGTAAGCCTTGATAATCAGGGCAGCGAATGGTCAATGAAAAAAGAAAAAGGCGTGAGTCCTTTTGTTTCAGAAGATTCTGATACCAGTCGTATCTGGTGGAGTGATGTTGGGGTACATCAGAACATTACTTTTGAAGTGCACCCCGACCCCATTAGTGGCATGCACTGCTGGCATCAGGCTGTCAAAGTTGAACGCGCTCACCCAAATGACCGTCATGGCGATGTAAAAGTTGACACCCAAAAAGCTCATGAGAGCTTCCATGAATGGCTCGCTAAAACGCGTAAGGCCAGCGAACACAGTCCTGACGGAACCAGACGCCCATACTGGCTACCCAGGCCACTCAAGCCAAGTAAAGAGGCGTATAAGCTGCCGGAAAAGACAGTTCTGGTTCCGGGTGATTAAGTAAAATCAGCTTTGTCTGACTTAAATGAATAGCAAGAGCCTCGAGCCAATTGGCTCGAGGCTCTTAAGCTCTAGATAAGTTGCTTAACGCCAGCGTAGTTGACGCGTCATAAACCAGTCAAAAAGCCGGTCTCCTAATATGCGCTTACCTATCAGTAAAGCTTTGGCCTGACCAGGAACAGCGTAACGAGGTCTGGGACTTTTGGCCACAACGATTTCACCAATCACTTTTGCAACCTCGTAGGGCTCGGCTGCGCTATCACTAAAAGACGCTGACATCTCTTGATAACGTGAGCTAAGTTGACGGTAAGGCTCGAGTTGCGTCACATTTTTGGCTTTTTCCTTGGCGACGTCACTAAACTCTGTTTTAATGGCACCTGGTTCAATCACGGTAACTTTAATTCCAAAAGGACGCGTCTCTATTCTTAAGGCATCAGAAAGCGCTTCCAGGGCATGTTTACTGGCGCTGTACCAGCCATTAATAGGCAGACCCACACGACCTACCACCGAAGAAATATTAATGATGTGTCCCTGACGCTGACGACGCATTATGGGTAAAACTTTTTGCGTCAAATTCATGAGCCCAAAGACATTAACATCAAATTGTTGTCTGGCTTCTTCTAAACTGGTTTCCTCTATGGTTCCCATAAGACCATAACCAGCGTTATTCACGAGCACATCAATGCGACCCGTTTCATCCATAATTTTGTCAATCAGCTTGCTTATTGCTTCTTCAGAAGTGATATCTAAATAAGTTGGTATAAGTCCTTCAACCTGAGCTTCGGCCATTTTCTCAGTTCGTCTTGCCGCAGCGTAGACACTATATCCCTGAGCTACCAGTTGCAAAGCAGTAGCGCGACCAATGCCGCTCGAGGCTCCAGTTACAATGGCGGTCTTTTTTGACATTCCTTGACTCCTCAAAACCAGTTTACTTAGCTAGTTTTTGATTTTCAAAATTACGGAAAACCTCAAAGTGAGTTTTCACCGTTCTTGAGGTTAGCCAAAAATATCAAGGTTCGTCAAGGGACTTATAGGCACTGCGACTTAACACTCTTATCAAGTTTTTTTCACAAATTAAGTAACGCTATTTGGCTACCATCCTCCCCCGGTTTTGCGACCACTTCCTCCCCAGCCGCCACCAGTCATGCGCCCTCCGCCACTTCGCGGTGAACTACTTGAGCGACTAGGCATACGGATGGGCGGTGCAGACCGGGCAGTAGGCAAACGAATTGGTCCAGGAGAAGGTAAATTTCTAGGTACCTGTCTTGGTATAGACGATTGCCGTGGTGGAGAAACAATGATGGGCGGTAATGAACTTGGCCAGGAGCCCCAGCCTGTACCCTGACGGGCTCTTTCTGCGGCTCTTCTGCGGCGCTCGAGTTCAACCTGCGCGAGACGCTGCCGCCGCAATTCTGCCTCAACCCGTTGGGACTGGGTTTTGGCTTCCTCACTAAGCTGCTTAATTCTCTCCTGAATTGACTCAACTTCTTTGGTAGCTTGAAGGAGTTCTTCTTTGCTGGCCCGAGCATCGTAGCCGGGCAAGCTGCGTTCTAACTGATTAATACTTGATTGAAAAACCCTATCAAGCTGATTTCGGTAAATAAAGTTAGCAAACGTCCTTAAATTAGCCTCAGCATCTGCAATTTTGGCGGCCGTCTGCTGTCTTAAGGCGTCCATTTCCTTGAAACTGTTTTCGGCAATGCCGTAAGCTTCATCTGCCCGTTTCTGAGCCTCGTCAAAAAGCGCTGCTGCCTGCTCGAGTCCTTTGGCAAGTCGCTCTTCCTCGAGTTTGTCTATTTGCTTCTCTTGGGACTCTGCTTGAGCATAAAGGGTTTGCGCCTTATCTACCAGCTCAACTACCTGCTCAGTTATATCCTGTGGGTGCAGATGCGCAAACTTAAGAATGCGCTCAAGCGCCCCTCTTGCCTCCGTTTTTTCTGAGTTCATAAGCGTATAGCGTCGCTCCATGGCTTCTTTTTCGCTTCTGACCTTTTCAAAGGCCGCATCAGACATTTTGTCAGCCGCCTGAACCTGTTCCATAATGTTAAGCCAGCTAGGCTCACCTTTTTCCAACTCGGCTTTGGCAGCTACAACCTTTTGATAGGCCTCCTTTAACTGCACTTCATGAACTTCTGAAACTGCTCTATCAACCTCAGGTTGCTGAACATAGGCCAGATGCTCTTTAACTTCTGCTTCAACCAGATGCAGTTCCTGCTGTGAGGTTTCTTTAGCCCTGTTCAGGTTTTCCAGTCGCAGGTGAATGGCGTCTATGAGTTCGTGTGCTTGCTCGAGCTCAACGAAAGCCATGTCCATTTTCTCTTTGGCATCATTGTATTCCTGAGCCTGATTTTGTGCCCTGGCAGTTTCATAAAGCTCATGTGCCCGGTTAGCAGCCTTTTGCGCCTCGGTACCATTACCGCGAATGTCTGACCAGTTACTTTCCGCATACGTCTGAATTTTCTCAAACACAGGCACGGCGTCATCAATTTGCATTTTTATTTTTTCGCCAAGTTGCTCGAGTTCAGAAAGCCTTTTCAAATTGGTATCTTTGAGCGTTCGCTGCTCAAGAATTTGTGCCTCAATTCCCTGGCTTAACTCGGCAGCCTCATCGATCTGAGCATCTAAAACTTTATAGTCTTGCTGCTTCATCAGGTCAAGCGCAACACGAAACTGTTCTTTAGCACTGGCAAAACTACTGTTTACTTTAGTGGGTTTATAGCCTTGAGCCTCGAGTTCGCTTAGATCACCTTCAAAAGCCAGAAGCTGCTTGGCTACGGTTTGCAACCTGGGCAGCTGAGATGTCAAGTGCGCCAGCTTCTCTTCAACCTGCTCAAGCTTGGCCAGCGCACTAAACGGACGGTTCCGATTTTTCTCGCTGTCGCTTTCGGCTAGCTGCTCAATCAGTGGTTTAAAGACTTTGCTGGCTTCTGGCCAGAGATCACCCTGGCGCATACTTTCATACCGCTTATAGACATCCTGAAGTTTTTCTTCTACCGTAATACGTTTTTCCTCGAGCTTGCTGAGCTCGAGGTTTAAATCTTCCCAGCGGTCAGACAGGCTTTCAGTAAACTGTTTAAGGTCTTGACCTTTAAGCAGTAGCGCTCCAAAGTCCGTCGTTTTGGTATCTTCAGAGAGGCTATCTGCGAGTTCGTGCAACATATCAACGGCTCCCTTATACTCTTCCTCAATGGCCTGCAACAGTTCAGGGCGTTCTTCCTTTAGCATTCGAGTAAGAAGCTGCATATCTGTTTGCTTGGCAGGGTCATCAGGCAAATAAGGATCATGCCCTGTTGATGCCGCGTTATCATTTAAATCTTTCAAGATAAGCTCGAGGCTTTCTCTATCAGCCAGATTTTGCTGTGGATCAAGCCGTTTTGGCTTTTCTTTTTTGGCTCCTGCGGGTCTTCTGCGCAATCCAAAAACCAGAAATAAAATGATAAGTACCAGCAGGACTGGCCACCATAAACTGCTAAAAAAGCCCGATCTTGACCCCGATGGCTCCTGACCTGGCGTCTGCACCTGGATTTGACTCGAGCCTGTTTGTGAAAGGTTATTTGCTAAGGTAAATTGACGACTGGCCTCCTCAAGAGCAGCAGTTATCGCTCCGGTAAAATCACCCTGCTGCAAATCAGGAATCATAATGTCTTCGCGGAGAAACTGATCGAGTTCCTTATTGCCAAATTGCCGCTGAAACAGCGGATTGAGGTCTCCACCATAGACAATATAGAGAGGCCTTTCGCCATTAGAACCTTCAAGAGGGCTGGTACCAATAAAAATAGCGAACAAATTGTTCTTGTAAACGCCGTCCGCCCGAAGCTTGTAGTGCTCGAGGGCCTGGTCGAAATAACGTTCAGCATCACTTAGCGTCCGACCAATGTCCCCTTCAACAAAAAGCACCAGTACATCTGCGCCCAGGTTTTGCAGAGATTCAGCACTCTGGTTAATCGTAGCGCTATTTATTTGTCTTGAATCTGTTGCAACCGCATCATTTCTTGTAGGAAAGCTTTGAGCCCAAACGAACAAACTAAGCGTAAAGAAAAGTAAGAGCAACAAAGATCGTTTTATGAGAAGCATATGAGACCATTGTACGATACTTTGCTTAAAGGTATGTACTGCTTATGTAATTCTAACTAAACAAGTCGGTAAACATTGTTTGGCTTTTCCCGACAGATAGCGCTTTCGGGGACGGTTTCAAATTTTCACTCAATAAGGAACCGCAAGTTTTCCGTCATACAAACCTATCCATTACTCTTGCATTTTTGCGTAGGGAAGCCTCTAGAGAATGCCTTTTGAACCTGACAAATCCAATACCAAAGGAAACAATTGGCCACTTTCATTAAAGCTTTTACAAGCTAAAAAGAAACATTGATAAATGTCGTCTTCCCCAGCTCGACATCTGTCACTCTGCTATATAAAGACTCGGCTAAGCCTTCACTGGCTTCATTCCACAGACCATCTTGATTTTTATCCGTCCAGACCTTAAGTAAATACTGACCAGCATCCAGCGCAATAAACGTCTCGAGCCCAGCCCGAGTAAATCTAAGTTCCTGTAAGCTTTCAGCATCAAGCACCTGAACCGCAAAATCACCCTTGAAACCTATATCCGTAAATGTTACAGCACGCATACTTGCCCAGGGGTCAAATAGGCCATAGCCTGACTGTGCGTCATAACCAGGGCTAAAAAGATCACTCGAGGCCAGTTTAATTGTCTTAACGGCAGTTTCAGCATTTTGCCCTTTTGCAAGTAGCAGGGCAAGAACCCCAGTCACCTGCGGCGCAGCAAAAGATGTTCCGGTAACCAGTGCTGCGTCAGCAGAATGGCCTAGAGCCTCGAGCTCAATGTGCTTAAAGCCACGCTCATCTTGTAAGGCGATACTCATTGGCACCAGCACATCCAGACCGTTTCCAAACCCGGAGTAAGCACTTAATGTCCAGCCATCATCCCGCAAGTCTGCGGCTCCTACCGCAAGAACTTCGTCTAGAGATGCCGGGAAGGCAAGCTCTCCCGGTGAGTTGCCCGCTGCTGCAACTACGGCAATGCCAAGTTCATTTAGCTTTTTGATCGCCTCATGAACACCTGGGCTATAGTCCCCCATACCCAAACTGATATTAACAAGATCAACCTTGTAAGGATTTTCTAGATCTGGGAGCAAATTTGCAGCGTAGTAAAGGGCACGAATCAGGCTAAGGCTCGAGCCCTGATCATGGCGATCAAGAACTTTCAAGGGCAAAATTTGCGCTGCTGGAGCCACACCCTTTATTCGTCCTTCGCCAGCAATAAGAGAGGCAACAGCTGTACCATGACCACTTTCATCTATTCCGCCAGGTTGATTGTTCACAAAGTCATAGCCAGGCAAAACGCGCTCTGAAAAGGCCGTAGCTATAGCCGTCACACCGCTGTCGATAACTGCAACCGTTATTTCTTCTCCCTGACTTATTGACCAGAGTTTGTCGTATTGCAAGAAGCTAGCGTACTGTTCACTAAGGGTTTGGCCAAAACCCATGATTTCCTGCTCATTTTCAAGCACAAAACCCTGCTTCAAGTAACTTTGATAGCTTCCATTTAAAACAATACGAACG
>JAGQHN010000126.1 GCA_020431825.1 Trueperaceae bacterium | reverse complement strand
TATGAGCGATTTGTTGGGGGGCTTAACAGACCAATCTGTAAGATTTCAGGGGCAGTACTATCACGAGCCCATAAGACTGCAAGTATTTATAGAAGCTGAGACGCCTTCAATTGATAAAATTGTTGCAAAGCATCAATTGCTTAGAGATTTGCTGGACAACCATTGGCTCAAGCTGATTGCGGTTGATCCTAATAATCAGGATTTCAGACTTTATCATTCACAGAATTGGATAAATACTAAGGAGGACTTATGGAGTTAAAAGTCGAGCAACTTTCAAACCAGGTGTTTTCATTTTTTTGGGAAGATCCCATGCACTTTACGCTGGTTGAGATAGCTATCCCTGACCTGACAAAGCTCGAGTATTCAGTTTGGGGAGATTGGGGCCCTATGTATACTTTTGGCCTCAATGAACTGCACAAAGTGGGTATTCAATACAACGGTGTTTCCTTTGATAGTAGTCAGGTTCAGCTAAAAGTGGAATCTCCTTTTTTCGCAAGAGAAAGAGATCATCATCCTTTCTACCTAATCATAGAAGACCCCAAAAGAGATGTTGATTTCCATCTTTATCTGACGAAAACCTATGAGCTAGGTAAGGCTCAGGTCCGCAGGACTAGAGATGATGTCATGTTATTTGAGACAAATTGTGCACCGTATGATTTTCGGCAAGTGATTTGATTTTGGACCATCTGACTTTTCCTTATTGACATCGTTGTTCTGCATTCACTACCTGCTCAAGAAAAAGATTCTCCCCACTTTTTTTAGTGCTGATATTAGCCTTACAGCTAGCAAGTTTAGTTTTAGCTGTAAGGCTAATACTTTTACTCGAGCCATTGCCTGAATATCCGTTTTCCTTTTGCATCTTTAGTCTTGAATGTTAGCCTTTGGAGCGAGTCGTCGATGAGCGAACTACCAGGTCAACATCAATAGCCAGGGTACGAAACGTCGTAGCTTTGGTTTTGAGAGAGTCAAAGATTATCTTACCGGCTTCCTGACCAATTTTATGCTTGGCTAGTCTGATGGTGGTTAAGGGAGGATTATAGAATGCCGCACTTGTAATATCGTCGTAACCGACGATAGAAATATCATTGGGAATGGTTAAACCTGCCTGAAAAATGGCGTGCATCGCACCCAGCGCAATCACATCATTGTGCGTAAAAACTGCAGTGGGTAGGTGCTCTAAAGCAAGAAGCCGCTGCATAGCCTCAAAGCCCCCCTGGTGACTGCTTTCGGCTTTTTCAACAAGCGTTTCACGGGCGATTATTCCAGCAGTTCTCAAGGACTCGAGGTAGCCTTCATAGCGCCGCTGACTGAGACTTTGCCTATCTTTTTCACGGATGATGGCAATGCGCTTGTGACCAAGCGAGAGCAGATGTTCAGTAGCGAGCTGCCCACCTTCAAAATCATTAAACATTATGCAGTGCACATCCGGAATCTGCTGATCAATAAGCACCGTGGGTATGCCTGCGGCCTTGAGTGGTTTTATAAGCTGGGTTGGTTCCTGGATTGGCTGCATGACCACACCATCAACCTGCTTACTCCGCAGTAAGTTAACTAATTTTCTTTCGCGTTTTGTACTGGCGTGGCTGTCCAAAATCAGCAGTTGGTAGCCGTTTTCGCCACAAACGCTATCCAGGCCTTCAGCAATTTCTGCATAGACAACATTGCTTATAGAAGGAATGACCAAACCAATGGTATGACTGTTTTGCCTGCTTAAGTTTCGGGCGGATTCATTTGGATAATAGCCCAGTTCAGCAATCGCCTGTTCCACTCGAGCCCTGGTTTGAGGCGCAACAGGTCTGGGGCCATTGTTAATGACATAAGAAACGACAGCGACTGAAACCTTAGCGCGGTCTGCTACTTCTTGTCTGGTTACACGTTGCTTATGTTGTTCCATAAAACTTTCTGGACGATTCTCCCAAGCTTAGATTTCTCCTTAGCTCACTTGGGTTGAGAACCTTTCGAACTCCTCGTCTTTGATAGAAACGATATGCTGTGGTTCAGGGTACAAACCACCATCAATATCAGCCTTTAACTCTTTAAAGGCCGCAATGCGCTCTTCTTGCAAACGATCATATTCAGCTCGGAAATTACGGTAAGTCTTGGCGTGACGGGGTTTGTGGTTTTGACCATAACCCAAAACATCTTCCGTAAATAAATACTGCGCATCGGCCCAGGGTCCAGCTCCCATGCCCAGCATTATAAGCGGGGTGTTCTCGCAAATCACTTTTGCCACTCGGTCAGGTACAACTTCTAACTCAGCACCAAATGCACCTATGGACTCGAGCCGCTTAACGTGATCCCAGACCATTCGGGCACTTTCCGCAGTTTTCCCTACTGCTTTAAATCCTCCTGTCCAGGTGCATTGTGATGGGATTAAACCAACATGTGCTACCACCGGAAGGGCATTGTCACATAAGACCTTTTGAATGTCTAGTGAGGCAGCGCAGTAATAACAGTCGCCCCCCATATCTCTATAGTAAAAGGCTTCTCGCAAATAATCCTCTGCAGTTACCAGTTTGCCATACAGGAGACCTATCTGAATAAAACAGTCCCCTGCGGCTTCTCGCATTTCTGGTGACATAAAGCGACTTTCAATAGAAAGCATATGAATACCTGCCGCTGCCGCCGCTGCCGCTTCTTCGGGACTAGTGACATAGAGCATGGAGATTTTTTCACCGCGTGCTTTCATGCCGCGAATCTCGGCAACGGTAGGGCGGTTATGATACATGCTCATACAGTTAATCCTCTGGGAGCCAAATCTCCAATAGAATTCTCAATGTCCTCTGCCCGCTGGCCATCTTTTTTAGACTCGAGGATGGGTGGAACAGGAGTATCATAAAAATAATTTGGGTCTTCCTGCTGCTTAAACCAGGTTTGGCGCATTTCCTGCCATGCACCCCAGAGGGTACGGGGTTCTGGCATCTGATCGGCAATTTCAAGGTAAAGCTTTTTCAGGTTATAGCAGGGAACACCAGCAAACATATGATGTTCAGTGTGCCAGTTCATACGCCAGTACAAAAATTCCGCCAGAGGATTTACTTTTACAGACCGCACACATTTGCGAAAGTCACTGTCGTTTTCTTTAAGTCCGGTGTGCTGTGTCATACCTAGGACATAAGCACCCCAGTTGCCAATAAAGGGAGAAAAAGAGACGATAACGATAAAGACCCAGTAACCACTAAAGAGAGAAGTAAGGATAACGGTAGCATGAAAGAGCAGCATAAAACGATCCCACCACATGGCCTTTTTGTGCTCTTCAGGTTGGTCCTCATGCAAGGCTTGTAACCATTCTTGACTTGGAATATCCTGTGGGCCAACCTTGCCAAGTGCACCCAAAAAGGTGACATAAAGGGTTGCCAGCAGGCCTCCTTTGGAAAAGGTGCGTCCGGGCCTGGTCATAAGGTTGATGGTAAAGAGTTGAAGCAAGAAAAAGGGACCAACCAGAGGGGAAATGGGCAGCAAATTTTCCCGGTCACCCTCTGGGTGAAGCGTATAGCGGTGATGATAGGTGTGACTACTGGCATAATCGAAGTGGTTCCACCAGCCCAGGCAACTGTAGATATAAAGAAAGATCTGGTTGAGGATTTTGGTTTTAAAGACAGAGCCGTGCCCCAGTTCATGGGGGGCAATGCCAATAAAGAAGCTGGCAACTGTGCCATGCAAAAAGAGGGCAAGAAAAAAGGGTATCCAGAGGGACTGTGTCCAAAAATAAAAAACAAAGGTGCCGGTAATGATCCAGATACCCAGATGACCCAGTGCTTGAAACCAGCCCTCGAGATCACTGCGTTTATTAAGTTCACGCAATCTTGCCGCGTCAATTTTAGGACGCAGCCACTTTACTTTTAATTCCTTTCGCACTTCTGATAAGGGTGCATAGTCTGTTTGTGCCATTCAAGATCACCTCCTAATATCTTTTGGTTCGTTGCAGTTCACAAGTGATTTTTTAGGGTCCTCTTAGCTCAGCACAACGGTGTTCTTTGAAGTAAAATCCGGTTGCTTTGGGTTCGCGGGGTGCGTAGAACGTAGTGCAAAGGCTGAGCGAATGTGTACCCTTTCTTGATTTAAGCTGACCTAAACCTGCCTCATGGCTTCTTAAAAGAACTGCCTAATTGGGTGTTATAAGTACCTTAACCGCTTCACCAGCTCGAGCAGCATTTATGCCCGTATGTATATCGGTAATCGGTAGCGTCATACTTACCAGCGATGAAGGCTTAATCACTCCTCGCTCTAAAATCTTAATCGCCCTGGGGAAAGTATGCGCACCGACAAAACTACCAAAGACCTTGAGTTCAAAGCGGGTAATGTCGTGCTGTTTTACAGGGGGAAAGGCATGTTCATTCATACCAAACACGGATAATTTGGCTTTTCTGGCAGCAAGTTCAATCATGGCACCAAGCTGATTACCCACAGCGTCCACAATAACATCTGCACCTAAACCATCAGAAAGGTCCATGACCGCATCGCGTAGGCTGCTATTTTTAGCATTAATTAAATGGTCAATACCTGCTTTTCTGGCGGTCTCGAGTCTAAAGTCAACCAGATCAGAGAGAATAACGGTAGCTCCGGCAGCTTTAAACATCATTGCGTGCAGGGTTCCTACGGGTCCTGCACCAATCACCACCGCCACCTGTCCAGGTTGTATGCCTAATTGATCGGTGCCATTGACCACGCAGGAGAGCGGCTCGATCCAAACTGCTTCTTCAAAAGGCAGGTCGGGAGAGACCAGATGCAAGGCACGTTCTGGCGCTGCAATATAAGGAGCAAAGCCGCCATCGATATTAGCGCCGATCGTAGTCCAGTTTTCACAATGGAGGCTATTACCCATTTTGCACTGAGTACAGATACCACAGGTTAAATTAACGGCTACGGCAACTCTATCGCCGACCTTGACGGTGCTGACTGCGGGTCCTGCTTCTATGATCTTGCCAATAAACTCATGTCCCAAAACGGTATTGGGCGTTGCTGGAATGCCTGCGGGCACACTCAAAATATGCAGGTCACTGCCACAAATCCCACAACCTTCATTTTCAATGATGACCCAGTCATCCCCGCGAAGCCGAGGAACCGCTCTTTGCTGAACCTCGAGCACGCCTTCTTTGACAAACACAGCTGCTGTCATACTTGCCATATCTACTCCTTATTCTGCTCCTGACGGTTCTGACGTCTGGAAAATCTATTAAATAGTTAATTGACTACTTGCACAGCTAAGCTCTAAAAGCCCATTCTGGTTAAAATCTGAGCTAAATGGTACCCGTTAATACAGCCCTGACTTAAAAGCTCGAGTTTTCTGTTGCATCTTCAACTTGCCTGTATTGCTTCTTGATTCTAAAGATAGTTAAGCAGCCATCTTTATTGATATCAGCAGTGGAAACGTCTCGATCGGGAAGCATTTATGGCATCCGGGCAACAGTTTCGGAAAAAAGCCGCAAAACCAAATTTAACGGTCTCATAGTCTACACGCTTGCGACTTCAACCCATCTTTCTTCCTCAGCAGACTTAAGCGCCGCTTCTATAACCTGAGAAACCTTGTAACCATCTCTAAAATCGGGCTTCAGATCTTTACCGTTTGCTACAGCGTCAAGAAGTTGATAGATCTCAATGGTTTTCATATCTCCAAAACCCAGACCGCAACCAGCGACTGGCCAAAATGAGCCATAGAAAGGATGCTCCGCACCTGTAATAATGGTTCTAAAGCCTTTTGTTCCTTCCGGGTCGTCTGAAAAATAAACCTTAAGTTCATTCATGCGTTCGTGTTCAAAGCGGATAGACCCGTTACTGCCATTGATTTCATAGGCCAGATAAACTTTGCGTCCTTGGGTAATTCGGCTTGATTCAATCGTACCTGTGGCTCCGTTTTTGAACCTGGTCAGCATATGAACAGCATCATCATTTTCAACGGTTTTCTTTGGGGCATTTAGATCAGCAGTACTGCTATAACCTGTTCCACCACTGGCTTGCGGACGCTCTTTAATAAAAGTTTTGGTTAAGGCAGAAACCTTATCAATATCGCTTACTAGGTTTTGAGCAATAGCAATGATGTGAGCCCCTAAATCCCCTAAGGCACCTGAACCTGCAATTTTCTTTTCAAAGCGCCACGAGAACGGCAAGTTTGGGTCTGCCAGAATATCCTGATGAAAATAGCCTCTAAAATGCCAGATATCACCGAGTTTTCCCTCGTCGATCAGTTGCTTGGCATAGAGGGTGGCAGGTGTTTTGAGATAGTTAAAGCCAACCAGTGTTTTAACACCTGCTGCTTCAGCGGCGTCGAGCATGGCCTTTGCATCTTCCAGAGTGACAGCTAAGGGTTTTTCACAGTAAATATGTTTGCCTGCTTTGGCCGCAGCCACCGCTATTTCCTTATGAGCATGATTGGGTGCGGTGATGTCAATAATATCAACATCCGGGTGATTAACGACTTCTTCAAAACCGACCGCGTAGTCTTCAAAGCCAAAATTCTTGGCACCTTTTTTAGCCAGGTCTTCCGTAATATCTCCTAGAATCCTTAAACGCGGATAAGCAGGTAAAGGATCAAAGACCTGAGGTAGTAAGTTGTAAGCCATCGAATGGCTTTTTCCCATAAAGCCACTCCCGACAAGTCCTATATTTAAGGTTTTCATCATGCCTCACGTTTTCCAGTTATGAGATTCGTAATCTCTTTTTCGTTAAGTTTGCCCATTTTATATGCTTCAGCTTTTACCGTGCGCCGGAAGGTGACCTGCTGAGCGGGTATTTCTATCAATATCATGTTAGTACAGTTATTTGCTTGTCTCTTTGCTACTCGTTAGCGTTGAGGTGGGTGACCATCATGGCTGGATCTATAAGACTCGAGTTCAGCCTCGAGTTCAGCCATGGCCTCGCCACCGGCCATCAGATCAGTAATTTCCTCCCGGGTCTTTTCACCTCTGCGAAAGTCAGCAGCCTTGGCACCGTGAATAAGAACGGCAAAGTGATCTCCGACTGTCATGGCGTGGGTAACGTTGTGGGTTACCAGTACCACAGCAAGACCTCGTCTCTTGGCCTCCATAACAATCCGAAGTACGTGCGCTGCTTCCTTTACACCAAGAGCGGCGGTTGGTTCGTCGAGGATCATTACCTTAGCACCGAAGTAGACTGCCCTTGCAATGGCCGACACCTGCCGCTCTCCACCCGACAGACTCCCAACCAAGCGCTTGCCGTCCGTGACTCTGGTGATGCCCATGGCTTGCATCTCTCTGACGACGATTTCACCGGCTGTCTTGCTATCAAAGACCTCAAATGGGCCCCATCCCTTGGTCGGCTCGCGGCCAACAAAAAACGAACGCTCCAGGGTCATAAGCGGGAAGGTTCCGCCAAACTGGTGCACCGTAGAGATCCCCAGGTCGGCGGCGTCACGCGGACTCCTGATTGGCTGTTCCCGGCCCTCAATCCTTATGATGCCAGAGCTGGGCTGGTGGAAACCAGAGAGTACCTTGATCAGGGTTGACTTGCCAGCACCGTTATCACCCAAGAGGCACAGCACCTCACCCTGGTGGATTTCCAGGGAGACTTCATTAAGGGCAACGTAGCCACCAAATACCTTGGTCACATTTTCGATACTGATGTAGGGGATTCGTTTTTCAGTCACGCTTGGCCTCCTTTAGTTCGGCGGGTGAAGTGCGTGACGTTGACTTTGCTTCTGAAGTCTTCTTGTCTCCAGCGGAAAGGGCAAGTCGCCGGAAGGTGTTGTTGGTAAGTACCGCGACCAGTAGCAATAGGCCGAGAATTAAAGACGACCAGTCAGAGTCCCAGCCAGTGGAGTAGATACCCTGAGAGACGATAGCAAAGGTCACCGTTCCAAAGATGACCCCAACAGGTGAGCCATAACCGCCGGTGAGCAGTACGCCGCCGACCACTACTGCAATAATTGAGAAAAATACGTAGGACTGACCAGCCGAGACCTGCGCGCTGCCAAAGAGTGCAACTTGCGTGATGCCGAGGAGTGCCGAGCCGAAGCCGGAACCCATAAACAGCCCGATCGTCACCCGCTCAACCGGGACGCCTGCCGCTCTGGCGGAAGTTTCGTCTCCACCAAGGGCAAAGATCCAGTTGCCATATTTCGTTCTGTAGAGAATCCAGGACACGATGATCGCTATGATTACCCAGAGTACGATGGCATTTTCAAACGTGAGATAGAGGCGTCCCCCAAAGGTTCTGCGCACGGTTTCATTGACTTCAACAGAGACGAGCACTGTGCTGGTTGTCAGACGAGTAATACCGAAGACCAGACCCCGAAGACCAAACATCATAGCGAGCGTCACGATGAATGAGTTTAGCTTGGTCTTGGTAACGATCAGACCATTGAGGAATCCAAAGAAAGTTCCTACAGCCAAGCCCGCAGGTAGCCCGATGATATCTGGTAGGTTGAAGTGCCCGGTGATGATGGCGTAAGTCATTGCACCAGCAGCCAGGATCGAACCGACCGAGAGGTCAAGGTGTCCGGCAATCATTACTAGCGAAACTGGAAGAGCAATCAAGCCGAGTTCTGCAGCTACGTTAAGCCAGCCAGCGGTCACCAGGGGTTTGATAAAGGTTGGCCAGCCGAAGTAAGTAAAGAATAAAAAAACAAACAGGGTTCCAACAAAGGCTGCAAACTCTGGGCGTCGAGTCAGGTTTTTCAGATTAGACATTTTCGTTCTCCATGAACGTCAGAGAGGTGGGTTTTGGCATGCCAAAACCCACCTCTCCAAGCACCTCAGGTGACTTTAGCGCTGGCCTGAGCCTACGGCGAGCTGAACCGTTTCAACGTTGTCAGCGGTGATCAGAGCCGGGCCGGTCAGGATGACGTTGGTGGCTGGCAGGATGGCGTACTGGTCGTAGTACCAGGCGTGTGACACGGCGTACCAACCCTGGAGCCAACCCTGCTGGTCGATGGCAAAGAGTGCCTCACCGCTAGCGATGCGGTTAAGGATGTTCTCTGAAACGTCCCACGAACCCTGGTGGACCTGTGTTGCGCCCATAGACTTGAGAGCTGCTGCAACGGCGTCGGCATCGGCAGCTGAGCCAGTCATGATGGCGTCAATGTTGGGGTTCTGGGCCAGCTTGGCCTGGACGGCAGCGGAGATGGCAGCTGCGTCACCAAAGTTTTCGGCAGGCAGAATGAGTTCCTCGGTCTCGAGCCCAGCAGCGGTCGCAGCCTCAATGGCACCACCACAGCGCTGCTGCCAGTTTACGGCACCCGGTTGGGTGTTGACACACAGCAGGCTCTTGGCACCACCGTCGGCGTGAGCCTTACCGGCTGCAAGTCCAGCCTGGTACTCATCAGTACCGAAGTAGCCAAGAGCAGGAACCGAACCGTCCTCGAGTAGAGGCAGACCAGAGTTGTACATAAAGACATTTACACCGGCATCGACGGCAGCTTTGATTGCTGGGGTTTGGGCAGCACCGTCCCAAACGGGTACTGAGAGAGCTGTGCAACCCTGGGCAACGGCCTGCTCTATGAGCTTAACCATGTCCGGGCCGATATTGTCATAATTGGGCAGCGGGATCCAGGTGTAGTTGGAACCGGCAGCCTCGACAGCTGCACCAGCGGCGTCAGCACCGTTCTTAACTACCGCGAAAAAGGCATCTGCACCACCGATGGCACAGATTTCGCGCTTACCGGCACCGCCGGCTTCCTGTGCCGAAGCAAAGAACACCGACATTCCTGCGGTTAGTACCAGAACGACTAATAAAAAGAGACCAGGTTTTTTCATCTTATGTTTCTCCCTTGAAATATATACAAACAGTGTTTAAAACGGACTTGCAGACGAACAATTAGGGTCAAATCTTTTTCGCTTCCACCTCCTCTACCTGAAATGGCAAAACAGAGCCAATCGATATAGCAAAATTACCTGCAATAATCAGGAGGGCAAGGCTAAGTGCAAGAGTGCCACTGATGTAGGCAAAGCCTGGAACCGTAGAGAAAGATAGACTTGTCAGAACATTGCTAGCAAAAAGGCAGAAGAATGCAAAAATAAAACTAAGAACCGAAGGTGCTTCGGTTGAATTCTTTAAGCTGTGGCGTAACGCTGTAAACAGTGTGAAGTGATGAGAAGTTTCCATTCTTAGACCTAATCTGGATACGGCCCGTGAATAGTTTGATCCAGGTCAATAATGGAACCTGTCATCATCTGCGCCTGATCACTCAACAGATACGTCACCATTGGGGCAATATCTTTTGGATGTAAAAGACGACCAAAGGGGCGGCTAGCATTGGCAAGCTCGAGCCAATTTTCCGGTTGCCCGGCTGCTTTTTGAACTTCGTGTTCGCCTGGCGTTTCCATCCAGCCGATATTGATGCCATTAACGCGAATGTGGTCAGTAAGAAGGGTTTGAGCTACGTTTTTGGTAAGGATGCTGAGTGCGCCTTTGCTACTGCAATAGGCCATCAGAACAGGCGGACCCCCGTATGCACCCATGGTAATGATATTGACAATGCTACCCCTAATGCCTTCCCGCTTCATAATGCGGGCAGTTTCCTGCATGAGGATAAAAGGAGCCCTTGTATTTACCTTAAAAAGCTTGTCCCAAAGTTCTACTGTGGTGTCATCAAGATGACCTCTGCTGCTTAAACCAGCCGCATTCACAAGACCATCAACCCGACCAAACGTTTCATCACAACGTTGTGTGATCGTTCGGCAATCTGCTTCAACGGCCAGATCAGCTTTTACAAAGATACTTTTCACACCCATACTGGTTAGTTCGGCGGCAACTTGCTCTCCCTGATTTGTCTTGCGACCACAAACAACGATGCCCTGTGCCCCGAGATGGGCAATGCGGCGCGCAATAAATTCTCCAAGACCCTGGGTACTACCTGTGACAATGAAAACCTTGTCATCAAGCCTGTCATTCGTTAAAACGAAATCACTCATTAACAAACCTCAGCGGGTACGATTGTGACCTGCTTGTCCATGCAAACACCTTTCGACCTTGCTCCGAAATCTACCCGCGTAGATTTCGGCTGCTAAAGAATTGACAGCCGCACTACAACGTGATTAAATTTGAATTCTACGCGAGTAGAATAAGCATGGAGAAAGGTATTTGTCAAGCCATTACTTGGCTTGGGCAGATAAGCACCAGGTGTCCCTAGTGTGCCCTGCAAAGCATGTGAAAGGAAAGGTATGGCGGCAAATCTAAGAATTGGTCTAGTGGGTTATGGTGTGGGTGGTCGAGTCTTTCATGCGCCCATCATTGACGCCGCTGAAGGATGTGAACTCAGCGCGATTCTTGCCAGATCAGCCGAGCGTCAGGCAGAGGCAAAAAGCGATTATCCGGCTATTCCTGTCGTGACCCGTATGTCTGCAATGGCAGAGTACGTTGATGCCGTTGTTATCTCAACACCCCTCTGGACACATGCGGAGCTCGCCCGAGAAGCTCTCAAGCTTGGCTTGCCGTGCATTATTGACAAGCCTTTTGGCACTAACGCCCAGGAAGCTCGAGCCGTTCTAGAAGAAGCTGAAGCAAAAAAAATACCCTTAATGGTGTACCAGAATCGCCGCTGGGATGCTGATTATTTGACTCTGAAAAAAGTCATTGCTTCTGGTGAGCTGGGGGCGTTGTGGCTTTTTGAATCACGTATGGAGGAGCTAAGTCCACCGGGTGGCGTACCTGCCTCTGGGGGAGGGGTGCTTATAGACTTTGGTAGCCATGTTTTTGATCAAACCCTGCAACTCTTTGGTCCTGCCAAAACTGTCTATGCCGAAGTGCACCCTATACAGGGTAGAGAACCTCTTGAGGACAGGTTTTTTGCCATCATTCACCATGAAAGTGGGATGCGCTCACACTTAACAGGTGATCTTAACTTGCAAGGTGAAGCTTCTCCGCGTTTTCGTCTCACAGGTACCAAAGGTACATTTACGATTCCTCCTCATGATGGGATGGCCAACATCCTGCGTAGTGGGGGGCGTAAGGCCAGTCACGCCCCGACCTGGGCTAAGGTGCCAGAGGAGGCCTGGGGAAAAATTGAGCGTCCAGGATATAGCCAAATCATTCCTTCAGAAAATGCAGGCTGGACTGATTTGTACGAAGGCTTTGCCAGAGCTGTGCGCGGTGAAGGCAGATTGCCTGTTGATCCCTGGGACTCCCTGAAAGCCCTCGAGCTTATTGACGCTGCTAAAGAGAGCGTGCTTACACACCAAGTTAGAAGCCTGTTATGAGGAGCTGTGGGCAGGTAACAGATGACCGCATGAGGGCTGTCCTTAAGATTAAAAAGACTGAAGCCGTAACTATATCGGAGGTAAAAAAAGATGCCAGCGAGTTTTGATTTATCGTTTACCTGTGAATTTGCTTTTACCGACTTAGCTTATGCAGAGCGGGCTAAGGTCATTAGTGATGCAGGTTTTCTAGTAGATTTTGGCTTCGCGACCCCTGAAACTGTTGAGATATTTCGTAATCCCAAGATAAATACAGGAAGTTTTGTCGCCACCACAGCAGGAAGTATATTGCATCCTGACGAGGTCGATGCCCTTGTTGATGGAGTAGAAAAAGCCGTCGGCATTGCTCAGGAAGTGGGTAGCAAAAATCTTGTCTTACTTGAAGGTTTGTTAGGGCCAAAAGGTGAAGTTATTCACGGCATTGAGGCCAGTGAAATGACGCGCTGGATAACAGCCTATAAAGCTCTCGAGCGTGCTGCCAAGCATGCGGAAAAAGGAGGGGTTACCCTATGCCTCGAGCACCTGAATACCAAAATTGATCATAAGGGTTACGGCATTGGCCTGGTGGAAGAAGCGGTGAGGCTGGTTCAGGAAGTGGCTAGCCCTAATCTAAAAATTACGCTTGACCTGTACCACGCTCAGGTTGAGGAAGGAAATGTGATTGAACTGATCAGGAAGTATATAGATTTTGTAGGACTTATTCATGTTGCCGATTCTCCGGGTCGCCATGAACCTGGCACAGGGGAGATGAACTATAAAAACATTGCTCGAGTCCTAAATGACCTTGGCTACACAGGACCAGTCGGTTTTGAAGGCTATCCCATCGGGGATTCTTTTGAAGCTATGCAAGTGTTTCGTGAGACATTCAGCCTGTCTTAAAGGGAAGTATTAGCATGAAAATAGGTTTGGTAACAGATAGTTTAGGGCATCTCTCCTTTGATGAAGTTTTAGGGACAGCTGCCCAGATGGGCATAGAGTGCCTTGAATTTGCTTGTGGTGGCTGGTCGTCAGCTCCCCATATCCATCTGGAAGAGCTTTTAGAAAGTGCCTCTTCACGTCAGATCTTTATAGATAAAATTGACGATCATGGCCTAACGATCAGTGCTCTAAATTGCTCAGGTAATCAACTTGCGCCAGGGGAGCGTGGCAAAAACAATAACGAAGTTGTTCGCAAAACGTTCAAGCTTGCAAAGCTCCTTGGCATTCAACGCATTGTGATGATGTCCGGCTTACCCGGCGGTCCTGGCGATGCCAACGCAAACTGGATAACAACGGCCTGGCCACCTGAAAACCATAGTATTTTGCGCTATCAGTGGGAGGATATTGCCATACCCTACTGGCGTGAACTGGTTAAATATGCACAAAAGCATGATATTGAGAAAATCTGCATTGAGCAACATGCAGGTCAACTGGTTTATAACACGGCGACGCTTCTAAAATTGCGCGACGCTGTTGGGGACATGGTTGGAGTTAATTTTGACCCAAGTCATATGCTCTGGATGGGGGGTGACCCGTTACGAGCCATTCGAAAATTAGAGGGCATGATCTATCATGTCCATGCCAAAGACACCCGCGTTGATCCTACGAATTGCGAACTGAACACCCGCCTGGAAACGGCTCCTAACGCTCAGGTTATGGCTCGCTCATGGAACTACGTCACGCTTGGCTATGGGCATGCGGAAAGCTGGTGGCGCGATTTTGTCATTCAACTTAGCCAGTGTGGGTATGATGATGTCCTTAGCATTGAGCATGAGGACTACGCCCTGCCACCCGAGGTGGGTGTGCAAAAAGCAGTTAATTTACTAAGGAATGTCACATGAGTGAGGACAAAATTATCAATATAGGCATTGTTGGCCCTGGCTTTTGGACAGAGGCTATGTACCTTGCTGCCTTTGCCACGCATCCAAATGCCAGGGTCAGAGCCATTTGTGGACGAAGCGAACAGCGGACAAAAGCCTTTGCCAAGGAACATAACATCCCTTATTCCTTTACAGATTATGAAAAAATGTATGCCAGTGGGCTGATTGACGCTGTTGTGATTGTTACGAGTAACAAAACACACTTTGATATGACGATGAAAGCGTTGGATGCAGGTTTGCATGTCCTTTGCGAAAAACCACTGGCCATGAATGTTCCAGAAGCAAATGAGATGGCGGCGAAGCAGCAGGCGACAGGTTTAACATGCCTTGTGCCTTTTACTTACCGCTTTATGCCAGCCGAGCGTTACATTAAACAACTTGTGGACGAGGGCTATATAGGAAAACCCTATTTCCTGAATATGCGCTACTACACGGGTTATGCCAGGGAAGGTAATTATATGTGGCGCTTTGATTTAGACGAAGCGGGTGCTGGTGCAGTCGGTGATATTGGGTCACATTTTATGTATCTTGCTTACTGGTATTACGGCGAAATTGAATCTGTGATGTGTCAATTGAGTTACCACATTGAGCGAGATTCGCGCCCTGACGGAAACAATGCTTATCAACGGGCTGATGATGGGGCCAGCATCCTGTTGCAGTTTAAGAATGGTGCGCAAGGGGTCATTGTGGCATCTGCCGCCCTTTATGAAGACACGCCCTTTGGACAAACCCACCACAAGGAATTTCATGGCTCAGACGGTACGCTCTACACCGTGAATGACTGGGACAAAGTTCAGGAAGTCAGGGGTGCCAGAGCAGGTGAAGGAATGTTAAAGCCCCTCCCAATCCCTGATGAAATTTGGGGAGATGCCCGTCGTGACAGCGTTCATAATACGTACCGAGATGTCTTCCGTAACCAGGATCATATGGCTCGAGCCTGGATAAGGGACATTCTTGAGGGGAAGGATTCTTTTCCTTCATTTGCCGATGGAGCTTATATTCAAAGGGTTATCGCCGCCTGTCAACTCAGCGCTAAAGAGGGTCGGCGTGTGCTGATTGATGAGATGTAGGGCAGGGGTCTGGGTTAAAACCAAATCCTGAACTTGCTCATATCGATTCCATTTCATTTCCTATATATTGCAATAAAGGCGAGTACAACGTGATAAATCAAACTAATA